>NZ_CAJAXH010000039.1 GCF_903946935.1 uncultured Thiodictyon sp.
CGGTGCCAGACGCTGCCCGCTCGGTGCCGCTTGCCCGCCCGGCCAGCGACAACATCGCCCCTCCCGTTCGCCAAGGACGCGGGGCTCCCACACTACCGGACCAACGCTCCACATTCATGCAGGCTTGCCGAAAGGACACGGCCCAGGTGGCCGCGCAGCCGCCCCAGCGCCGGAAGCAGGCGCCAATAGTCACCGTGGAATGGAGTCAGGCGGGGCGACAGGTCCAGGATCAACTGGCAGGCGGGTGCCCAGCGGTGGAGCCGCTGCCTGGGCAGGCGGCGGGGGGCTTGGCCGCAGGCGATCAGGTCCACGAGGCGTTTCAGGTCCGGCTCGCGCCGCTCGGTCCAGTCGCCCAGGGCGGCGCGCAGGAAGGGCCAGAGGCGCGGCCAGGGAATCAGCGGCTCCGGCACGGGCGGGGAAAGGCGTTGTTGGCGCTGTTCGCCCGGCGCGAACGGCCGGGCGGCGTGGTACCAGTCCGGGCGCTCGCCGGGCGGCGACTCGCGCTCAATGGATCGGTAGCCGACCACCCGATAGAAGGGTAACCCGCCGACTGGCTGGGTGCCCTCCCCAGGCGCATCGGCGGGTGGCGACGCAGAGGGCGCCGCGGGCGTCGAGCCGCGGGAAACCGGCACCGGACCCGCAGCAAGTCGTCCCGCGGGCGCAGGTGTGGGCTTAGCCTTGGGCACTCGCCGGTACCCGGCAAGCCCGGCCATCGCGGTGAGCGCGTCCCGCCCCTCCGAGTGCAGGCAACGCAGCAGATCCCCGCGGCTGACGGCGGGCTGGCCCATCAGCCGTCCCGCGGCGCCTTGCGTAGCGCGAACTCGGCAATCTCGCCCAGCAGCTCGAGCTGCTCGACTTCGCCCTCAGCCATCCGCCGCGGGGCGCGCAGGATATCCAGATACTCGGCCTGGCCGGGCGGGGTTTGGCCGAGCCGCCGGGCATCCTGGCGATCGGTCCAGATGCCGCACCGGCCCCCGACGCGCTCCACTCGGCACGGACCAGCCGCATCAGCAGCCAGCCGAGCAGACGCCGGGCGACGGCGCGCAGCTCCCGGCTCGCCCCACCCCGCGGGGCCTGTCGGAGGCAGGCGACGATGGCGCTGGTGAGCTCGGCGAGCGCGGGCTCTTCAGCCGATTCGCACAGCCGCAAGCCGACGGTGGTTGGATGGACCTTGAGCCGGTCGGCCAGGGCCGCGCGCAAGGCCCCGGCCGCGCTCGCCTGGAGTTCTTTGTCGATGGTCTTGGCCAGCGCCTGCTGGAAGGCGTCATCGGGCGGGACCTTCCGCCGCGCGGTATTGCGCTCGATGCGTTCAATGAGGGCCGCGAACTCGGTCTCCAGGTGGAGGTCCGGGGGCGGCGAGTACATGTCTGCCAGGATGCCGGTCAGGTAGTCGAAAACGCGGCGGATATCGCGGCACAGATCGAGTTCTTGGTTGGCATGGGTAAGATGGTCCTTCTGGGCCAGCCGGCCAATGCGCGCCTCCAGCTCCAGGCCACGCTTTTCGCAGTACTCGACTTCGTTTCTTCAACCGATGCATCGCCGGGTGTACATACCCGCTTGATGGCATCGCGCAGTTCATATCTGCGGCCCAGGTTCTTCACGTGTTGCCAGTTGCCGTGCATCGGCCGTCTCCCCTATATGTTGTGGGCCGACGTATATCATGCACGAAGCGGGCGGTTTGTGCCAACGGCGGCAGGCGCAACGATCATGCTGGACGCAAGTTACCGTCCATGGCCTGGATTCCGGCGTCCCGGCCGGAATGACGTTCACGGCGCCAATCGCTCCACCCCCCACGCCCCGGCGGCGGAGCGCCGATAGCGAAAGCGGTCGTGCAGCCGGCTGTCGCGGCCCTGCCAGAACTCGATCTCGGTCGGCTCCACCCGATAGCCGCCCCAGAAGTCCGGGAGCGGGATCGCCCCCTCGGCAAAGTGTCGCTGCATCTGTGCCACCTTCTCCTCCAGGAGCGAGCGCGAGGTGATCACCTGGCTCTGGGGCGAGGCCCAGGCGCCGATCTGGCTGCCGCGCGGGCGGGTGGCGAAATACCCTAAAGACTCCGCAGTGGAAATGCGCCGTGCGGTCCCGACGATCTGCACCTGGCGCGCCAGCGCCACCCAGGGAAACAGCAAGGCCACCCGCGGGTTGGTTCCGATCTGCTGAGACTTGCGGCTCTCGTAATTGGTAAAGAAGACGAACCCCTGGCGATCATAAAGCTTGAGCAGCACGGTGCGCAGATACGGCTGACCGTCGGGGTCGACCGTCGCCAGGCTCATTGAGTTGGGCTCCGGCAGGTCTTGGGCGATGGCCTCCTCATACCAGCGCTGAAACTGGCCCACGGGGTCCGGGTTCAGGTCCTCCTCGCCCAGGCCGTGGGCCATGGCGGCGGTGCGGAAGGCTTCCGGGTTGACATTCATCTGACGGTCCTGTGTTTGGGTTGCGGGAAGTATGCCGCGCGCGGGGGCGATGCGCGACCGGGGCGGCGCGCTTTTTCCGCCGATTATCAGGCGGCGTCACCGGGCGCCTCAAGAAAGCAATGGACAAGATTAGTAGAATTGCTTCGTCAAATGCTTAGTCTCCAGGTACTTTAGTCGGTTAAGACCGAGATATTTTGTCGGTTAATAAATCGAAGGGCTCGCGCTGCTCTCCAGCCGGGACCCTCCAGTGCAGGCGGGGGGAGACATCTGCAATTTTTCAACCACTTGAGGGGATTCACCACATGACCCGCGACGAACAGATCAAGGCCCTGGAAACCGACTGGGCAGAAAACCCGCGTTGGACTGACGTGAAGCGCGGCTACGCGGCCGCCGATGTGGTTCGCCTGCGCGGCAGCGTGCAGCCCGAATACACCCTGGCCCAGCGCGGCGCTCAACGCCTGTGGGACCTGGTGCGCGGCGGGTCCAAAAAGGGCTATGTGAACTGCATGGGCGCCATCACGGCCGGCCAGGCGATGCAGCAGGCCAAGGCCGGGATCGAGGCCATCTATCTGTCCGGCTGGCAGGTGGCGGCGGACGGCAACACCTCCGAGACCATGTACCCGGACCAGTCGCTGTATGCCTACGACTCGGTGCCGACCATGGTGCGGCGCATCAACAACACCTTTAAGCGGGCAGACGAGATCCAGTGGTCGCGCGGCATGGGCCCCGGGGACCAGGACTACATCGACTACTTCCTGCCCATCGTGGCGGACGCCGAGGCCGGTTTCGGCGGCGTGCTCAACGCCTTTGAGCTGATGAAGAACATGATCGTCGCCGGTGCCGCCGGGGTCCACTTCGAGGACCAACTCGCGGCGGTGAAGAAGTGCGGCCACATGGGCGGCAAGGTCCTGGTGCCCACCCGTGAGGCGGTCGAGAAGCTCAAGGCTGCGCGCCTGGCCGCCGACGTCATGGGCGTCCCCACCCTGATCCTGGCCCGCACCGACGCCAAGGCAGCCAACCTGCTGACCAACGATGTCGACCCCAACGACCAGCCCTTCCTCACCGGCGGCCGCTCCGACGAGGGCTTCTACATGGTGCGCAACGGCGGTGAGCAGGCGATCAGTCGCGGCCTCGCCTACGCGCCCTATGCGGACCTGGTGTGGTGTGAGACCGAAACGCCGGATCTCGGCTTTGCCCGTGAGTTCGCCCAGGCCCTGCTGGCGAAGAACCCCAACAAGC
This sequence comes from uncultured Thiodictyon sp., assembly GCF_903946935.1. Taxonomy (GTDB): domain Bacteria; phylum Pseudomonadota; class Gammaproteobacteria; order Chromatiales; family Chromatiaceae; genus Thiodictyon. Next base: position 3,651 of record NZ_CAJAXH010000039.1, read on the forward strand.
TGCTGGCCTACAACTGCTCGCCCTCCTTCAACTGGAAGAAGAACCTGGACGACGCGACCATCGCCCGCTTCCAGGAGGAGCTGGCGGACATGGGCTACAAGTACCAGTTCATCACCCTGGCCGGTATCCACAACATGTGGTACAACATGTTCGACTTGGCCTATGACTACGCCCGCGGCCAGGGCATGAAGCACTATGTGGAAAAGGTCCAGGAGCGCGAGTTCGTCGCCCGCGAGCGCGGCTACACCTTCGTCTCCCACCAGCAGGAGGTCGGTGTCGGCTACTTCGACGACGTGACCACCGTCATCCAGGGCGGCCACTCATCCGTCACCGCCCTGACCGGCTCGACCGAAGAAGAACAGTTCCATTGATCTGTCACGGCCAGGGATGGCCGTATCCGCACCGATTTCGCTGGCCCGGCCGGACTGTGCTCGGGCCTATCCGACGCTCCCCCCCGACCACCAGCATCGCGGACGCGGCCAGCCAGGTGTCCAACTGCCTGGCTGCCCAGCCGATAAGGCCGAGCGGGGGCCCAATAAATTCCTCTATTCCTGTTGCCTTTCTCCTGAGAAGGCGATAGAAGTTCGGCCCGATGGAATCCCCCGTCTATAAGACCTTCGCCTGGGGCGGCATCTATGGCGGAGTCACCCGGATGGAGGACGTGGAACAGGGTCTGGCCGGGGGGATCGCTACCGCGGTGACGGGACATTAGAGCGGCGACCCGGCGCCGGCCGGGCCAGCCTTGCTTGCTGCGGCTCGCGACCCGCGCGCCGAGCGGAGGAGTTCCGGGCTAGAATGTGCCGTTTACCGCCCTGCCCCGGCGCCCCCCTTTTTCGCACCCCCGAGCATCATGACTGACCCCGTCGATTCGCACCGTTCCAACTTCATCCGTCAGATCGTCGAGGAGGACCTGGCCGCCGGTCGCCACCAGCGGATCGCCACGCGCTTCCCGCCGGAACCCAACGGGTATCTGCACATCGGACATGCCAAGTCGATCTGTCTCAACTTCGGCCTGGCCCAGGACTACCCAGGCACCTGCAACCTGCGCTTCGACGACACCAACCCGCACAAGGAGGATCTGGAGTTTGTCGACTCCATCCAGGCCGACGTGCGCTGGCTGGGCTTCGACTGGGGAGACCGGCGCTATTTTGCCTCGGACTATTTCGAGCAGCTCTACGGCTTCGCCATCGAACTGATCCACAAGGGCTTGGCCTATGTCTGCGACCTGGGCGCCGAGGAGGTCCGGGCCTATCGCGGCACCCTCACCGAACCGGGCCGCGAGAGCCCGGGGCGCCAACGGTCGGTTGCGGAGAACCTGGACCTCTTCACGCGCATGCGTGCTGGCGAGTTCCCGGACGGCGCCCGCAGCCTGCGCGCCCGCATCGACATGGCCTCGCCCAACATCAACCTGCGCGACCCGGTGCTCTACCGTATCCGCCACGGGGTGATCCACCACCAGACCGGCACCCTCTGGTGTCTCTACCCGACCTACGACTACACCCACCCCATCTCGGACGCCTTGGAGTGCATTACACACTCCATCTGCACCTTGGAGTTCGAGGACCACCGCCCGCTCTACGATTGGTGCGTGGACAACGTCTCGGTCCCCTCCAAGCCGCGCCAGATCGAGTTCTCCCGGCTCAATCTGGAATACACGGTCATGAGCAAGCGGCTGCTGACCCAGCTCGTCACCGAGCGGCACGTTAGCGGCTGGGACGACCCGCGGATGCCGACCATCGCCGGGCTGCGCCGCCGCGGCTACAGCGCCGCCTCCATCCGCGACTTTTGCGAGCGCATCGGCGTCACCAAGGCCGACAACCGGGTGGAGATGGCGCTCCTGGAGAGCGCCATCCGCGACGACCTGGACGCCAGCGCACCCCGGCGCATGGCGGTCCTGCGCCCGCTGAAGGTCGTGATTGAGAACATCCCGGCGGGTCAGGTCGAGCAGATGGCCGCCGGCAACCACCCCAAGGATGCGACCATGGGGACGCGCCAGGTCCCCTTCGCACGCGAGATTTTCATCGATCGCAACGACTTCGCCGAGCTCCCGCCCAAGGGCTTCAAGCGCCTGATCCCCGGCGGTGAGGTGCGGCTGCGCAACGCCTATGTGATCCGTTGCGATCAGGTCACCAAGGATGCGGACGGACAAGTCACCGAACTGCGCGCCACCGCGGACTTGCAGACCCTGGGCCGCAACCCGGAGGGGCGCAAGGTCGGCGGGGTCATCCACTGGGTCAGCGCCGCCCACGCCGTTGCGTGCGAGGTGCGGCTCTACGACCGGCTGTTCAGCGTCCCGGTCCCGGGTGCGGGTGGCGGCGACTTCCTCGCCGACCTCAACCCCGACTCGCTCACCGTGTTGAGCGACAGTCTGGCGGAGCCCTCACTCGCGGCCGCGGCCCCCGGCGAGCGCTTCCAGTTTGAGCGCGAGGGCTATTTTGTCGCCGACCAGGACAGCACCGCGGCGCGGCCCGTTTTCAACCTGACGGTGGGGCTGCGCGACACTTGGGGGAAGGCGCAGCGCTAGCGTGCAGCGCCCGGCTTTCAGGTAAGCGCATACTGGTACCGACGCTTGCAGCTCCCTGAGGTGTCAGCGTTGCGCTGCGCGCTTTGACGAAGAATTTCTCGGGACGCCACGATGGATGAGGTTATCGATGTCACCATGCAGAAAGCGGACGGGGCGGCGGCCGGGTCGAAGCAGTTGAGTCAGCTCTCAGCACTGTATCGAGACCTGCTGCGCTGCCGCCGCTGCCCCGGCATGTTCGGCCCACCGGTCTATGGCACTGCCGTCATCTCGCCGGTGATGATGATCGGCCAGGCGCCCGGGACCAAGGAGATCGAACAGTGTCGACCCTTTTGCTGGACCGCCGGTAAGACCCTGTTTCGCTGGTTCCAATCGATCGGAATGGACGAGCCGACCTTCCGGGAGCGGGTGTTGATGAGCGCGGTCTGCCGCTGCTTTCCCGGCAAGAACCCTAAGGGCGGGGACCGGGTGCCGGATCGACACGAGGTGGCGCACTGCGCGCCCTGGTGGCAAGGTGAGATGGCAATCAGCCAGCCGCGGCTCATCATCCCGGTGGGCAAGCTCGCCATCGCGCAGTTCGCGGACCAACTGCCCGCGGGGGCAAGGCTCGACGGGCTGGTCGGACAGCAATGGCCCTATCGCTCGAAGGCCGGTCTGGCGGCGGACCTGATCCCCCTGCCCCACCCCTCCGGGGCCTCCACCTGGTTCAAGATGGAGCCGGGGAGGACCCTGCTACACGCGGGGCTGGGGTTGATCGCCGCCCATCCGGCGTGGCAGGGCCTGTTGCACGACCACTGAACGAAGGGTTCATGCGCAAACCTGGGTCTTAATCGATTGGGGCGCCGAGCGCCGACGCTCGCTACGCAGAGTGCCTGACAGCGGCGTGACACCGCAGAGCGGTGTCACGAGCGCGAGGGCGGTGTCACACGCCTGCCAGCTTCAGCCAGCGTCCTTGGAGTCGCGCGCATAGACATCCTCGAAGCGCACGATGTCGTCCTCGCCCAAATAGCTGCCGGACTGGACCTCGATGATCTCCAGCGGGATGGTCCCAGGATTCTCCAGCCGGTGCGTACTGCCGACCGGGATATAGGTGGACTGGTTCTCGGTGATCAGGAAGGTCTTGTCGCCACAGGTCACGCGGGCGGTGCCGGAGACCACCACCCAGTGCTCGGCGCGATGGTGATGCATCTGCAATGACAGTGACTCCCCGGGCTTCACCGACAAGCGTTTGACCTGATAGCGCCCACCCTGCCCGATCGACTCGTAGGCCCCCCAAGGGCGATGCACCCGCTGGTGGTGGCGGAACTCGTGGCGTCCCTCGTGCTCCAGGAACTGGGTCACGGCCTTCACGTCCTGGGCACGGTCTTTCTTGACCACCAGCACCGCGTCGGGCGTTTCGACCACGATCAGGTCGTCCACCCCCACCAGGGCCACCATGCGGTGACGGGCGATCAGCAGGTTGTTGTTGGCGTCATGGACAAAGGCGTCGCCGTCCAACACATTGCCGGCGGCGTCCTGCTCGCTCACCTCCCACAGGGTGGACCAAGCGCCCACGTCGGACCAGCCGACCTCCAGCGGGATGACGACGGCCGGCGGACCCTCACTCGCACCCTCGCCGGCCAAGCGCTCCATCACCGCATAGTCGATCGAGTCGCTCGGGCAAACGGCGAAGGCGGCGGGGGCGAGACTGAAAAATTGCCCGGTTTGGCGACCCTCGGTATAGGCGTGCGCCGCGGCCTGGGCGATGTCCGGGCGAAAGCGCTCGATCAGGCTTAACCAGAGTGAGGCCTTGAGGACGAAGAGGCCGCTGTTCCACAGATACTCACCGGAGGCCAGATAGCCTTCGGCGGTCGCGACCTCGGGCTTCTCCACAAATGCGTTGAGCCGGTAGGCGCTGCCCGCCAACGGCTCCATTAGATGAGGGGGATCAAAGCGATCGCCCCGGCGAATGTACCCATAGCCCACCTCGGGCTTGTCCGGGACGATACCGAAGGTCACCACCGCGCCCTGCTCGGCCAGGCTGAAACCATCGGCCACCGCGGTGCGGAAGGCCGGCTCGTGGCGGATCAGATGGTCCGCCGGCATCACCAGCAGGACCGGGTCCAGCCCGTCGCGTACCGCCGCCAGGGCCGCCACCGTCAACGCCGGGGCGGTGTTGCGCCCCTTGGGCTCCAGGATGATCGCCCCCGGGGTGCGACCCATCAGGCGGAACTGTTCGGCGACCAGAAAGCGGTGCGACTCGTTGCATACCACCAGCGGATCGACCAGGCCGATACCGCGCCGCGGGTGCTCCTGATCCAGCCCGTCGAGGCGCCGCACCGTCTCTTGGAGCATGGTGTACACGCTGGTCAACGGCAGGAATTGCTTGGGGTAGGCCTCGCGCGACAGGGGCCACAGACGGGTGCCGGAACCGCCGGAGAGGATGACTGGTTGCAGGAGCATGGTGTCGATCTACCTGGGCGCTTGCCCGCGGGAATGGGTGAGTCATTACAGCGCCCGGGGTCAGGTCGCGTCAACCCGGGGCGGTCATTGCGCCCGCGCAGCAGCAATGCGGTGCGCCTCGTGCAGGCGCGGACAACCCACCGCTTGAGGATGCGCTGGTCTGCTCCGCGCGCTGTTTCCTGTCCGCAGAGGTTCCATTTTCCCTCACCAACCCCCACTGTCTTAGGCCAATCAGTGTCGGCGATCGCACCCAGCGCAGTCGCTAGACCTTCAGGAGAGGCAACCACCCATGTCAGAAAAACCTAGAATGTCCAAAGTGATGGCCGAGGCCCGCTACGCCGCCACCTTTGAAGCGCAGTCGGAGGAGGAGGTCTACGACGCGCCCAAGGAGGCCTTGGTGCGCTCCATGCTGGTGGCCATCGGGGAGGACCCCGACCGCGAGGGTCTGCGCCGAACGCCCTTGCGGGTGGCCAAGGCGATGGATTTTCTCACCAGCGGTTATCAACTCTCGCCCGAGGAGATCATCAAGAAGGCCCTGTTTGCGGAGGACGTGAAGGAGATGGTGGTGATCCGTGACATCGAGTTCTATTCGATGTGCGAGCATCACATGCTGCCTTTTTTCGGTCATGCCCATGTCGGTTATCTGCCCAACGGTAAGGTGGTGGGCCTGTCCAAGGTCGCACGGGTGGTGGACTGTTTCGCCCGGCGGCTGCAAGTGCAGGAACGACTGACCAATCAGGTGGCGGACGCATTGATCGAGCACCTGGGCGCCCACGGGGTGGCCGTGGTCATCGAGGCGAGCCACACCTGCATGATGATGCGCGGGGTGCAGAAGCAGCGCAGCACCACCGTCTCCAGTGCCATGCGTGGGTCATTCGAGACCAACCAACTCACCCGCGCCGAGTTCATGTCCTTTATTCGCAGCTAATAAAAGAGTTAGCCGCAAATGAACGCCAATGAACGCAAGTAATCAAGATTCTTGCGTTCATTTGCGGACACACCTCTTTTCGCGCGGCCCGGGCCCGCGCAGCGTCTCGGCTAGGTTAGAATGCGCCCCCCGACCCGCCGCCCCTGGAATCCCGTGCCTTGAACCCGCTTAAGCGTCTCGCCTCCCAGACCGCCGTCTACGGGGTCAGCAGCGTCCTCGGGCGCTTTCTCAACTATCTCCTGGTGCCGCTTTTCACCTACACCTTCGCGCCGGCGCAGTACGGGGTGGTGGCCGAGTTCTATGCCTACATGGGATTTTTTGCGGTGCTCCTCACCTTCGGGCTGGAGACCGGCTATTTCCGCTTCCGCGCCAGCGGGGAGCAGGCACCACAGGTGGTCTACGCCACGGCGCTGCGCTTTATGGTATTGGCAAACCTAGTGTTTATGCTCGTCGCCTGGTTCCTGCGGCAACCCGCCGCGGACCTGCTGCGACACCCGCAACACAGTGAATATATCTGGTGGTGCGCCGCCATCCTGGCCCTGGACTCGATCGGCGCAGTGGCCTTCGCCAGGCTGCGGGCGGAGAATCAGGCACTGCGCTTCGCGGTGATCAAGGTGCTGGAGATCGCCCTCAATGTCGGGCTTAACCTGGTCTTCATCCTGGGGTTGCGGGCGGCCTTCGAGACCGACCCCGCGAGCCTCCTGGGCCGGCTGTGGGACCCAGCGGTGGGCGTCGGCTATGTGTTAATCGCCAACCTGGCGGCGAGCGGGCTCAAGATCCTGATGCTGGCGCCCCAGTTCAAGGGGGGGCTGCGGGGATTCGATGGGGCGCTGGCCCGCCGCCTGCTGCGCTATTCACTGCCGATGGTGGTCATCGGCCTGGCCGGGATCGTCAATGAGATGCTGGACCGGGCGGCGCTCAAATATCTGCTGCCGTTCGACGATGCGACCAACATGGCGCAACTTGGCATTTACAGCGCCTGTTACAAGCTCTCGATCCTGATGACGCTATTCATCCAGGCCTTCCGCTATGCTGGCGAGCCCTTCTTTTTCGCCCACGCCAAGCGGGCCGATGCCGGGCGCACCTATGCCGCCGTACTCAATTGGTTTGTCATCTGCTGTGTCTTCCTCTTTCTGCTGGTCACGCTGTTCCTGGATGTGTTCCAGTATTTCGTGGGGGCGGCCTACCGGGAGGGGTTGAGCGTGGTCCCGGTGCTGCTGTTTGCCAACCTGCTGCTCGGCATCTATGTCAACCTGTCGATCTGGTACAAGCTCACCGATCGGACGCTGATGGGGGCCTGGGTCTCACTGATCGGCGCGGCCATCACGGTCGGCGTGCTGCTGACACTGATCCCACGCTATGGCTATGCCGGGGCGGCCTGGGCGCATCTGGCCTGTTACAGCGCGATGGTGCTGATCTCCTATGTGCTCGGGCGACGCTACTACCCGGTCCCCTATGACCTCAAGCGGGTCTTCGGTTATCTGGCCCTGGGTCTGGGTCTCTATGGGCTGAGTCGGGCGATGGTCGGTGGGCTGGCGTGGCACCCACTGCCGGTGGGGGCATCGCTGCTCGCACTTTTCCTGGCGCTGGTGTTCCTGATCGACGGGCGGGCATTGATCCGTCGCCGACCGATTTGAGCCCTGATGGGAGCCACTGCCCGGTCGTGTTGAACTTTTTCCCGCTCTGGTTTCCGCTCTGGGCGAGGATGGTGCCGGTCACCGCGCCCGGCGGATCGGCTTGGCCCGGCGGCAGGGCCGAGGCGGTCACGGTATAGCTGAAGGTCGCGCCATCGTCGGCCGCCAGCGCAACCGGCAGGTCGTCCAGGAATTCCGCATAGGCGACGACATTGTCCTCACCCTCGTAGTTGCTCCCATAGGCCATCAGCTTCACTGAATAGGCCAGGTCCGATTCCACATCGTCGACCCACAGGCTCGCCCGCCGGGCATACTCGGCGGACGCATAGGCCTGATAGTGGGCCGGCGCGCGATCGCTTTGCATCAGTCCGAAACAGGGGGCGGGACCGAACTCGTAAATGGCTGGCGGCTCTCCAACGACCGGGGCCAGACCCTCGAGCGAGACGGCGGCCTGTCCGCAGACCATCAGCGTATCGGCATCATGGGCTTGGTCTTTACGATCGGCCGGCGTATCCGCCGCCCCCTTCCAGAACATACTGCTCATGGCGAGCGGACTGACCTTGGCCCCTGGCGGACCGACATAGCCCGCGCGCGGATAGAACCGCAGCGTCGTCTGCATCCGTGTGCTCAACCCCGGCATCATCACCGCCTGCATACAGGCAGTGAAGGGCGCACTTTCGATGACCCCGTGCAGCGCGAAGCGATGTTCAGGCAGCGGCCGCACAGCGAGTTTGGTGAGCCGCGGCTTGGCCTCGACCTCGCCGACGTTATAGGCCCCCAACCGCAGGCTGGTGCCCAAACCGGTGTCGAGCCCGGCCAGACAGACATAGCCGCTGCCCCCGATATAGGCGAATTGCGGCCAGGTCCGTGCGCGACCCAGCCGTGCGCCAAGCGCCAGGGCCGTGACGCTCCGCGCGGCCGCCGGGATGCGCCTCGGCAATGGCGGCTCGATCGCCGGTGAGCGATAGTTGAAGTCGGACCATTCATAGGCCCCGGAACGATAGGGACCGGCCACAGCGGTGGCGAACCGCAGATCGATCGGTTCCTTATGCACATTGCCGCGCGGCAGCGCAATGGCCCAGAGGTAGCGGTCGCTGTAGAGCGGGTGGCGGGGCCAGATGCGATTGTATTCATCGAAGACCAGACCCGGGGCGTCCTTGGCGCCGGTCGGCGGCGGATCGAACAGCGGCAGCGGCGTCGGCACGACCTCCACATAGGGCTGGTGCGACTGCTCGAAGGCGGTCTGACAGACCCCTTCAAAGTCGCTCTCGATTTCCGGAAAACCGCTACGCACCAGAGTCGGCTGGGGGTCCAGCAAGAACACAGGCAGAAAGGCAATAACGAGGCGATGAATGAACACGGGATCGCTCCATGGTGGTAAAGGACTCGACCCTGGAGTAGCGAACCGACAGGCACGGTCGCGACCCCATCACCATGGTTATGCCTGGGGGGTGGGCGGTGAAAGGCCAAATGAAACTGAAGCCGTGTCCGCGGGGGACGCCCATCATCCGGGGTGGCTAGTCGTGCTCCCATGGCCGTTGCCCCGGTGCGCCACGACCAAGCTTTTTTGCCCAGCATCGCGATTGGCCTTTTGGCTTTCGCCGCCCCCCCTCGGCAATAGAGAGTGAAGGCCGCCGCTATCGGGATGCGGCCGCTGCAACCCCCGCCGCAGCCGATCGCCGCGAGGTGCGGCTGTCTGATCAAGGATGAACGTTGAGCGACACGCCGTACGCACCGGCCGCGTCAGTCGACGCACGGACTTTCGCCGGGTATTGCCGATTGCCGCAACGACAATGCCTAACTCGCCAATCACTTTGCGGCACTCAATGCTGGAGAAAAACTATGTTTGTGAATCGTAAGCTAAGCCTCGGCCTGGGATTGTTGAGCGTGATCCTGGCGACCGAGACCGCCAGCGCCGCGCCAGCCGCGGTCAGCGTCGCCGGCAAGACCTCGGTGACCTTTGTGGTCAACGGTCTGGCTAACGCCATTGGTTTTGGTGGGCATTTTTCCACGGGCAGTAATGAGAATGGTTATGGCGGCACCTATGCTGAATGCCATTTCGTCGCCGGGACGGTGGCCGCCCCCTCAGGGAACCTGACGCTCGTGTGCTACGACGGCTATGAGTCCCCGACCGCGCACACCAATATGTTCCGCCTTGAACTGGGGCCAAAAGTGGAAAACGGTAAGCCGGCCATTTCGCATGCAACCTTCACGGTCAGCAACCGGGGCGTGCAGGTGGATGTGACCCGCATCGCCACCAACGTCTATACTGCCGAAACAAAGCCGTATACGATCACGTCGTTTTTTCCGCTGCGCGAGTCCACGGGGTTTTTCGCCACCGGAACGATCTACTACGACAATGACGGCAACGGCGTCTTGAACAATGACTCAAGCCGTCAAGGCACGGGATATTCAGTCGCCATTCCGATCGTCCGCTGAAATTGGGGCACAGGGTGGGCGGGCGCGCCCACCCTGGTCCCGGCAGGAGGCCTGGACCAAGCGCCAGGGAAGACCTTGGTCATCGTTCCGACCAACGGTGACCGGTCGCGAACCGACGACCTTGCCGCTCACAAGCCGGCCGCAGGGATGATCAAGGCCGCACGCTGCACCTTTCGATGATCGTTTTGTTAAGCCGTTCGTGGTGAGCTTGTCGAACCACGGACGGCTTAACTTGAGTCGGTTAAGGATTTCCCGTTTACCCTTCGACAGGCTCAGAGCAAACCGAAAATCTTTAACCTAATGGCAGTGCCGCTGGAGTGTGGGAACGAGAAAGCGGGGCCAGCGCAATGCTGGCCCTGCTCTCCGTCAATTCCAGCAGTTAGCTGGTCGATCGTTGATCTTTACCCAATAACGCGTGTCGGGATTCAAGTTGCCATAGGCATAGAAATACCACCCACCCGGGCTCGCACTGGAGGCTGGCCAGGGACTCGCCGAATTCCAGTTGGTGGCATTTCCGCAAAACCTGTTCAGTCCCATGCCAGACCGTTGCTTGCCATCATGATGCTCGGCCATCTTCCAGCCGGCGCCGAACTGGCTCGCGCAGAGTGCATCAGCCGCAGCGATGGAGTGGAGACTGGCACCTGCCACCGGCATGGTGGCGGCGACATGACCTTGCGCCCAGCCGTTATAATATTCGCAGGGCATGACACCCCCACAGATCGCGGGGACGGCATAGTTCGGACGCGGTGACCCATCGACCTTCAAGCACAGGACCGGTAGCGCGACCGAACAGGCGGTATCACCCTTATAGGCGTCGCAGTTCCCGCATCCGACCCGATCGATGCCCAGGGTATTGTCGTGCGAGGTGCCCCAGCTCACCCCATTTCGAGCGAACGCCGATCCAGTCACCGATGCCGCAATGACGAATGGGAAGAAATGGTGCCGACTAGGTCGGTGCCCGACAGCGGCTGCCTTCATCGACTATTGCCCGGGGGGCGGGGTGGCAAAAGCCAATAGGCAGTGCGATCTAGCGGTCGGTGTTACTACGCCGCAAGGTGCAAAGGTGTGGGTGCCCCCATGTCAAGTTCCAAAAGGGCGTACTGATCGACCTCGGGACGCAACCGCACCGTCCCTTCCTGCGCATCCAGGACCTCCACCACGCGCGCCAAACTCCGGAACGCCGCCGCGTTGTCCAAGGCCGCGCTGAGTTGCACCGCCCGCCCGAGCAGGAGTGTGGCCAGGGTGAGATCGCCCCGGCATTGGGCCGCCAGACCATCGTGGGTCGACTCGGCCAGCTCCTGCTGGGCGTTGCAATAGGCCACCCGGGGATCGACCTGCGCGGCCAGGGCCAGGTCGGCGGTCCAGTCCGCAACGACCCGCCCCCCGTCGATCGCGGTCTCGGCACCCTGGTGTATACACAGGACTTGCAACCAGAAGGCCAGCGCATCCTCGCCTGCCTCATGAGGGGACAGTTGAGCCACCACGAAATAGTCGCGCGACTCGCTCCCCCAGGTGCCCAAGGGGACATCAATGGCGCCGCTGTCTTGAACCCCCAGCCCGATCAGCTCGACGCGCTCCGGGGACTGCTGTTGCACCGAGGTGATGCGGCAACCCCGCGGGGGCTCAAGACGCAGCCTGACCTGGCCCAAGCCGCCGAGCGGGACCAGTGCGTCGGGGCATGCCGCGGTGAGGGTCAGGACCACCTCGAGCCGGGTCGCCCCCGGCAGGAGGTGCGGGTTGTAGGATGCCTCAATCGAGAACGGTCGCGCGTCGGCCCCGGCGTATTGCATCATCACGGCAGATCCCCATCGGCTCAACGGTAATCACCGCCGCAATGACGATTAAGGCCCTCGGCGGCTCCATACCCCGCGAAACCGTAGCACGAACCATGATCATGATGGTGGTGATGGTGGTGGTGATGATGGTGGTATGCGTAGCGATAAGGGTGGGCCGCGGCGACCTCTGCTTCATATTGCTGCCGTATGGCCTCTTGCTGCGCCGCTTTGATCGCCGGCTCGCCCCATTCAGGCACCCGACTGAAGAAAGCCTGGATTTGCTCTGGTGGAGGCTCGGCGAAGGTCGCGCAGCTAACCAGTAGGCCAACCAGGGCGCCGCAGCACCGGCACTTGACATTGACGTTCATCTGCTCAACTCCCATTTGACACTCACTTGAATCTGGCAACTGCCTCGCCTCCTCAGTGACGACGGCGGGCGCGAAATCAGTCCGATACCGGCGACGGCTGCCTTCACCCCCTCTTGCCCGGGGGGGCGCGTGACAAAAGCAAAAAAGGGGGAGCGAGCGCAGTGCGGCGATCCCTGACCGGGACTTGCGGATGCCTGGCGGACGGGAAAACGACTGGTGGGCACGTCGGTATGCCCGATGTGGAGGTTGATGCTGGCCATCCCTGGCGCTGGGTTCCGGCGTCCGGCCGGAACGACGGACCTAAGCGATGAGGTCGAACGACGCAGGAGACGGCGGCGCGCCGGCTCCCTGCGGTGGGCAAAGCTCCGGCGGCTTACGGGATCGCGGTGACCCGGACCGGACTGGCCCGACCGATGGTCGTGCGGTCGCCCAACTGACCGCGCCGGTTGCGTCCCCAGGCCCAGAGGTCGCCGTCGATCTTGCGGACCACCGTGTGGTACATCCCGGCCGCCATCGCTGTGACCCCGCCCAGGACCCGGGTCGGAATCGCGCGATCGGTGTTGGTGCCGTCACCAAGTTGGCCGTATTCGTTGTCCCCCCAGGCCCAGAGGGTGCCGTCGGTTTTTAGGGCCAGGGTGTGGTAATAGCCACTGGACACGGCCTTGACTCGGCCCCGGATGTCAACCTGGACCGGACGCAACCGATCCGTGGTCGTACCGTCGCCGAGTTGGCCATAGACGTTATGCCCCCAGGCCCAGAGGGTGCCGTCGTCCTTCAGGGCCAGGCTGTGTCCCCAACCAGCCGCCATAGCCACAACGCCGCTCATAACGAGCGTCGGAGTTGACCGGTCGATGGTCGAGCCATCGCCGAGCTGGCCATACTTGTTCCAGCCCCAGGCCCAGAGGGTGCCGTCGCTCTTCAGCGCCAGGCTGTGGCTCGCACCCGACGCCACCGCCGTCACCCCGCTCAGGACTTCGCCCGGGCTCAAACGGTCCCTGGTGGTGCCGTCGCCCAACTGGCCGTCCCAGTTATTCCCCCAGGCCAACAGACGGCCGTCCGGCGTGACGGCCAGGCTATGGTAGGTCCCGGCCGCCACGGCGACGGCGTCCACGGCTTCGCCGGCTTCGAAGACACGCACCGGGCTCGCGCGTTTCACGGTCGAGCCATCGCCGACTTGGCCGTAGCGGTTCCAACCCCAAGCCCAGAGGCCGCCGTCGGTCTGGATCACGAGACCATGCCGCCAGCCAACCGCCACCGCCGCCGCCCGGTTGCGGAAGGGAAGGAGCCGCCTTGCGACCCCTTTGTTGGTACCCCCAGCAGGCTGATCCTCCGGGTCGTCGCCCCAGCCCCAGAGTACACCGTCGGTGTCGATGACCAGGCTGTGGGACTCATCGGCGGCCATCCGCTGCATATCGTAAGGACTCGCCGGCGGGAGGAAGCGCTGGATGGGCCTGAGACAACCCGTGGTCCGGCCGTTGCCAAGCTGCCCCCGTTCGTTGGCCCCCCAAGCCCAGAGCCCACCCTGAGTGTCGATGATCAGGGTGTGATAGGTCCCCGCCGCCATAGCCGCAACCCCGGCGCGGACCTGGATCGGACTCGATTGATCCATGGTGGTCCCATCACCGAGCTCGCCATGTTGGTTCCCCCCCCAAGCCCACAGGCTAGCGTCGGTCTTGATGGCCAGACTATGGAACGAACCGGTTGCCATGGCCGCCACGCCGATGGTGACCGGCACCGGGCTGATGCGCTCGGAGGTTGTGCCGTCGCCGAGCTGGCCAAAGCTGTTCGCCCCCCAGGCCCAGAGGCTGCCATCGGTCTTCAGCGCCAGGGTGTGCCAAGCGCCGGCGGCGACGGCCGCCAGCCCCCGGGGCTGGACCTGGACTGGACTCGGCTGATCCGTGTGAGTACCGTCACCGAGTTGGCCGGCGTCGTTGGTTCCCCAGGCCCACAGACTGCCGTCGGTCTTGATGGCGAGGCTATGCCAACCGCCGGCAGCCACGGACGCCACCTCGGAGAGCACCCGGACCGGTGCCGGTCGATACGTCGTGCTGCCGTCCCCGAGCTGTCCGCGTTCGTTGGCACCCCAGGCCCAGACGCTGCCGTCGGTCTTCACCGCCAGGGTGTGATGCGCCCCGGCCGCCACCGACGCCACCCCGGTCATGACCTGGACGGGTGTCAGGCGGTCCACGGTCGTGTTGTCGCCGACTTCGCCACGGTAGTTCACCCCCCAGGCCCACAGGCTGCCGTCGGTCTTCAGCGCCAGGGTGTGAAACTGACCGGCGGCCACGGCGGCGACCCCGGTCAGGACCCGCACGGGAATCAGGCGGTCGGTACGGGTACCGTCGCCGAGCTGGCCCTGCGCGTTGGCCCCCCAGGCCCACAGGCCGCCGTCGGGCCCGACGGTAAAGCTGTGTCCATCCCCGCCGGCAAGACGCTGCATACCGTCCGCGCCGCCCGCTTGCGCCAGCGGGTGACCGAGCAACAGGCTCAGAACCAGCACGAGCGCGCCGGCGAGGATCGGGGTTCCGGGGTTGCGTGGTGGGGAACGATGCCCCGTGGGTCCGACAGTCATGGTGCTTTCCTGATCTCTGGATGCGCTCAGTGGGGGTCCCCGCACAACACGAATTCTTCGGCCACGGCCTCCAGGAACGGCTTGAGGAGCGCTGCGGGCGCGCCTTCCGGCAGGGGCTTCGACGTGAGCACGGCAAGAAAGCGCCCATTGGCCGGGCGGCCGGCCGACGAACTGATCCGATCCGGGAGTGTCACCGGTAGCCTCTGACCCGTCAGCACTGGCCAGGGCTTCCCGTCCGGCCGTAGGTCATCCAATGCCTGGCCCGCTGCATCCAAGTAATAGACATAGAGCCAACCGGGCGCAGACGGCTTGACCTCTAGCGAGAACTGGTCGTCCTCGGAGAGAAAGGTACCGCTCGGACAGTGCCGCGGGGTGCGCTCGCCGTTCAGGTGCTGCACACTGCAGTCGATCCGCAAGGCCACCGGCTGCGGCGCCCAGCAGCGCTCGATGATGGCGGGGTCCGTCGACAGGGCGCCACATGGCGACCACCACAGGTAGTACAGGATCGCGACCGTCACAATGATGACCGTTAGCCACTGCCAGCGCCAACCCAGCACCGCGGCCATCGCCCGCCGCCGCCCATTGAGCAAGCGGCGCCACCACGGTGGGGGTGGTATGCGTCCACGTGGCCAGTCCGGTCGCATGTCGGCCAGGGCCGCCACTCCCACACACTGCACGCCCGCGGCGATCAAGCCCCGCAGTCGCTGCCGCTCATCGGTGGTCAGTGCGTCCAGATTGTCCCGTGCCAGGACCAGGAGGGGTTTGGCGAGGGGCTGCCGCGTCAGTGCATACTCGAGCGCCGCGAGCTTCTCGTCAATCCGCCCGACCGCCCCGATTGAGCCGTCGCGCTTGACCACGCCGCTGGCGATCACCGTCCAACCGGCGAGCCGGGGGAGGCAGCCGCGGGCGAGCTTGTCCGCCAGCGCCAGGGCCAGGGTGTAGCTCGCGCCGCAGACCTGTGCCCCGTCGGCCACCACCAACTCCACCATCAGCTGCCCAGTGGTTGCGGCCGATCGGCAGCCGCCGCACAGGCGTTCGGTGCGGATGATGCCCTCGATCTCGTCGTCCTTGCGCAGTTCATGGGCACAGGGGCCGGCCTGGGTCATCCGCGTGTAAGACCCGGGCTGGTCCCAATCAATGACGCGCACGGCGGCCAGGCCGTGATCCAGATCGCCGGCCAGGGGGAAATAGACCAATGCGTGGCGCGGGCCCGGTTGTCTGGTCACTGCGGCACCAGCTCCAGACTGACCCGATGGACCCGCTCCCAGAGGGGTTCTTCGCGTTGCCAAAAGCCCACCAACTCGCCCGCCGCATCCGGGTATCCGGCCAGCCAGACCAACCCCTCGCTGTCGACGAGTTGGAAGCCGCCGGGGGTGGCGGCGATCAGCGGCGACGCAATCTGCACGGCGATGCGCCAGGCCCGCCCCTGAAGATCGGCCGGAATCAAGGCGACGCTGTAATGCTCGCCGACCAACCGCACGGGCGCCACCGACGGGGTCTCATCCGCCGCCGCCAGCAACTGGAGCGGCTGGGGGCCGAGTGCCTGCGCCTGCCAGGCAGCCAACGAGCGCGCCCGCGCGAGGTGGCGCAGCCACCCCAGGCGATCGCGGGTAACCGCCGAGCGCGCCAGCAGCCGACGCTCCGGAAGCGTCAGGGGCTCGCGGCCGTCGATCAGCGCCTGTAGGCGTTCATCCGCAAGCCGTTGCGTATCCTGCGGGTCCGTCGCCGCGATGGCGTCCAGGACGTCTTTGGTCAGTCGCGCGAGGCCATTTTTCATAGTGAATTACCTCAGGATTCCAGATCGCGGCGCACCCAAGGGGCGATCTTGCGGACCCCGGCGGCGACACGGTTACGATGGGTCTGACGGGTATGACCGTAGGTGTCCTGAAAGACGCGGTCGGACATGGGCGCTACCTCGCTCCAGTATTCCAGGATCAGCGCGGCCCGCTCGGGCGCGGTCAGTCCCGCGGGACTCGTCGGGTCATTGACGTAATAGGCGATGGTCTCGGGCAGATCGCTCGGCAGGTGCGCGGCCAGCGCCGGATCGTCCTCCATGTCACCTATATCCAGGTGGGGTAAGAAGGCATAAAGATAAGCCAGCACGCCATCGACCGTGGCGATGTCATCCAGCGGGGGGCCGCCCCCGGTGCGCTGCGACTCCGCCAAGACGGCGGCCGCAAGCCAGGCGGGGTCCTCCAGTCGCCGCAGGGTCCAGACGCGCTCCGGCCCCGCGAGCCCCCCGACCTGGACCTCCAGGTCGCGGCGAACGCGGGCGAGCAGGCGTTGGATGCGTACCCAGTTGCGCAGCCGATGCTGCCCGGTGGGGCCATCGACCGCGAATCGGGCCTCGTAGAAATAGTGCGAAAGGGTCTGCCAGAGGATCGCCCGGGCCCGCGCGTCCTCGCCCAGGCCCCAAGCGGCGCAGATCGCCTCCAGGCTGCGCGCGAGTTGCGCGGCCATCCGCTGCGGGCTGTGGAAGAGACGCAGGCACTGCGACCAGCACGCATCCCCCTCCGGGCCCGCGGCGCGGATGCGCCCCTCCAGGTCCCGCCCCACCTGAAGATTGATCCAGGCCGTGACCGGTTCGATCAGTTGTGCCGGACCGCAGCCCGCGCAGCCGTCACAGATGCAATCCAGCAAGGCCTGCGCGTGGGTCACCGCGCAGACCCGGTGGAGTCGGCGCTTGTAGTCCCGCCACTGCCCGTGCAAAAAGTCGTAAACACTCCCCGACATGATCGCGTCTCCAGTCCCTCAACGCCTGTGCAGAGCGAGTGCCGAGGCTGCGCTGTCGTGGTTCGACAGGCCGCGGCACGACTCCTTAAGATGCTTATTTTTTTGGGTAGCGAAGTCGCGCGTCAAAGACGCCGCCGCGTCCCCCTACCCTTGCGGTGGTTAGAATACAGCGGGGCGCGCCGCCGTCAAGCGGCGCCGTGATCAAGCCCCCAAACAGCGCCGCACATGGGCGAGAAAGCGCCCGGTCCAGTTGAGCCCACCCACGTCGCGCAGGTGGGCATAGCTCGCCAGCAGGTTGCCTTGGACGACACCGTCGTGGCGCCCGTCGATGCCGACCCCGCGCAGGACCTCGTAGGCGTAGGTCCAATCGGGGCCGGGCGCGACCACCAGCGAGTGATGGAACTCATGGGCCTGGACCTGGCTCCCCGCGGGCCGAGGCCCCGGCCAGGGAAAGGCGTCGGTCTCCCGCAGACTGACATAGCCGCGTCCTTGTGGCTTGGGTTGCATCGCCACCTCCGCCGCCAGGGCGCCGACCATGGCTCGTCGCTCGTCCCCCCAGGTGAGGCCCCGGCACAGATACATGAGCCCGCCACACTCCGCATAGACTGGACCGCCCCGGGCGATGAAGTCGGCCACCTGGGCGCGCATGCTGCGATTGGCTTCCAGTTCGGCCATCCGGAACTCGGGAAAGCCACCGCCCAGGAAGAGTCCGTCCACCGCCGGCAGTTCGGCGTCGGCCACCGGGCTGAAGGGCACCAGTTGCGCACCGCCGGCGGCCAGTGCGCGCAGGTCGTCCGGATAATAGAAGCCGAAGGCGCAGTCGCGCGCGATGCCGATACGGATCGGGTACCCGGTCGGGGCCGGCGGTGCCGAGACGTTCGACGGCGGCGACGGCGCCGCGTCGGCCAGTGCCAGCAGTCGATCCAGGTCCAGGCCGGCGGCGACCTGGCGCTGGATGCGCCCGATCCAGGCCTCGGCCTCAACGGCCTCGTTGCTCGGCATCAGGCCGAGGTGACGCTCGGCGATGGCGAGCGACTCATCGCGCGGCAGGACCCCGAAGACCTGGATGTCGGTGTAATGCTCGACGGCCCGGATCAGGTTGCCGGCGTGTCGCTCGCCGCCCACCTTGTTGAGTACGACACCGGCAAGGTTGAGATCGGGATCGAAGGCGCAGTATCCCAGGAGCAGCGGGGCAATGCCGCGGGCCATGCCCTGGCAGTCGATGACCAGGACCACCGGGGCGCCCAGGTGTTTGGCCAGTGCGGCATTGCTGTTGGCGCCCGCCAGGTCGGTGCTGTCATAGAGCCCGACATTGCCCTCGATCAGCCCCAGGTCGGCACCGGCCAACTCCTGCGCGAAGGCAGCGGCGATCTCCCCGCGCTCCATGGTATGGAAATCCAGGTTGTAGCACGGGCGCCCGGCCGCCGTGCCGAGCCACAGAGGATCGATGAAGTCGGGACCCTTCTTGAATGGCTGGACGCGCAGCCCCCGGTCGCGAAAGGCGCGGCATAGTCCGATGGCCACGGTGGTCTTGCCCGAGGACCGGTGCGCGGCAGAGAGATACAGATGGGCCATGATGGGCAACCGACCTTTGTCCGCAAATAAACGCAAGTGAACGCGAATAACAAGCGCTATTCGCGTTCATTTGCGGACCAATCTACTTATCGCGGCGACCCGCGCCGGATCGCCTAACCAGTCGCTAGGTCATCGACATAGGAGACCTTGCCGGCGCTGGGTTCTTCGGTATCCGCGGGCAGCTCGGCATCGGCCAGTGAGTCGGGCAGGAACTGGAGCACCCGCACGCCGACGGCCGTGAGGAACAGGGCCACCGCCACGCCGCCCAGGCCGAGCAGCAGTTCGGGGAGGCTGGGATGATAGGTCGAATCCGCCACCTTGATGCCATCCGCAAACCCGGAGTCCAGGATGGTCTGGCCCGGGAAGATCTGGAGCGGGTAGACCTGGCTGCCGATGAGGATCACATAGAGTGCGGCGAGCCCCCCCAGGATCACCAGGGCACAGGCCACGGCAATAAAGCGGCGGTCACGCCGGGTCCGCGGATGCCAGAACATGGCGAGCGGCACCAGGGTGCCGATCAGTATCCAGCCGATCCATAACAGGATCGAATAGCCCCCGCCGCCGAACAGGAGCCAACCGACCAGGTCATAGTTCTTGGCGCCATAGGCCTTGGTCAGATAATAGACCAGGGTGAAATACAACACCGCCGCGACGAAGACCCCGAGCAGGTTCTTCAGCCGCCGCAGCAACTGATCGCCCAGGACTCGCTCCTCCTGATGGAAGGTGAACATCAGCACCAGGATGAAGATGGCCAGCCCATAGGCCAATGACATGATGACGAACATCGGTGCCAGGAAGGCGGTATCGAACGCCTGCCGGGCGACCAGAAAGCCGAAAATGGAGCCGGTGGCGGTGGTCAACGCCAGACGCCAGCCGAAGGCGAGCACCCCGAGCGTATGCTTGAATCGCGCGCCCATTCGATCCGCCATACTCCACAGATAGGCTATGACGAGCGCGACGAACCCGGTATAGAAATAGATATTCCAGGCGAAAATCGAGCGCAGATTGTAATGGGTGAGTGCGACCAGCAGACGATCCGGACGCCCCAGGTCGAGCACCAGGATCAGTAGCCCGCCAATCAACAGGGTGACGGCGAGCAGTCCGGACAGCCGCCCCAATGGCAGATAGGCCCCTTTGCCGAAGACGGTCGCGATGGACGCGACATTGATGGCCCCGGAGGCGGCGACGATCAGGAACACGGCAAAGACATGGGGGACACCCCATACCACAAAATTGTTCATCCCGGTGACCCAGTGTCCCTCGTGCTCCAGATAGAGGGCGGCCAGCCCCCCCAGGGCCATCACCGACACCAGGATCCCCAGGATGCCCCAGTAGCGGGCCGGCGGGATGTGCCACTCACGATAGACGATTCGTTTCATGCCTTTAAGTCCCCTGGGCTAGACGCCCTTGTACCGCACGCCGGTGTTGAGCGCCAGGTCCTCGCGGAGCTGGCGACTGGGCATGGCCTTCAGGGCCAGGCTGATGGGGCTCGCCGGGTCCTTCAGGTCGCCGAAGACGATGGCGCCCTTGCCCGCCGCCGTGCAGGCATCCGCACAGGCGGTGGAGGGGAGTCCGTGGTCACGCCGGCTGACACAGAGATTGCAACTCTCCACGCAGCCCTTGCCGCGCGGCACCCGGGTCAGTTGGTCGTGCATGGGCTGATGGATGAAGCTGCGCGCCTGGTAGGGGCAGGCCATCATGCAGTAGCGGCAGCCGATGCAGATATGCCGATCCACCATAACGATCCCGTCCGCCCGTTTGAAGGAGGCCCCGGTCGGGCAGACGTCCACACAGGGCGGGTGTTCGCAGTGCTGGCACATGAGCGGCAGGTTGGTCACCCGCCCCGTCAGGCCGTCGGCCAGCTTGACCTTGCGGACCCAGACCGCCTTCTGGTCGGCCCAGGCGGTCGGCGCCTCGGTGGGCGGCTTGGTCTGGAGGTCGAGCCCGTTCTCCCGATCGCAGGCATCCACACAGTCGCGACAGCCCGAGGTACATTTGTTGGTGTCGATCAGCAGGCCCCAGCGCACGGCCGAGCTCGCCGGCTGGGCTTCCGGGGCGGTATTCGCACTGGCCAAGTGCAGGATGACCCCGGGTGCGGCCACCGCCGCGGTCGCCGCGGCCGCCAGGCCGAACCAGTCGCGGCGCCCCTGATCGATCGTCTCATCTGGGTGCTTCATCATTATTCCCCGCGCGGGTCGCGCTCGGACGTTGCGCCCTGCCCGCTCGCCGCCGCGCTCAGGGGCCCGCCCCGGGGCACTGCGGCGTGGCAATCGAAACAGTCGACCTTCACCGCGGCGAAGGCGTGGCAGGCATAGCAGAACTGCTGTTTTGAGTTGATCGCCACCGCCTGACCATCCGCTGTGTGACTCACGTGGCAATCGATACAACCGGCGAGACTGTAGCGGGCGCCGCGAATGCCCTGGTGGACCGTGATGTCACGCTGATGCTTGATCAGTTCCATGTGGTTGCGCCGCATGAATGGGGTGGCCTCGACGCAGCCACCGAGCGTGGCCGCCTTTGAGCCTGGCCGCACAAAGTGCTGCGCGTCGCCCGCCCAGGCAACCTGGGCGGCCAGCGTCCAGCACAGGCCCAGCAGGATGAGGCCAACGCCGGCCCACCGGCCCGGGTTCGACATTAGTGCTCTAGCCATCGAACGCCTCCCACTGTATTGGCCCGCAACCACTCACTCACCGAGGCCCATCTTGATGTAACCGGTGGGACAGACATCCGCACAGATGTGGCAGCCGATGCACTTGGCATAGTCCGTGGCCACATAACGGCCGGTGGTCCGCTCCGACTTGGCCACCCGATAGACGGCGACCTGCGGGCAATAGATCACGCAATTGTCACATTCAAAGCACATCCCGCAGGACATACAACGCTTGGCCTCGTCGATCGCTTCCGCCTCGGTGAGCCCGATGACCCGCTCCTTGAAGTGACCGAGCACCACCTGCGCATCCGGCACCTGTTCCTGGCGGTGGTTCTGCACATGATAGTTGAAGTGACCGAGGAAGAGTTCGTCCTGGGCAATGACCTCGGCGCTGGAGCGATCCTCATAGTTGTGGATCGCCCAGTTGCCGTCGTCCGTGCCGCGCAAGTCGCCCCGGGCCTCGACATCGAATGGCTTTGGGGTCAGTTTGACCTCGGCCAGCTTGTCCAACAGGTTGAAATGATGGACGTCGACCTTGGGCCGGCGACCCTGCTCGGCCTGTGACAGATAGGCATCGATGGAACCCGCCGCGATCCAGGCCTGACCGATGGCAGTGGTCAAGAGGTGCGGACGGATGATGTCACCGGCGACAAAGTGGCCGGTGTGCTCCGGCACCTGGCCGAATTTGTCCGCGTTGATGAGCCCGCGGCCATTGTCGAATGCGGAAAGCCCGGTGAGGTCCCCGCCCTGGCCGATCGCAGAGACGATGAGGTCAGCCGCGAGGACCCGCTCGGTCCCCTCGACCGGGCTGGGACGCCCATTGGTCAGCCGGCAGTCGGCGACCTTAAGGCCGGTGGCCCGACCGTCGGCCCCCAAGATCACCTCCAACGGCATCACACCGTCGAGAATGGTGACACCCTCGTACGTGGCGTCATGGACCTCATGCTCGGAGGCGGTCATCTCGGCGCGGACGAAGAGCGAGGTCAGGGTGACCTCGGCGCCCTCGGCCGCGGCGCTCAAGGCCGCATCATGGGCGACATAGCCGTCGTGGACCACGGTCTCCGGCAGTTCCTGGTGGCCGGTCTTGGTGATGTGGCCGAGACGGCGCGCCACCGAGACCACGTCGATGGAGGTGTCACCGCCGCCGACACAGACCACCCGCTCGGCCGTGACCTTCATGCGGCCCTCGTTGAAGGCCTTGAGGAAGGCCACGCCCGAGACGCAGTTGGGTGTGCCTTCCCACCCCGGTACCGGCAGGCCACGGCCGCTCTGGCAGCCGATCGCCCACAGGACGGCGTCGAAGTCACGCTCGAGGTCGGCCACCTGGACATCCACCCCGACCCGGGTCCTGAAGCGGACCTCGATATCGCCCAAGTCGAGAATGCGCTGGATCTCCGCGTCGAGTTGGTCGCGCGGCACCCGGTAGCCGGGAATGCCGTAGCGGAACATGCCGCCCAGACCCTCATTGGACTCGAAGATGGTGCAGGCGTGACCCTTGCGCCGCAATTGATAGGCCGCCGCCAGGCCAGCGGGCCCGCCGCCGATGATGGCGACGCGCCGCCCGCTCAGGGGCGGGGCCGCGGCGAAGCGGTAACCATTGGCGATGGCGGTGTCGCCAATGAACTGCTCGACCGCGTTGATCCCGACGGTCGACTCCAGTTGGGTGCGGTTACACCCGGACTGACAGGGCGCCGGGCAGACCCGGCCCATCAGTGAGGGGAAGGGGTTCGCATCGGTGGCACGGCGGAAGGCATATTCCTGCCAGCTCAGATCGGACGGCGGCTTCTCCTGCTGACGCACGATCGCCAGCCAGCCCCGAATGTCCTCGCCTGACGGGCAACTGGCCTGGCAGGGCGGTGTCTTATGGACATAGGTCGGGCACTTGTGTGAGCGGTCCTGGGCGAAAATCTTATCGGTCCATGACTCCCATTCCTGGTGCCCGTCCTCATAGCGGCGCCAGGAGGGCTTGGTATTGATCTCGTTAGCGGGGGTCGCCATCGCCTGTCTCTCCTACCAGTTTAACCCTGAGGGTTCTTATCAGTGTACTGCGCGGCTCCAAGCACGGCGGCCGGACCCGGCGTCAAGCGCGCGGCCGGGCTCAGTCCGGCTCGTCCGCGTTTTCAGCGCGGGACTGCGCCCCTTCGTCACCATCATCGTCATCCTCCCGCGGCGTGAGTACGATCGCGTTGGACACCAGTTGATGGAGACTGATGATCTGGTCCATCTCCATTCCGTAGAAGGGAAGGACCTTGCTGAATTGGGTCTTACAGATGGCGCAGATGGCGGCCATATGGGTGACACCCTTCTCCTGGATGACGTTGTTCAGGGCCTCCATGCGCGGTTTGGCACCCTTGACCCGCAGCTCCATCAGATCGTCCGTGAGCAGCCCGCCACCCCCGCCGCAACAGAAGGTGCGGTCGCGAATGGTCTCCTCGTCCATGTCATAGAAATGGTTGCAGGTTGCACGGATGATCGCCCGCGGGATCTCGAACTGACCACCGGCTTCATCGCCCATCCGCGAGGCACGCGCGACATTGCAGGAGTCATGGAAGGTCAGGACCTTGTCGTCGTTCTGACTCTTGTCCAGGGTCAAGCGGCCCTGTTGGATCAGGTCCCAGGTGAATTCGCAGATGTGCTGCGGCACCGGGTAGCGCGGGTCGAGAAAGTCCCAGGGACCGGCCAGGCTGTTGAGAAAGCCGTAGCCGACCCGCCAGGCATGACCGCACTCACCGAAAATGATGCGCTTGACCTTCAGTTGGATGGCGGCCTCGCGGATACGCAGCGCGACCCGGCGCATATTCTCGTAAGAACCGATGAAGAGGCCGAAATTAGCCGCCTCTGAGGCCATTGTACTGAAGGTCCAGCTAAGGCCCGACTCATGCATCACCTTGCCATAGCCGATCAATCCATCGACATGGGGCTCGGCAAAGAAGTCAGCCGAGGGGGTGACAAACAGGACCTCGGCGCCCACCTGATCGATCGGGTACCGGACATGCACCCCGGTGTCGTCGAAGACATCCTCTTCGAGCCCCTCCAGGGTATTGACCAGGGCCGGCCCGGGCAGGCCCAGATTATTGCCGACGGTATAGACCTTGCCGATGATCTCGTTGCAATATTTCTGCCCGACACCGATGGAATCCATGATCTCCCGGGCGGCCATCGAGATCTCGGCGGTATCGATGCCATAGGGGCAGAAGACCGAGCAGCGGCGGCACTGGGAGCACTGATGGTAATAGCTGTACCACTCGTCCAGGACCTCTTTGGTCAAGTCCTCGGCACCGACCAGCTTGGGGAACAGGCGCCCGGCCACGGTGAAATACCGCCGATAGACCTTGCGCATCAGGTCCTGGCGCCCGACCGGCATGTTCTTCGGGTCCTGGGTGCCCAGGAAATAGTGACACTTATCGGTGCAGGCGCCGCACTTGACGCAGGCATCCAGATAGACCCGCAGCGAGCGATAGCGGGTGAGTAGTTCACCCATCTTCTCGATCGCCCGCTCCTGCCAGTTCTCCACCAACTCCCCGGGGAAACCGAGTGCGGCCTGGAACTCGGGCTTAGCCTGGAAGGGTGTACTATGCGCCATACTCCCCGGGGTGATCGCCGGCACCTCCGGATATTGGCTCAACACTGGAACTTTAAAGGTGGCCTTAGCCATGGTTCAACTCCTGTGCGAGCGATCAGGACCGCTCAAGGCGTGACGCCCAGGCAGCCAAGTGCCGGCGTTCCCGGGGGTTGTCCACCTGGTTACGCGTCGGGCTGAAAAAGAGCCCGGGGGCATGCAATAACTTGCTGTAAGGAAAGATGATCATCAGTCCGGCGAGCAGCGCAAGGTGCAGCAGCAGCACGGGATCGCCCGGCAACGGATTGAAATCGAAATGGTATAGACCGATGATAAAGGTCTTGACCGCCACGATGTCGGTGTGGAACAGAAAATGGATAACCAATCCGCTCACCCCAAGCAGGAGCAGCAGCCCGAGCATCAGATGGTCGGAGCGTGACGAGATATAACGAACCCGATCCACCAGGAAGCGCCGCGACCACAGGCCCACGAGCCCGACGATCATGGCGAATCCGGCATAGACGCCGAACGGTTGAATAAACTCGATGAACGCCGGCACCGGATTCAGAAAATAGCGCAGGTGGCGCAGGGTCACCAGAAAGAGCCCGAAATGAAACAGCCAGCCGAACATCCAGGTCCACTTGTTGCCGCGAAACAGGCTCTCGAACAAGACCACTTCACGCGTCATACGCAACACCACACCGCCCCGGGTCGTTGGTGCCGGGGTGGTCGGGATCTTGAGCGGGGCCGGCGTCAGGGTGTATTGGACGATCTTGTAGGTCAGCCCGGAGACGAATACCAGGGCGGCGCCATAGAACAAGTAGGCATAGAGTACGGTCAGAAACGGCATGTTTCCGCTACCTCAGTGGGACCGGTCGGGGCCCGGGGGCGAGCCGGGCGCGCACGACGCCCATGCCCCCGGGAAATCAGCGGTCAGACGCAGCCGGTCGGCTTCGGCAGGCCGGCAAAACGGCACGCCTGCTTGGCCGGGCCGTACGGGAAAAGGCTGTACAGGTACTTACTGTTGCCCTTCTCCGCACCCAGCTTCTTGCCCACCGCCTTGGTGAGCACACGCACCGCCGGGGCGATCTGATATTCCTCGTAGTATTCGCGCAGGAAGTTGATGATGTCCCAATGGTCCTGGCTCAACTCCAGGTTGTCCTGCTTGGCCATCACCGTGGCCACCCCGGGCACCCAGTCATTCAGGTTGGCCAAATAGCCCTCTTCATCCACAGCAAATTCCTTGCCGTCGACATCAATCGTGTCAGCCATTGCGATTCTCCAGAGAAGTGTTATCGATTCAAAAAGACTACAGCCAGGCCTGAACCTTGGCGTGTTCCACGGCCATAGCCACGAATTGCGCGTAGTCGACGACGCCGATACCGGGAATCAGGCGCTCCGCGGCAAAGCCGCGCGCCTTCAGGTCCGGGCCCAGCACATAGATTTTAACCCGCTCGAGTGCATCGGCGATCAAGGGTACGGCCGTGGTGTCGCGCAGCCCGGCGTAGACCCCGTCCTCGATCAGCAGCACGGCGGCACCGGGCGCGGCGAATTTCAGGCAGGACTCCAGTGAATTCCGCTCGAAGGGTGACTTGTTGACGGTGTGCAGGATGCTCATGAGACCCCCTTAGAAGCTGAAGACCACGTCGGCCGCGTCCATCAGGGCACGGACAGCGGGCGCGTCGACGACCGTGACGATGTTCTCCACGCTCTCCTCGGTTTCGATGTCCTCCCAGGCGATCTGCAGCAGATCGTCCTGGGTGAGACCGCGCGCCGCCAATGAGTCGCGGTCGACAAAGATGTTCTTGACCTCATAGTCACCCAGGGTGCGATAGGTCGGGGAAAAGTTTTTCATCCCGATCCCACTCGTGTCCTGCCCCTTGGCGAGCTGATAGACCCCGTCGTCCATGAACAGCAGGTTCACCTCCTGATCGAATGCGGCACCGATCAGGACCACCTCCAGCGACTCCCAGGCATAGATGGTGCCGTAGGGTGCCTTGCGGTTCAGGTACAGGAATTTCTTGATGGTTTCTGACATGACGTCGCGCCCTCAGTCGCCGAAGACGACGAGACGGTCGGCCTGGATCGCCGCCTCGACCAACTGACCCAGACCGGAAATCCGAAACCGGGGGTGGATATTCGTCGCGTCCTTCTTATTGCGACTCGCCTCGCCCTCATCCACGACCCCGCGACGCTGGGCGGCGGCCACGCACACCACCAGGTCCAGCTCATACTGCTCGGCCAGCGCCGCCCAGCGGTTGACAATGTGCCGGTCGTCCTGAGGCGGGGTCGTCAGCCGCGAGGCGTTGTTGACGCCATCATGATAGAAAAAGACGCGAAAGATCGAGTGCCCCTGCTCCAACGCCGCCTTGGCGAAGAAATAGGCGGTGTCGGAGGCCTGATGCTGGTAGGGCCCTTCATTGATCTGAAGTGAAAACTTCATGTCGACCTCGCGACTCAGAAGCGGATATAGGACGAGCTGTTGAAGCTCGCACGGGCGCCGCGCCAGGTATCGATGTGATACTTGGTGAATGGCAGGTCCACCTCCTCGAAGAAGCGCGGCCAACCGATGCGCTCGATCCACTCATTCATGCGCTCCCAATCCCGGGCGCCGGCCTTGTAGGCCGCAAGGATCCGCTTGACGATGGCGGTGGCCTCCGGCCAACGGGGCGGATTGTTGGGGATACCGGCCGCCACCAGCTTCTGAAAGCTCGGCTTGCCGCGGGCGTTGGAGTGGTTACCACCCACCCAGATGGCGAGCTTGGAGTGCTCAGGATCATTGATCTGCATCGGCGGGCACGGCGGATAGCAGGCGCCGCAGCAGATGCACTTGCGCTCATCGACCTCGAGCGACGGCTTGCCGTTAACCATGGCCGGACGAATGGCCGCGACCGGGCAGCGGGCCACCACGGTGGGGCGCTCGCAGACGTTGGCTACCAAGTCGTGGTTGATGCGCGGCGGTTTGGTGTGCTGCACATTGATGGCGATATCGCCCTGCCCGCCGCAATTGATCTGGCAGCAGGAGGTGGTGATATGCACCCGGTTGGGCATGTTGGCATTGCGGAACTCATCGATGAGTTCGTCCATCATGGACTTGACCACCCCGGAGGCGTCGGTCGCGGGGATGTCGCAATGCAGCCAGCCCTGGGTGTGCGAGATCATCGCCACCGAGTTCTGGGTGCCGCCGACCACGAAGCCGGCCGCTTCCAGGGCCGCGATCAGCGGTGCGACCTTGGCCTCAGTCGCAACCATAAACTCGATGTTGGAGCGCAGCGTGAAGTGGACGTGGCCCTCGCCAAATTCGTCACCGATGTCGCACAGGGTGCGCAGGGTGAAGACGTCTAGGATCCGCTGGGTGCCGGCCTTGACGGTCCAGATCTCGTCCCCGCTCCAGGCCACGTGACGGAGCACACCGGGGCGCGGGTGATCGTGATATTTCCACTGCCCAAAATTCTTGCGCATCACGGGATGCATATACTGCCAGGGGTCCGGGCAGCCGGATTCGATCGGCTCACGCGTGTCTGCCATCGCCTGTCCTCCAGTCAATCAGCGAAATATTCTTTAGAACCCTGCGGCCGCTTGGATGCAAGCGGCCGCCCGGGCGGTCTCAGAGGTCAGCGCCTGGTCCGGCCTCGGCCAGCCGCGCGTACCAGGCCTCCGCCGCCGCGTCCCACTCATCCAAACGGATGTAGGAGGACTGGCGGGGATGGCTCAACATATTGGGATCGGCCTCAATGCCAATGCCATCAAGGAAATTGGCGAGCCCGATGCGCTCGATCATTTCCCCGCAGCGCTCGTGCTCCAGCCCGTTCTCGGCCCAGAACTCGATAATCGTCTCGGCCAACTCCACCAGGGAGGCATAGTCCTCCTCGGTGTCCAATTTCTTGAAGGGGACCACGACGGTACCCATCAGGTCACCGATCTTGAGCGTGCGTTTGCCGCCGATCAGGATGGTCACGCCCTTGTCATCGCCGGGATGCAGGGCCTTGGGCATCACATTCAGGCAGTGCATGCAGCGCACGCAGGCGCGGTTATCCACCTTGAGGGTGTCGTCGTCATTCAGCGCCAAGGCCTGAGTCGGGCAGCGCGTGACCACATTGTCGATATAATACTGGCGGCCCTTGTCTTTGACATAGTTCTGCACCTCCGCCTGGTCGACCTTCATGTCGTCGCGCCAGGTGCCGAGGATCGCAAAGTCGGAGCGCTCGATCGCGTTCTGGCAGTCGTTGGCGCAGCCGGAGACCTTGAACTTGAACTTGTAGGGCAGCGCCGGGCGATGCACGTCGTCGACGAAGCGGTTCACCAGGAGGCGATGGGCCTTCTGCTCATTGGTGCAGGACATCTCGCAACGGGCCGCGCCGACACAGGACATGGCGGTGCGCACGCAGGGACCGGCGCCGCCCAGGTCCCACCCATACTCGTTGATCTCATCGAAAAACGGCTGGGTGTTCTTGGTGTCCGTCCCAATGAACATGATGTTGCCGGTCTGACCGTGGAAGGTCACCAGGCCCGAGCCGTATTTCTCCCAACTGTCGGCCAGTTGGCGCAGCATGGCGGTCGTGTAGTGGTTACCCGCCGGCGGCTGCACACGCAGCGTATGGAATTCTTTGGATTCGGGGAAGGCCTTGGAGACCTCGGAGAAGCGCGGGATGATGCCGCCGCCGTACCCGAGCACGGAGACCGTGCCGCCCTTCCAATAACCCTTGCGGGTTTCATAGGAGTGTTCCAATTGCCCGAGCAGGCTATTGGACATGTCGTTGATCCGCTCCTCCGGATGCTGATCACGCAGACGCTTGATGCCGGAGATAAAGCTCGGCCAGGGACCGGTCTCCAACTCGTCGAGCATCGGTGTGCCGTGTTTCTCGTTCGCCATTGCGCTGTCTCTCCTCTCGGGTCATTCAGAACGGGGCGCGCCGGCGTGCGCGGGGCGCTCGCCCGGCGGCGGCCTGGGCCGGCCCCGACACTTTAAGCTCAACTCACCGCCAACGGGGGCAGCAGCCGCTATTTTTTTATTGTGCTGAACGGCTGGGAACACTGTCAACGCCGTTCAGGTGGCGTGCCATATCCATCATCGAGAGCGGGTCATTGGGCAGCCCGCGCACGCTTGAGGCCATTGACCACGGCGACGCCGCGGCAGTTACCCCCAAGCCTCCCACGGCATCTGTGCCCCGCTTAATTCGTCATCAGATGTTACCGGCGGGTGATATCTTAGTCAATAGTTACTAATATACTCACGTCCTAAATTACCCGCGGACACCGCCGACGAAGCGCCATGATCGTCGGCAGCGAGCCGACGCCCTTCGCCACGTATGGCGCAGCGCCACCACGGGAGAAGATGTCGGGGCACCGCCCGCCGGTGGCAGCAGTGCCGCGCCGGACACGACCGCCTAGAGCGCCTAAGTCGCTAAATTTATTTATCTTTACAGGGGATTGCTTGTTTTAATGCAGGTGGAACTACACATTAAGCACCAGCCACACCCGGCGCCTGCCGGGACGCACAGTCAACACAATTTGTCGATAATCAACCTTCAGGGCGGTGGCCGCGACCCATGCTCAAGCTCAGCGAACTTCTCGTCGGCGATCAAGGGATCGAGTCCTTTAACGAACTGATCCCGCTGGTCCAAGCGGTCGCCCGCTCCGGCGAGCGATTTTTTCGGATGGATGTCAAGCCACCCTACCTCGATACTCCCGAGGACTGGGAAGACCGTCTGGAGGCCGCGTTCAGCGGCCTGGTGCGCTAGATCATGATGCCGGGCGCGCTCATGAGACAGCTCGATCTGCTCGCCGTCGAACTCGGCGACCCCCAGACCCATTGCCGGACCAGGCCCCAGGAGAACGCCGCAGTCGACTCGCGCAGTCACCGCGACACCGCGCAGTTGGCATTGGAATCCCACTTAGACGCGCTGCGTGAGCGCCTGAGCGACCTCAAGCGGATCGGCGGCTCACCCGCGGCCGACGCCGACACCCGTCTGCAACTGGCCCGCACCCTGGTCAACCTGGGGCGCGGTGCGGAGGCCTGGCCGCTGGGACGCGAATCGTTCAACTATTTTCTGTCGGCGGATGACTTCGAGTCTGCGGCAGACGCCTGCGATGTGCTGTTCCAGGCGGAGCAACCCGACTCGACCTGCGCCCTGGGACAGGGTATCTGGCTGGCCGTGACCTGCCCGATCGACCCCGAACTGAGCATCGAACTCCTGGGGCATGTGATCGACGAGACCCCACAGGACGCGGACGGCGCGGCCGTCGCGGCCAGCACCGCACTGTTCTTGGCAGATGTGCGCGCCCAGGGCAAGCACCGCGAGGACTTGATGTTTTTCTCCACCCAGACGCTCGGTCAGGTGGCTCGCCAACACAGCGGGGTGGAAACGCCAGAGCAGCTCGACCGCTGGATGGACCGACTGGGGCTGAAGGAACCGGAGCAGTTTCTGGTGCGGTTGCGCCAAGTGGTTGATGTACTGGTCCGGGACGACTGGTGGTTCGACCGTGAGGCACTCCAGGACCGCCTGCCCTTCGCCTGAGACCTATTGCCCCCATGATGTATTGGAACGAGACAGATCAATCAGACGCCGTCGGCGTGACCGACGAGGTCGTGGACCTGGTGTTCGCGCTCGACTGTCGGCAAGTACCGGTCGACCACGCCTACACACTCGCCGCCGCGCTGCTGCGGGTCTGTCCCTGGATGACTGAGGAGCCGCTGCTCGCGATCCACAACATCCAGGTGGCCGGCTCGCAGAACGGCTGGGAAAGGCCGGCCCACGGGACCGCGAACCGCCTTGAGGTCTCGCGCCGAACCAAGCTCAAGGTTCGGGCACCACGGGAACGGGTGCCGGAGTTGCTGGCCACCCTCCCGGGCACCCGCCTGGACGTCGGCAACTGCCCGGTGACGCTCGGGGCCGGCAAGGTGAAGCTCTTGAGTCAAGAGTCCACACTGTTCGCACGCTACCTGGTTGCCGAGACCGCGACTCCGGACGAGCACGGCTTCCTGGAAGAGATGGCCCGCGCCCTGGCCGCCATCGACATCCTGGTGCGCAAGGCACTCTGCGGCAAGACCTCGGTACTGGCGACCCCGCGCGGCGAGATCCTGGCCCGCAGCCTGCTGCTGGCCGATCTCAGCGCTGCCGAATCGCTGCGCCTCCAACAGCATGGGCTCGGCCCCCACCGGCTGTTGGGTTGCGGTATCTTCATCCCCCACAAGGGTATCGATGCAGTCATCAGCACCGGTTGACGGTGCTGGCGCATGCACGATGCACTGCCTTGTAACCCCCACGTACGCAATAAGAGGAGCACAAGAATGCCCATTGAAGTCAATGGTAAAACGATTGAAACGACCGACAGCGGCTATCTGGTCAACCACCTGGAGTGGGACGAAGAGGTTGCACGCAAGCTCGCCGACATCGAAGGAATCGAACTCACCGACAAGCACTGGGACCTGATCCGCTACCTGCGCGAGGAGTATCTGGACAACAACCAGAGCCAACCCATGGAGCGCGCAGTCCTCAAGGACATGGCCAAGCGCTGGGGCACCAAGCCAACCAGTAAGGACCTCTACACCCTATTCCCCCTGGCCCCGACCAAACAGGGCACCAAAATCGCCGGACTACCCGCGGTGATGCGCAAGGGCGGGTATTGATCCAAAGAAAAGCAGTCAGGCCGCAAATGAACATTTGCGGCTAATGTACTCTTTCTCAGGTTTACGACCTGTGCGCCGCTGGCGCGCGCATCCAGACAAAGAAAAACCCCCGAACCGTGAGGCGCGGGGGTTTTTTGTAGAAGGCCCTGGCAGTGACCTACTTTCACATGGGGAGACCCCACACTATCATCGGCGATACACCGTTTCACTTCTGAGTTCGGGATGGGATCAGGTGGTTCCAGTGCTCTATGGCCGCCAGGAAAAAGGGTTGGTCGCACCGC
>NZ_CAJAXH010000040.1 GCF_903946935.1 uncultured Thiodictyon sp.
CCGGGACTGCCGGTGAAGATCCCGATGACCAGACACAGGACGATCGGGACGAGATCATCGACGCGCCACAGCAGGATCAGCGGTGGATCGTCGATGTACTTGGGGATTTCGGTTGGGTCAGCCATGGGCGCAGTGTGCTGCGCGGCGGGCGGGGAGCGTGAGAGCTGAAGGTGCGGATTTTTGGGGGGAATGCGGGAAAGGGGGTTGCCCCAAGGCCGAGAACAGCCGCAACATGGGCTCGGTTCGGTTCAGGGTACGCGTCGAGACGCACTCATCTGAGCCTTTTCAGGTCGGCGGCGATGGACACTCGGCTCGACAGCCGCCGAACCTGGCCGCCGTGGGGCTCAGGTGGGTGATTCCGTCCGAGCCCATCGGTCTGCACGGGACGACCAGGCTTGGATGCGCCGGGAGTTCTGAGACAGAGTGAAGAACCCCTCTCATGGATGCGGTATCGTATGGGGATTGTCGGCGCCGGATATCGTGGTACGCCCCCTATTTCGCCCGATTGATCAGTACAGAGGATGCAGATCAAACAGCAGCCGGGCACCAAGCGTAATACGGTCTGCCGTATCTTTATCTAAAGCGGCATTCTGTGGCACAACCAGTAGCCACTCACCGTTTGTATGTAGCTGAAGACTATGGGTGCGGCAAACATTGGCAAACGCTGACTGCTGTGCAGGGTCTGCCGGGGGAACGACTACCCAGCCAGCCGGATCGGAACGCAGGATGTTTTTCTGATTCTTTGATCGTAGCCAGCTTATGTACCGGCTTAATGTCGCCTCCCAGCCTGACCAATACGCTACCCCTTCGATGCAACTGGCTTCATGCAGTGCCTTGAGATACGGATCGTCAAAGCTGCTCAGTCTTTCTCTATATCTGCAAAGCAAGAAACCCAGTTCTCCGCTTGGTGAGTAAAAGCGGCTATTTTCTCCATTACGCATTGATGGGTATCTGATGAAGTACCAGCGCCAGTCGAAGTCGGACTGATTGCATGCTCGCCAATCGCTGATGATGCCCTCTAGGTGGGCCGCGATGTCACCGGTGCGGGCCGCCACATCGACCAGCAGCGCATCCAGCGGTTGCCGTATCTTCGATGAGTCATTGGTCAGCATGTAGCGCCAAAGGTTGCTTTGGGTGGCGCTGCCGAACTGAAAGCGATCATCCACCGGGCAACTATAATCACCCTTGGTCAGCAAGGCGCCGGTTAAAAGCCTGGCGAAAGTCCGCGGACTGGCGGGAGGGAAGATATCAAAAAAGGTATTGGCTACCGGCAGGTTCAGAGAACAAAGGTCGAAGGCGAACAGACAGCCTTGGAGCAGCGGATGATCTTCCAGCCGCTCGATGCTGGGAGCCAAGGCGGCTTTGCCTGACTTCAGGGTCTGCTTTTCGACCTCCTCTTTCACTTGCCGCGTGCTGAAGGCCTTGGCCAGTGCTTCGGGTATCGGTGCCCCGCTGCCCGGCAGGCCGTGATCGCTCAAGTATTCGATGCCGGGCAGGTAATAGTCGGCCGCCTTCTCTTGGACCAGATAGGCATCCGGCGCCAGCAAAAGATTGCGCAGCACGCGCAGGCATTGCGCATCAAGCGGGCGTTGCGTCATCCAGCCACGCAGCAGTGCATAGAACATCAACTGCTGGACCAGCGGGAACCTGTCGCTTTGCGTTGATTCGCCAAAATGCGTAACGCACTCGACCAGGAGATTGGGGCTCTTGAAGATCGCCACTCTGCCCGGTTGGTGCGTGTCGCCGACGAACCACTGGGCGAATTCGGCTTCGATGGCGCTCCGATCCTTGTCTTTGAAGATTCGGTACAAGGTATCGAGCGCATCGAACAGAAAAATCCGCCGCTCGCCCTGGATGTCGCTCTGGCCGAACAGAGATTCGGCCCAGACCTGCAATTCCGCAGCCCTGTCCGGCGCGGCCTTGGCACCCAGCTTGAACTTCCAGACCACCAGGGCGCCAAGATAACGAAACAGACGCAGGAATTCGTCGTCGATCACGGTATCGAGTTCGCTGCTCTTGCCGCTGTTGCGCAGCGGCCAAAGTAGATCGGTCCAGTTACTATCGACCCCCTTGGCGAATCTCTTTCGATCAGGGTCAGAGCAAAGTGCCAGGGTCTTCTCGAAGCGGGCCTTGAAGTGTTCAAACTCGGTCAGCGCCTTGCCACGCGCATTCATGCGGATGTATTGGCGGTCGGTAGAGCCGATATCGGTGATGGGTAGGAAGTCGAAACCGATCGCCGGGTCCTCCGGGTCGGTGAGTCGATCCCATGCGCCTTGCAGTTGCGGCTTGTCCCATGCCTTGATGCGGCCATGAAGGTCGTCCAGGCTGACCAGCATGCCAACAATGGTTGGATCGCGCTCCCAGGCCCTGCGGAACCACGACTGGTCCCTGATCCAGACCGCCAGATTGTCGTTGGGGTTTTCTTGTTCGGCGAGCGGCTCGGCAAAAGGCGGAGGGCAGTCGGAGAGTTGACAGCAAAAATCTTCAGAACTCGTCCGCGTCAGGTAGGTCAATGCGGGCAGCGTGCGCCACTCGTCAGCGATTAACCCCAGGCGAGCGGCCAGATACCAGTGCAGCAGGAACAGCGTGGTGAGTCTCTGCTGGCCATCGAGGGGAATCAGTTTGTTGTCTTTGATCTCGCCATATATGAAATCAAGGGGCTGGCGGTGCTGCACATTGGGTTCGAGTGCCTTGAGCAGGGCGTCGAGGAACCCCCTGCGGATGCGCTCTGTCCCCGTGTCCGTGCGGCCGAGGGCGTAATCGCGCTGGATGACGGGGATTTCGATCTGCTCAATCTTTAGGTTTCGCAGACCGGCGAACGAGGTGGTATTCATGGCTTGCTTTCTGACTAAAGATAGCGGGTGACAACAGCACGTATCGCCTCGCGGTACGCTTTACGATCGGCATCGCTCCAGAACTGCAACTGCTGATCTGCGCTTTCGGTATAGTACTTGAGAAAAACCCGGCGTGTGCACGGTGGTATGAAGCGTGCAGCCTTATCGTAATCGAGCAGGCGCAGCCGCTTGGCGGGAAACGACTGGTTCCCCAGGGATGCGTTGATGTCGCCCGACAGCAGCGCAAGATTGTCGATCGCATCGGTATCCTTGTTC
Source organism: uncultured Thiodictyon sp. (assembly GCF_903946935.1). Taxonomy (GTDB): domain Bacteria; phylum Pseudomonadota; class Gammaproteobacteria; order Chromatiales; family Chromatiaceae; genus Thiodictyon. Next base: position 3,111 of record NZ_CAJAXH010000040.1, read on the forward strand.
GCGTTGTGGCGATTCAGAAAGGCCGTGATGCGCTGTTCCAGCGCATAAAAACTAGGGCGGTCAATGGTCATACCCGCTAACGCTGCGTCCAGATCGGCGGAAAGCTGATCGGCCTCTTGAAAGTCAGGGCCGTGGGCGTCGAGACGCAGAGACTTCAGCGTCTTACCGGAGTCAACCAACCAGTCGCGCCAAGCCTTCTCGCTGGCCAGTGGCTGTGCGGCCTGCGCGTGGATGTGCTCAAGACTCCATCCTTCTTTGTGGTGGGTATCAAAGGGGTAACGCGCGTTGCCGTGTTCAAGTGCGCCGACCGACATCGCATTGAACAGCAGCAATAGGTCTTCGCACTTTTTCTTGTTCGTACCATAGTCGATGGCGTCGATACTGGAGACGCCGAGTCGCTTGCGGATACGGCCATCGAGAGATTTCTGGAACGCCGATTTGGATTGGCCCTTTTGCGCAAGGTACTCGTTCATCACCACCGAAAGTTTCTCGCCCGTGGCGATCAGCCAGCCGATACGGTGGTAGATGGGTCGGTCCTCGAACCAGTCGCGCAATAGCGTGTAGCGTTGCCAGATTTCGTCCATTAACGCCTCTTGCGACCTTCCCTTGCCCTTGAGTTGCTCCTGAAACCAGACAAAGGTCGCGAACGAATCGTTGCGCGTCCTGGCTTTTTCGGCAATCAGGTCAAGCAGCAAGTCAATGCGGGTCGGGTAGGATTGCGGCACGTCGTTGCTCAGGAAATACCAGAAGGCATCCTCGTGCAGGGCGTGTTCGATTTCGTCCCACTGTCTGGCGCGGATGGTTTGCTGGCGTGCGTCCGCTTGACCGTGATCGGACAACAGCAGCGCCTTGACCAGTTCGGCATTGGTCAGCACGATGCGGCCGGCGTTGAGGCGGGTGAAAATATCGATAGCGTCCTGCTGGCCGGCATCGTACCAGATGAGCTGGATCTGATCGGCCAGATATCCACACCAGTCGGTAGCGGCGCTCCGGCGTTCCTTCTCGTCCGGCCAGTGATCATGTTCAAACCACGCCTTGATCCGGGCGAAGGCAGCCGACATGTGGAAGTAGTCGACATTGGTGTCATCGATCTGGCCGTTGACCGCGCTCAAAAATCCGGTACTGTTAGGCCGCGTTTCATAGCTCAGCGAAAAATGTGGTATCGCTTGCCCCTGCGTCGCTAGGTAGCGGTAAAGCAGGTAAAGTGTGGTGATGCGTTGCTGGCCGTCGATCAGCTCGTGGTAGGTTTCGCCTTCCGTCTCGGGCGGTTCATCGGTCGCTCCTTTGATTCGCTTCTTGACCACCACCGGTTGCAGGCAATAGATCTGGTCGGGCGGTTTTTGCTTGTCCGCGATAAATTCGTGCAGATCATTGAGTAGGGCTTCGACTTCCTCTCTTCCCCAACGGTAGCCGCGCTGGTATGAAGGCACCCAGAAATGGCCGTTGAGTTTGCCCACCGACATCAGCCGGGGGTTGGGTGGTGCCACCAACTGCCACCGTCCCTCGATCTTTCTCAAAGCCTCCTCGACAGGGCTGCCCGACGCCAGAAACATCTTGCCGATTTGCTCCAAATAAAAAATCGCCACCACCATCCGGGCGCGGGCTAGATGCTCTTCCCGTCGCTTCGGATCGGCCGCGGGCAGCACTAGGGCAAAGAGATTGACCCAGTCCATGTTGCGCACCTTTTCTGTGAGGCTTAGGCACAGGCGCATCATCGGTTGCGGCAGTTCTTCGCCGGCAAGATGCAAGCGCCGCACCTCGGCGAATTCATCCAGAAAGACATTCCTGTCCTTGGCTGGCCGCAGGATTGATCCGATTTGCGGGGGCACGAGGATGGCTGATTCGATGGCGTCCCATTCGGCCAGCGCAACTTGGATTTGTGGGACATATTCCGAAGCTGAAGTTTCCCTCTTTCACTTAGGCCACGAGCGCCATGACCGCGGCGAGCAGCGGATTTTGCGGGGGTTTGCCCGGATCCGCGCAATCGATACCGAAACCCTCGCCGCCGAGGTCCTGAGCCAGCCGTCGCCGCAGG
>NZ_CAJAXH010000041.1 GCF_903946935.1 uncultured Thiodictyon sp.
CGAAACGCTGTTCGCGCAGGTGCTCCAGCGCATGCCGTTGCCTCCGTCACCAGCGCGCCGACGGCCCCGTCCGCCCAAGTCGTCCGCGCTCCTGCTGGTGGCGGCGTAACCGGGGGTGGCCGGAACGATGATCAAGGCCCTTGCGATAGATGGACTCGTCGGCCTGGGTGAAGCGGGAGAAGATGCCGGCCTGGCGGTTGCGGGGGATGCCCGCACCGGTGTCGGAGACCTGGAAGCGGAGCGTGACCAGGCCGGCGTGCTCCTCCGCGAGCCCGGCGTCGATGCGTACCTGGCCCTGGGTAGTGAACTTGAATGCATTGCCCAGCAGGTTGACCAGGATCTGGCGCAGGCGTCGCGCATCCCCGACGGCGGCGCGCGGGAAGTTGGGGTCGATGCGGTAATACAGTGCCACTGCGCTGCGCCGACTGGTGTCGGCGAAGGTCCGTACCACCTCCTCGACCACCTCCACGAGATCGAATGACTGCTGCTCCAACTGGACCTGCTGGGCCTCGATCCGGGAGAAGTCGAGTATGTCGTTCAAGAGTTCGAGTAAGGCGTTGGCCGAGTTGAGGATGGTCTTTACATCTTGGCGCTGTTTGGGTGCCAGGTCACTGTCGAGCACCAGGGATGTCATGCCGATCACGGCATTCATCGGGGTGCGGATCTCGTGGCTCATGTTGGCCAGGAAGATCGACTTGCCGCGGTTGGCGGCCTCCGCGGCATCGCGGGCCCGCGCCACGGCGTCTTGCGCCAGGCGCCGCTGCCGGTTCTCGCCTTCCAGGCGCGCGGCATAGCCGAAGGTCAGGGCCAATACCAGCAACACCAGCGCGGCCACCAGCAGTGCCCCGCTCCCGCGTAGTTGGCGTCGCTGGGCCTTGATTTGTTCTTGCAGGTCGGCGAAGCGCTGCCGGGCGTCCTCGAGCAGCCGGTTGCCCTGCTCGCTCAGGCGGTAGAAGACGGGCGGCAGGTCGCCCAAAAACGACTGCACCGCGTCGTTGGCTTGCGTCTCCGCCAACGCGTCCCGGCGGGCCCGGGCGGCGTCGCGCTCGCCCAAGAGCCGCGCGAGGACCCCGACCTGGTCGTTGACCGCGGCGAGCGCCGGCGCCAGCCCCCCGACCTCCAGGGGGTACACATAGAGTTGAGAGGTGCGATTCCCTATGCCCCGGGGCGGTCGTGGCTGCTGCGGGTTGCGGGTCGCGGTCGCCCCCCCGGCCGCCAGCGTCTCGAGCCGCGCCTGGGTGTTGCCGATCAGGGTATGCAAGCCGCGGCCAAGCCGGGACTGGGCGAGCCCCCCACGGGTACTGGCCATCTGATAGACGGACGCCTCGATGCGGATCAGGTCTTGGGCCACCTGTTCCACACCCTGGAGTCGGGTCCAGCCGTCCGCGATCGGTTGCTCGAGTTGATCGATCAAACCATCGAAATAGACCGTGGCCCCGATCACGCTCAGAAAACCCACGAGGACAAAGGCCACGGGAGCGAGTGCCCGCACCAGTGGATGTGTCTTTGACGGTTCCGGCCGAGCGAGGCCGGCGGCGACTGGTCGCTTCATAGCCGGCCCGCCCGCCGCGGGGACGGCGCCAGTCTTGCGCCGAGTCTGCAAAAGATCCGTTTTTCGTTGCGTTGCGTGAGATTCATTGGTGTCTATTGGTGGACTATCAGTGGTATCGAGCGTGGCGCGGCGCCCTGCTAGGCCGCCAGGGCCAGGCGCCGGACCCCGCTGAAATCGGTCTTGCCACTGCCGAGCTTGGGGATGGCATCCACGCGGCGCATTTCCGCGGGGATACTCAAGGGATTCACGCCGGCCGCGAGCAAGGCGCGGCGCAGGGCCTCCCAGTCCAGGTCCGCAGCCACCAGGAGCAGGATCCGCTCGCCCTTCTTCTCGTCCGGCAGGCTGACCGCGGCCAGTTCCAGTTCCGGCTGGGCCAGTGCGCGGCGCACCTGCTCCTCCACCGCGCCCAGGCTGATCATCTCACCGCCGACCTTGGCAAAGCGCGAGTAGCGGTCGACGATGGTCAGGAACCCGTCAGGGTCCAGGTGGCCCTTGTCCCCGGTACGATACCAGCGTCGGCCGTCCAGTTCGGTGACGGCCGCCGCAGTTTGGTCCGGGGATTTGAGGTAGCCCTTCATGACCTGTACCCCGCCGATCAGGATCAGTCCGTCGGTGCCGGGCGACAGGGTGGCGAGCGAGACCGGGTCCACGACGCGGAAACTGGTGCCGGGCAGGGGCATGCCGACGGTGCCGGGGCGCGAACCGGTCTGGATCTTCCAATTGTCCAGGTCCAGGGTGTCCGGTACGTTGACACTCGCCACCGGCGTGGTCTCGGTCGCCCCATAGCCCTCGAAGATCGGGCGCTGGAACTTGAGCACGAAGGCCTCGCGCACGTCCGGGGCCAGCCGCTCGGCCCCGGCCACCACGATCCGCAGCGACTCCAGCATGAGCGGGTGGACCTTGCGGTTCTTGGTGTAGAGCCGCAGGAAGGTGGAGGTGCTGCACAGCACGGTGGCGCGGTGCCGGGCAATGGCCTTGGCGGTGCCGAAGGCATCCGTGGGGTCCGGGTGGCAGACGATGGGGATGCCCTCCACCAGCGGCAGGAAGGTGGTCACGGTGAGCCCGAAGGCATGGAAGGGCGGCAGGTTGGCCATGATGATATCGCGGCTTTCCGTGTTGAGCATGTCCGAGATCTGGCGCAGGTTGGCCATGATATTGCGATGGGTGAGCTCCACGCCCTTGGGTGTCCCCTCGCTGCCGCTGGAGAAGAGGATGGCGGCGGTGTCGGTGGGGCGGGTATGCTGCCCGAACAGGGCGAGCAGAGCGCGCGCCGGCAGCGCCGTCGCCAGCGCCAGCGTCCCGAGCGACTCGGCGCGGCCCATGCCGGCGCGCAGCTCCTCCATAGGGTGCAGGGTGACCGCGCCGAAAGCGGCGCTGAGATCGATGCCGCGCCCGCTGAGTCGTTTCAGGAAGCGCTCCGCCGTGATGACATGACGGATGCCGGCGGCGGCGATGGCGGCACGGACGGCCTCCGGGCTGGCGGTGTAGTTGAGGTTCACCACCTGCTTGCCGGCCATGAGTCCGGCCAAATTGGCGATGGCGCAGGCCCCGCTGGCCGGCAGCAGGATGCCCAGGGCGGGTTCCGGGGCCAGGCGTCGGATGCGCGAGGTGAAGAGCAGGACGGCGGTGATGAGCCGCCGGTTGGTGAGTGCGGTCCCGGCCGACTCGATCACCGACACCGCCCCCGGGGTGCGCTTGGCCGTGTGCAGCCAGGCCACCGGCAGGGTCGGCAGCCCCGCCACATAGTCCTCCCAGGAGCTCACCGACAGCTCGAAGACCGCCTGCTTGACCTGCTCCGCGCCCGACTCCAGGGGCAAGGCCGCCCCGAAGGCGACCACGACGTCGCGCACCGGCCCCGCCCCGCGATTTTCCTTGAGTTTGCTGCTGGCGTAGGAGAAGCGGCTGCCCCAGAGGCCGCGCAGGTAGAAGGGGACGATCGTTGCCCCGCTCTGCGCCGCGACCTGGCGCGCTGAGAGTTCGTAGCCGCGCTTGAACTCGGAGAGTTGACCGTTCTTGCTGATGGTCCCCTCCGGGAAGATGCAGACGACCTCGCCCTGTTCGAGCAGTCGGGCGACGATGCCGATGGCCTGGCGGCTGCTGCCGCGCGAGATCGGCACGGCCCCGAAGAAGTCCAAGAACCGCTTGAGATACCAGCGCTCGTAGATCTCGCGCTCCATGACGAAGCGCACCGGGCGCGGGCAGGCCATCTGGACCATGGCCCAGTCCACCCAACTGATGTGGTTGCCGAGCAGCATCACCCCGCCCTGGGCCGGCAGGAGATCGAGTCCGATGACCTTGAGCCGGTAGCGGGTCGCAACGATGCGCAGGACGAGGAAGCGCACCAGCGACTGGGGCAATTGGTAGAGTGTATAGGCCGCCCCGACCAGGGCGACCGCGGCAAGCGCGACCATCAGTGCCAAGCCGCTCACCTGGGCGTAGGCGGCGGCCACCGTCAGCCCCAGGAAGGCCAGCATCCAGATGTTCTGGATGAAATTGCTGGCGGCCAGGACGCGCCCCAGGCCGGCCTCCCCGGCGTTGAATTGGATCAGTGCATTGAGCGGCACCAGGAAGAACCCGGCCAGCACGCCGAGCAGCAGGAAGTTGACCCCGTGGGCCCAGGTCGAGTGCAGCTCCGGGAGCAGGAACAGGGCGGCGGCGATGCCGATGGCCCCCACCGGGATCAGGGCGGTTTCGATGTGGTCGCGCGAGACCCGCCCGGCGATGACTGAGCCCAGGATGATGCCGATCCCGGAGCAGGCCAGCAGGCCCTGGATCACCACCGTGTCGGTTTCCCCCAGCGTCTCCTTGGCATAGGCGGGAAAGACCGCCAGGATCACCTGGGAGATGGACCAAAAGACCGCGAGCCCGATGATGGAGAGCCAGATCACCCGGTTGTCCCAGGCCGCCTTGAGGTTGGTGCGCAGGTAGCCCCCGCGGCCATACTCCGCCCAGTCGAAGGCGATCGTCTGTTCCGGCTCAGTCAGCGGCAGGCGGTAGGCGAGCCCTACCTCGATCAGCGAGGCGAGCACCAGGACCCAACCCACCGGGGCGATCAGGTGCATGACCTCGCCGGGGCTGCTGTAGAGCGCGCCGCTCAGGTGGCCCTCGAACAGCACCGAGAAGAAGAAGATCCCGGCCAGGATGGCGGTGGTGGTAGTCGCTTGGACCCAGCCGTTGGCTGCCGCCAGGGCTTCGTTACCCACTAACTCCTTGATATAGCCGTACTTGGCTGGCGAGTAGATGGCCGCCTGGAGGGCCAGCAGGAAGGTCATCGCGAAGGCCGGCCAGAACAGTCCGAGGTAATAACAGGCGGTGATCCCCAGCGTGATGGCCACCGCCGCCCAGGCGGAAACCCGCATCACCAGCGGTTTGGGGAAGCGGTCGGCGAGAAAGCCCGAAGGCGAGAACAGCAACACAAAAGGGAGCAGAATCAGCGCATTGACGATGGCGGTGAAGAGTATCTGGGCGTCGCCGTCGTAGGTCTTGAAGACGGTGTTCTGAATGACGATCTTGTGGCCCAAGTCCACGAACGCATTGAGAAACATCATCCCGATAAAGGGCCGGAAACCGCTGATGCGAAACAGCTGCGCCATGACCTTGAGATCTCCTGTGCTGTGCGATGCCCGCGGACCCGGCCGGGCCGAACCGGCGGGGCAGCGGATGACTGTTTGATTCTCACCCCCGGGCGTGGGCGATCCGGCGCCGGAGGCTGAACGCCGGCGGCGCGGGAGCGAACGCCAGGCGTCGCGGGTCCGCCGCCATTCCCCCGCCCATCCTAACGCGAAGGCAGCGAGGAAAGGTAAGGAATATAGACTAAGCTATGTCAGGCAACACCGCAGACGCGCGGGGACTGCCCGCCCCGGCCCGCTGAACCAAATCCCGCCCGCAACCTTGGTACACACTCTATGGCCGCGTCCACTTGGCCATCGGTCGGCGCCTTAACGTCCCCGGCCTGGGTCCCGACATCCCGGTTGGGGCGAATCGCCACGGATCTCACCACCGATTCGCCGTGGTCCGCCGTGTTTCGTCGTCTCGCACTCAGCGGTGCCCTCCTGCTGGGCGCGGCCAATGTCCTGGCGGGCGCGCTGGACCTGGGCTCCACCGGGGATCACGTGCGGGTCGTCCTGGACACCTCCAAGTCCATGTGCGGTGCCGCCTGCGGTTGGCAGGACCCGCCGAACGACCCGGGGCGCCTGGCGATCCTCTCCACGCTGCTGTTGCACGACCTGCTCAAACCCGACCCCAACAAGGCCGAGCACCCCGACAGCTTTGCGGTCATCCCGTTCGATCGACAGAAATGGCTCGGTGAGGCGCCGCCGCTCAATACGGCGACGCCCCGACGGGCCACCGGGATGGCGACGCGCGCGCAGTTCATCGCCGCATTGAGCGCGACTCAATTGCCATTCGACGCGATGAATACCTATTATTCACCGAGCATCGCCCAGGCCCTGGCTGACCTGCCGCCATTGTCGAGTACCGACAGTGCGGCGATGACCCGCACCATTGTCCTGATTACGGATGGCCTGTCGGTCAATCCCGGGGCCGATCAGGCCTATATCGAGACGCGACTCTTGCCGGAGCTCGCGGCCAAGCAGACACGACTCTATGCGATCCTGTTCGGCCCCGATGCGACCGCGCGCGGCGAGTCATTCTTTGCCGGCATCCAGCAAGCCGATGCGGCGAATGTCCGCTCCGGCGTCTATACCCAGCGCGTCTTTCCCGATGTCTTCATCGTGCGGACCGGGGAGGAGCTCCCCGCGACCATGATCAAGTTGTTCTCGCAGCGCTTTGGCTATCTGCACCTGCCCGATGACCGCAAAGACCGGATCGGCAGCGGCGCGGTCGCCTTGAATCTGCATCGCGACGTGGGGCCGAGCGAGGCGGCCATCGTCGCCCTGCGGCTGGACCCGGTCGGGCGCTCGACCCCGCTGCCGCCCAAGCAGACATTGTCACCGCCCCCCGGCGGCAGTGTGAATCCGCAACTGCTGCTGGAGGCGCGCGAGCCGGGCGGGAGCTATTCATTGCGCTGGGAATTAAAGCCCGCGCCCGGGGACTATCCATTGCGGGTCGCCGATGGGTCCGACGTGTCGGTGTTCGTCCTGCGCCCGACCAACCTGCGGGTTGAGCTGCGGGAGCATCAAGGGCCGGGTGCCGGGGGGCCGTCGACCGCGATACCCTCGTGCTTTGCGCCGGGGTCCCTGGTGACGATGGCGGACCGGACCTGCCAACTCGACTTCCTCGTCAGTACGGCTGCCGGCACCCAGGGCCTACCGCCGAAATTGACCTTGCGCTATTGGCTCAAACAGCCGCGGCCCGACGGCCCTGCTTGGAATATCAATGATGCCGACGGCGTCGGTATTGCCGATGCCCACCATTGGGATGACCTGGCCGCGGGTGGGCGGCGCTATTGGACACAGACTCAATTCACCAAGAACCAGTTGCCCGACGACGTGGCCGCTGCCTATACGGCGCACCTCACCGTCAAGGTCGACCTGGCGGGTCGGACGGTCGCCTCGAGGGGGGGCGATGACCCATTCGAGGTCCTGGTCTATCCGCGGCTCGGCCTGTCGCCGCAGCCGCCGGCCATCAAGATGAAGAGTCCGGACAGCGGGGCGCTTGGGCGTCAGGCGAGTGCCTGTGCGTCATTCGACCTCACGGAGGACTTCGGGACCCGGCTCGAAAGCGCCCAAGTCAATCAGATGGCGCCGGGCAGTGGGGGCTTCAATGTGCGGGCCTTCCTCAGCGCGCAGCCGCCGACCAGCACGAGCGATGCGTTGCGCGGCGCGCGCTTCACGCTGGATGGCGAGCGTATCGGTTTTCAGTCGGGGTCGCCCGGCTTTGCCTGGTCGCAGGGCAAGCCACGCGCGCTTGCCGAGTTGGTCCGGCGCAACGGCGTGGGCGGCCGGCATGCGCTCTGTGTGACCCTGGGTCCCTATGCGGATGGCGACCCGCTCAAACCGCCCGCCTTTCAATTGAAGCTCATTCTCGATCATCCCCCCTATGATCATTTTGGTGTGATCAAGCCGTTGCAGGTCGAGGTGTTGGTGGCCCAGGCCCCACGCCTTGGCTGGTGGTCGCTGCTGCCGTTCCTGCTGCTGGTCGGACTGATTCCGGCATTGCTGCTGGTGCGCCCACGCTATGCCCTGCCGCGTGACTTGGGTTATGGCATTGCGAGCGCGGCCCATCCCGATGAATTCGTCGCCCGGCGGCTGGCGCCCGCACACCCGCTGCGGCGCCTGTTGTCGCGCCGGGCGGAACGTCAGCTCGTCGACCGGGCCGGGGCGCTCCTGGGGTGGGTCCGGCCGGAAGACGAGGCCCTTTTTGCCCTGCGTCCGGCGCGTGGCATTACGGTGCATCAACGCGACGGGAGCGGCCTTGCGCCGACCGCCGCCGGTCTGTATCTGCTTGAAGTACATAAAGCCTATCGGCTGGGCATGGGCGAGGAGGACCTATGGTTGCGGCTCCAATTTCTATGAGCTCACGTCATTTGCAGACGGCTGTTGGTTATGCCAGCGTCCGTCATTGGTCACGCCAAGGCGCCAAGGCGCCAAGAAAGAAACCGCAATCAATGCACTCTCCCAATCGGCTGCTGCGCGAATCCCGATCCATCAATAACACACGGAATATTCTTGGCGTCTTGGCGCCTTGGCGTGAGCATGTCTTTCTTCCATGGGGTGGAATGCTGTGCGGGTTACTGCTCGCGCTCTGCGTGCTGTTGTCGTTGCCGGTCCGGGCCGAGCCCCCGGCCCGTATCCAGCGCCAGGTCGCGGTGGTTCTGGATACCTCGACCTCGATGCGGGACGCGGTCAATGACCGGCCGCGTCTGGCGATCCAGGCGATCAAGATCCTGGCCGACCTGCTCGGCCCGGCCGATGACCTGAGCCTGGCCTGGATGCCTGCCAGCCCGGACTGCAACGGGCCGCCGGACGCGGGCCGGCGTATCGACCGGCAGGCGGCGGACCTCGCCGGCTTCAAGCAGGCCCTGGACGCGCGCGCCCGCTATGGCGGGCCGACCAACTTCATCGTGCCGCTACTCACCGTCAAGCCGGCGCTGGACGCCGCGGTGGGCAAAGAGCGGCTGCTCATCGTCATCTCCGATGCTGGCCGCGACACCTGTCGGGCGGAGAGCACCCAGATCTTGAGTGAGTTACGCGCCGCCGGGGTCCATACCGCGGTGGTTAGCCTCGGCGAGCGGGGACGCCCGGTACACAGCGAATACGATATCCGCACCGCCGCCCAGACCCCGAGCGAATTGCTGTCGGCGATCGGGGAGATCTACCAGCGCTTCCTGGGCGCCAAGGCCCCCGACTCCGGCCGGCTGTCGCCCGACTCCGCGGCGATCACGGCCGAGGTGCCGCCCTTCGTCGACGAGGCCTTCCTGCTGGTCGCGGCCGAGGGTCCGGTGGGTGCCATCGACGCCGCCGCGGGCAATCCGGCCGCCGTAGCGGTCGAACCAGACTATCGCGCGGGGGAGACCCGCGGGCTCGACGACCTCGACCGCGGCTATCGCATCCTGCGCCTGCGCCGTCCGGCGGCCGGCACCTGGCGCTTTAACGTCAGCGGGTTGACCGGCGAGGCCGGCTGGTACCTGATCCAGGACTTCTCGGTCAGCATGCGGGTCGCCGCACCGCCCAAGGCGGCGCAGGGTGAGGACACGCCGGTGACCCTGGAGCTGATCGACGACCGGAGCGGGAGTCGCATCGCGCGACCCGGGCAGATCCCGGGGCTCGTGGTGAAGGCCTTGGTCGATGGCACTGAGGTCGCCTTTCGCGACGACGGCCAGGAGGGCGATCAGACCGCCGATGACGGGGTCATGACCGCACGGGTGCGCTTCATGCGGGCCGGGCCCGCGAGGTGGCGCGTCCAGTTGGCGAGCCGCTATGTCCAAGATGAGCAGCCGTTCGAGACCCAGGTCGTGCCTGCCACCTGGGTTCTGGAGGTACAGACCCCGCCCTCAACCTTCATCGGCAATACCATCGCGGTGGCGGTTCAACTCAAGGCGATGGGTGCGCCCAACGCGCTGCGCCCGCCGGATCGGGTGCGCGCACGCTTTGCCGATGGTCGCACCCTGACACTGCGCGACGACGGCCGCGACGGCGATCGCACGGCCGGGGATGGCATCTATGGGCGGGACTGGACGCCGGATCGGGTCGAAACCGCCGTCATCGACTACACCGCCGAGGGGGGAGGGGACGCCGCGGCCGCTCAAGGGCAGGTGGACGTCAAAGGCACCATCGCCTTTGGTCCGCCCGGCGTGCTGGACTATGGGCGCCTCACCGGCCGCTCTGAGGCGACGGCGACGCTCGATCTGGGATTTGTCCAGGCGCGCGGCCGGTTCGACTTGCAACTCTCCAGCGACTTCTCGCACTGGGGTGCCGTGCTGGAGATCGACGCGGGTGAGGGCTTCAAGCCGTTGTCCGGGCGCGCGTTCACCCTCGGTTTACCGGACGGGGGCAACCGGCGCTATCCGGTGCGTCTGCGGGTCGGCAACTGCCCGGCGGCGGTCCACCCGGATGCGGCCGGGGCATTGGTGGTGGAGGCGGTGGATCAGCAGGGGCAGCGGCTTCTCGCCCCGGTGCTCATCCGGGTCGAGATCGTACCGGACTATTGGCTGCGCTGTTGGTGGCCGGTCATCGCCGCCATCCTGCTCGTACTCCTGGGTGCCTTCATTCTCTATGGCATCCTGAGCCCCGCACGCTTTCCGCGCACCCTGGCGGTCATCCTCTCACCGGAGGCCGATATGGACGAGGGCTATCCCTTCAATATCCGCTCGCAGCGCGGTGGGCGCAGCGGGTTTTACCGCGATGCGCGGATCTACATCACCAGCGATTTCCAATTGCGCCGCGCCGCCGGCGATGCCCTGGTGCGACTGCGGGCGAGCCGGCTCGGTGTCTTCATCCAGGCGCTCCCGGGGTCGGCCGTACTCTACCTGGATGAAGACAACCGATGGGAGCCGCTGAACGCCGAGCAGGAAACCCGGGTACGCTTCTCGACGCTGTATAAGAATGCCGCGGGGACCTTGTTCTTCGAGTTCCGTAACCTCTGATCCGCCTGGGAGCGCCGACATCCTGTCGGCGACGGCCCGAAGCGCCGTTGGATCCTCAGCGAAAACAAAACCGCTATGCTGATCGATAACCCTAGAAAGAGCCGTTGTCACGCCAAGGCGCCAAGCTCGCCAAGGCTCTTCAGTGCGTTATCAGCGTTGCGCCAGCCACCTTGAGGGTGATCTGGATCGTGGTTCTACCCGATTGTATTTCTTGCCGAGCTTGGCGCCTTGGCGTGAGCAATTCCCGGATTTATGATAACCGGGCTCGTCGCGGCGGTCGCTCATCGGGAGCCCTCGAGTCGCTTCAGCCGACGCTCCAGGGTAGCCAATCGCTCATCGGTAGAGGGCGGGTCTGTCGTCGCCTCCAGGGCCGTGACCGCGCGCGTAACGACCTCTGCCAGCGACTCACCCGGGCGGCGCAGCTCAATCAGCCGATGGTGGGTCTCGACATCCAGGCGAAGCGATTGCATTCGCGCCCTCGGTTGGCCGTGTCTGCCAATGTGCCGCAATGCCGCAGGCAGACGATCATAGAACGGTGGTTTGGAGCTGGTTCGGGAACGACCCCGCCAGGTGAATAGGCCCAGTGCCATCGCTACCGCCAGCAACGCTACCCAGAAGAGGCTCCCGGTGCCCTTTGGCGACACCTGCGGCTGGTCTGTAGTGACTGGTGTAGGCACCTCTGGTAGTGGCAATTGCGGTATGGCCGATGCGGGGAACGATGGCGGCGGACTGACGACCGACATGTCGGTCGCTGGGGTTGCCGCAGAGGTGTCATCAATGTTCAGGTTTGCGGGTGTGGTCGCTTCCGGCAGTCGACTGGTTGCTGGTGCCGTCGCCTTTGGCGGCGGGTGAGCCGCGGCGGTGTCGGTCGCCAGGAGTGCCTCAAAGTGACTGATTCGTTGGGCATAGACGGCACGCAGACAGTCCGCCGTGTCGCAGGCCTCGCGGTGTTTCCTCAGCCAGTCCTTTTGCATCTGTTCCGGCGCCAGGCCACGCGCCAGCAATTGCGAATAGAGTGCCCCCATTCTAATATCTTGGGCATGCACGTCGGGGACGGCACAGATGAGGCGTTCGACCGACGTTCTCGCTCGATCGCAGTCCCAGGTGACAGCGGGTTTCCACGATTTCATCGGCGCCGGTTGCGTTTCAGTCGGTGTCTGCGCTTCGCCACAATCATCCTTGTAGGCATATAAGTTTCCGCCACCGTTCCTGGCGCACCAAGCGTCGCCAGCCGGGTATCGGCAGGCGCTGGCGGGGTCGTCAGCCGCAAGACAGGTCGCATCAACAAAGCGACAGAAGACGGCGCAGAAAAGCGCAGTCGCGAATTGGCCGATAACTCTATTTTTCATTGTGAAGGAGTCGCTGGAGTGGAAGCTGGTCGCGCAGGGTGTACCGTGGCGGTGGGAACGATGGGTTACTCTTTACGCCCGTAGGAGCGGCCCCCAGGCTGCGACGGGTCGCTGCGAGGAGATGTCAAGGCCGTGATTAGTTACGACTTAGCGGCAACATCCGGATGCGATGACGCCTTGGATCAATCGTCACCAACGCTCCCGCTTTCAGCATCTCCGCTGCGGTGATCAGAGCTTCCAGCACTGCTGCGCCAATCGCTTCGGGAAGGATATGCTGAAACCGAAGCTGGAGGACGCTGGGAGCTGCCGCGTTCGTCGCAAAAAGCAATGAGCCGAAATCCAAGTCGTGGGTGAATACCATATAGCCGTTGTCCCGCGCCCAGACCATAATGTCGCTATCTTCCGCGCGGATGTCTCCGATCCTGCTCCAGTGAATCGCGTCATGACCGGCCCGATTGAGGAAGTCTTCCCACGTCTCGGGGATATTCATGTCCAAGATGATCTTCATGATGCCTTAAGCGGCACGTCATATTCTTCAGCACGCCAGGTCGCATAGGCTAGAGCTGCATAAATGTCCGCTCGTTCCAGGCTGGGATAGAGGTCCAAAACTCTTTCTATCGTTTCGCCGGATGCCAGTAGTCCGGTGACGGTCCCGACCGTTATCCTGATGCCTCGGATACACGGCTTACCCCCCATGACCTTGGGGTCGATCGTGATTCGCTCTAGTTCCGGGAAATTCATATGTTTTCTCTGTCAGAGTGGCTACGGCTGCAATACAGTATTCCAGCTGGACATCGGGGGCGAAATCCCGCTCGGTGGGGTATCGGTCCCGCGATTCTCTCGGTCAGCATTTCGGTATCGCGCAAGTTCATGAGCGCCCTGGTACCCTATAGATCATTCCACACCATATCTTCCGGATTATCCCAGACCGCGGCGAGCGAACCCGCTTAGGCACCCATCAAATTCTCCCATTCCGCTCGCTCTTTTGCTTTAGATAGCCAATTAAATCCAGTACCTCCCGAGCTTGGGGCTTAGGGAGCGTCTTGATCTGCTCGTGGGTCAACTCGGCAACAGTCATGATTGACTCTCCCGAACCGATCCACTCGGCGTCAATGATGCGCTGCCTTCGGTGTCAGGCTCGGTTGCACTGGTGGAGCCGAGCACGTCGTTGATCAAGGTGGCGGGCGGGCGGACCACGAACCGAGTCCCGGTTTGCTCTGCCAGATGACGCGCCCTCTCGGCGGCCCGCATCAGGGCTACTGGTGCGGCCTGCATGTCGGGGTCACTGAGTCGGGAAACCGGGGTCTTCATGGATTACCTCCTTCGGCCATCAGGGCAGGGGGCGCACTGGCATTGTTGTAATGCTGCCACATATCCACCAGTCCCCCGTAAGGATGGGAAAAATTCCTCAAGCCCGCAGCAAAGCGACGGCGAATCGTCAATTCTGGGACGGCAGGCCCGCCCTGAGCTACCCGCTCCGCAACGCGAGCCATAGCCGTCTCCGAGTCCGGTAAGGATAGGAAGATCAGTTTGACCGCAAAGCCTTGTATTCGCCATTTCGGGTTACTCGGGCTTGGCGCCTTTAGCGTTGAGCATTGTTGCCTAGCTCGGCCCCGTGTCCTCTGTCGGATCAAGAGCCGGTTCGGCGTCGGTGGCGGCTCCACCCTTGGCAAAGTAGCTGTCGTCAATTTCGATTAGAGATTGAGGTCGCTTCTTGACGCAGACTTCATGCTTGAGCAGCAGTTCTATGAGCTTATCCCCATCGATCAATGTGATGGGTGCGGCTCCCGGGTACAAGGCCGCATCGGTGCAGCCCTTGGCGAAGCGACCGATGGTGATGATGGTGCCGCGGATGGCTTGGTGGTAAGGTAACGCGCCGCGCAACTGGTCGAGCACCGGGCGGGTGATAGAACCCTGATGGCGCTTCACCTGAACGACTTCCTTGATCTGAGTGATGCCGAACTGGTAATTGGCGATCACATCGACACCCTTATCGCCGCTCTGCTTGGTAACGACCACGTCCTCGTAATCCATCGCTTCGAGGAGGTCGCGGATGAGAATCTCGAAGCGGTAGGGGTTTATCTTACCGAGCAGTTCCCGGAGTGCTGTGACCTGAGCGTCGTTGTAGCTCTTGATCGCGCTTAGTACTCGTTGATGCGCCTGCTGCTCCGGCGCGCCACTCGAATCGGCGGCGTAGGCGATGCCTTTCTCGGTGATGGCGTAGGTATTACCTGCACGAGTGGAGTAGCCGCGTTCGACAACGTTGAGCATACGATAACGTAGCGTATGCTGGATGGTCGAAGGAGTCCTATAAGTTGAATGGGCCAGCAAGAAACTACCCCAGTCTTCGAGCAGATCGCCACGTTTACCCGGCGAATGCGCGGCGAGGATGGATAGTAGATTCGGAATGCCTTCGGCCTCGTCGATCTTGCGGACCGTGGCAATATCGTCGTCGAGAAATGCCTGCCCGATGTCGGTCAGGCGGTATGCGCCAGTGCTGTCAGGCATCAGCAGCTTGTACGTGGCGATAAACCGGTAAGCGCCGTAAAGGTAGCGGGGGTTGATGGTCTCGCAGCTTTCTTTCCAGATTCGGCTGGCTAACACTGCGGACTCACCGCGGAGGCGTTGAATAATCCATTCGTCCGGGTTGCTCCAATCGACCTGATTTTGGGGCGTGCCGGTATGGTCCCATACGGCGCTGACCATGTCGCGGACGGCAGCTTGGCTGGTCGTGCCCGTCCAGATGACGATGAGCCTGCGGACTTCCGTATAACTCGGGAGATTGGGAATGTGAACGAGGTCGTGATGAGCTTCGGTCATTTTTGGCTAGGTGATCCATTGCTTGAGCGTGAAGAGACCTGGGCGGCATATTGGGGCTAGTATAATCAACCAAGTGGTCGCGGGCGTGCGAGTCAGTGAACCTCGGTCGGTCATAGGTATACCTGATTCTTGGAGTACTGTAATCTCAAGCGGCTAGCGGTGCCCTCAGATCGATCTCATTCCAAGGGACGAAGACGCGCTGGCGGTCGTCGATTTCGAGGATACCAAGATCGACCAAAGTCCCAACATCGGTGCGGCCAGGGGGACTGTCATTCTCGATGAGTTCAGCGAGGTCGCCGATGGGTTTTGGTCCGCTTCGCTTGACCGTCTGAATCAGTTCCCAGCGCTTGAGCGTAAAGGTGCTCAACAGCTCAGACAGGCTCTCGAAGCCAATCGACTCAATTGGGCTGACCGCTTCGCCACGTTCCACGCGTTCCCAGGTTTGCGCGAACGCCTCCATTGCGGCCTGCGGGGTGGATATCGCGATACGAAGGATGCGTCGTTCAGTCATCGGTCAGTCTCCTGACATCTGCCAAGAAATCGCCGAGCAAAGTCCGGACGTCGATCGCGGACGGTCTGACGGCCTTGGAAGAGGTTTCTGGCGTTCATGGCCCCAATAACGCCACGGTTCGGCACTTAGGTCAAGTCTGGATGTGCTCGCTCGGGTTCCAGGATCGGCCCGCTTGGCGGACGCCGTCAGTCGTACGAGGAGCGCAGTCCGCTCGGCGGGGAGTCGTCCGCGGTGCGGGCGGGGTCGTTATCGCTTGGGGCACTGTCGTATGCCAGGGGACGGACTGTCCAGGCCCCCGTCAGTGCGCCGCTTGTTCCTCGGACCCCTTGGGTTCGTCGGCGATGAAGTTGGCGTTGCAACGCCCGGCCTTGGTCGCCGGGACGGCCATGTGGGCCTTGCGGGCGACCTGTCGCGGCCTGGGGGCCGCTCCTAGGGGGTAGGAGTGGCCCCTGGCAAAGATCATGGCCCCCAATATCCCGTGGTAGAAAGGCACGTCGGCCGGTGCCGTGCGATGTCAGCCGGTGCCGAGTCCCCTCCGGGGTGCAGGCATCCGGCGGGGTGTATAATTTCGGCCTGCCTGGTGCGACGCCGGGGGTTGACCCGGCCGCTGCCTGAGCGTCCCGGCGTTGGCCAGGCGTTAAGTCCCTTTCTCACCACGGCGGCCCGGCGGTTGTCGGTGAACCGCCGCCCGCTTTGCTTTTCACAGGTGCAATCATGGCTGACAGCGACTATCGTGCAGAGCAGGGTACTATTACCCCGGCCTTTTTCATCGGTGTGGGTGGGGTCGGTTCCCGGATCGTCGATCGGATCGCGGCGCGGGCCGCCAGTCTGCCCAATTGGGAGAGTCAGCTGCGGCCGCTGACTGCATTTATATCAATCGATACCAATGACCTGGATCAGGATGCGTTGAAGTCGATCCCCAAGGGCAACCGGATCAATATCGCGGCCTTCGACAAACAGAAGGTGGTCGAGCATCTGCGCCGCTCTAACGATCCGCAGGCGGCGCAATGGCTGCCCGCCACCTATAACCCGCGGGAGGGTGTCAAGCCGGGGGCCGGACAGATCCGCATCGAATCCCGGCTGGGGTTCTTTTTTCATTCACCGGCGATCCGCCAGCGTCTGCATGATCTGGTCAACCAGGCCCTGGCCCCGGGCATCACCTGGCGCAAGCACGGCAAGTTCAATATCTATCTCTTCTGCACCCTGGCCGGTGGCACCGGCTCCGGCAGCTTCCTGTCGCTGGCCTATCTGGTGGATGAGATCGTCAAGCGTGCCAATTGGCAGCCGCGCGTGATTGCCAATCTGTTGCTCTCGACCCTGATGACCGATAAGGTAGGTCCGGAGCTGCATACCAATATCCATGCCAATACCTATGCGGCGCTGAAGGAGCTGGAGAGCCTGACTAAGCTCGATTACGCCCAGGTCAAGCAGTCGGGTCGCACCGCCGAGCCCTTCCAGTATGTCCGCAACGAGTCATCGCGCGATCGGCTGAGTGTCAGCACGCGGCCCTTTTTCGTCTCATTCATCCTCGACCGCCCGCCCCATGTCGGCACCCGCGACCCGGAGAAGGTCATTGCCGATGCCGCCTTTTTGCAGGTCTTCACGCCGGTCATCAATGAGCTGGCCGGTGAGTATGACAACTATGAGCAGCACCTGGAGTCACTGACCCGCTTCCCCGGCGACTTGAGCGATGTCGGCGAGGGCTTTACCAAGAATTTCGGCACCTTCGGCGCGGTGGCCCTAGTCCTGCCGGGCGCCGACCTGCTGGAGTATTGCGCGCTGCGCTTTGCCGCCCAGGCCCTGCGCGCCCAGATCACCTTTGGCGTGGATGAGTCCGAGGTGGCCGATGACCGTGCCCGCGCCCTGGCCAAGCTGGCGGTTGACTATAACAGCCCACGCTTTGCCCAGATGTCGGACGAGGGCCGCGAGGAGCTCATCAATGACTCATTCGTTGCATCGGTGCGTGAGCTAGCCCGCCAGGATGCCATTGAGGAACTGTTCGACGGCTATTGGTATCGGCTGGTCCAGTCGGTGGATACCGGCGCCGTCACCGGCACCACGGCGAAGGGTGACGCGGTGCATGCCGATACCCTGGTGCAGCAGGTCGAGCGGCGACTGGCCGAACAGCGTGAGGTGCTGATCAATCGTATCGCGATCAAGGATCGCACCATGTTCTTCCAGAAGGAACAGGCCAATGCCTATATCGACATGGTCTCCAAGCTCGAGGAGGAGGTGCGCCGCGGTCACCAATTGGTCGATGGCGAGGCGCTGGGGCTGGTGACTGGCGCCCGCGAGGGGGAGCCGATCGCCGGGCTCAAGCTCGACCCGATCCAGGAGCGTTATCTGGTGGTGCGTCTGCTGGAGATCTGCGGCAAGAACTGGCTCACCAAGGCCCGCGACGATGAGCAGGCGGCCGAGTCGAAGGACATCGTCAAGTCGCAGAAAAAGCGCGCCGAGCTGCGCGATCTGACCTATGAAAACCTGCGCAAGGCGGCGGCCAGTCGGCGGCTGTTCAATCGCGATCAGGACTTTATCCATGCCAAGGAAGAGGCGCAGGCGGTCTATACCCAGGCCAAGACAGCGGCCCTGCGCTATCTGGATGCCCGAGTGCGCCTGATGCAATTGCGTGGCCTCCTGGAATTCCTGCAAGGCCGGTCGCGCCAATATGTGCGGCTGGCCACCCGCATGGACGGATTGGTGAAGGAACTGGAGAAGGATGCGGCCCGGTTGCAGGCCGGCGAGACCGCCGTGGTCCCGTCCTATAGTATGCGGGTGGAGGTCTTCGAGACCCTGGACGAACCGCGTCGCCGCATCTGGCAGCGGGTGTGGAGTCGGCTCTTCATCGAAGACGGGCGCTTTGTCAATACCTTCGATCGTCAGGCGCTCGCCGAGGCCATTTCAACTCAATTGAAGCCGGTGGTGCAGGAGGGCGGGCGGGTGGTCGCCAAGGGTGTGGATCAGACCGTGGCCGATCTGCGCCGGGCCTTGACGCAACTCGGGCGCGAGCGGTTGCGTGGGGCCATCTTTGGCGGTGAGGGCCAGCCGGGGCTCGATGTGATCTCCGGGTTGAATCTGGAGGCCAGGCTGATGCTGGAGCCCACCAAGGCGCCGGGTGAGTCGGTGACCGATGACGCGCTGGCGGGCTATCGTAAGCGCAAGCTCCTGGCGCTCGGGCAACTGGCGGGGGTGATGGCGCGGGTGAGTGCGGCGGAGTCCGCGGCGCTCGATGATGGTGTGGTCACCAATCGCACTCGGCTGGTCGTGCTCGGTGTCGATAGCGATGCGGGTGGGCGGGGTGCCGAGGCCTTCAAAGACGAGCTGATCGATGTCTTAAGCGATGGCGGCCGGCAGGTCAAGACCACCCAATGGCATGACCCGCGCCTGATCATCGTTCATGATGTGGTGATGCCGATCCCGCTGTATTATTTCGCGGCGCTGATCGACGAGATCGAGCCCTCGTATCTGCGGCTCGCGGGGGATGAGCGGCGCGGTTTCCGCCTGCACACCGACAGCCATTGGGAGGACGCCCTGCCGAATCTCAATCCGCGCCGAGCCGAGGTATCTGCCGGTTGGGCGCTCAAGACCCTCACGACCGGGCTGATCGCGCGGGTGATCGGGGTCGATGCCGTCGCGGTCGAGGGCGTGGATACGGATCGCTTTGTCTGGCGCCGTGCGGGCGCCGAGCCATTCATCTTGGGTGCCGAGTTTGTACTCGCCCTGGCCAAGATCGGCGCCATCCATGACGACCTGCACCTGCGCGCCTCGCTGGAGGATCAGATCGGGCAGCAATTGGGCGCTATGACGTCCGATGCGCGCCAGATCCGCCGGTTGGAGCTGATCGGGCAATTGACGGCGGACCTGGACCACATCAGCGTCAAGCGCGTGCAAGGCCTTGAGGTCTCAGCCTATGATTATCTCAATGGCCCGGTGATGCGCGCATTGCTGCATGGGCTGAAGGAGCTGCCTCCCGACCCGCAGTCCCCGCGGGAGGCGCGGCGCGAGCAGAAGCGGTATTAATTATTTATGCGGAAAATGATTGTCCGCAAATGAACGCAAATGAACGCAAATTGGGGATACTGAATTATCGTTTATTGGCGTTCATTTGCGGACATGAATCCTCGATTGAATAATCCGTGCCGTTCGCGGAATTCAGGTCAAGCAATATGTCCAGACCCACGCTCCTGATCGGCTTCGGCGCCTACGGCCTGGAGGCCTTGCAGCGGCTGCTGCACCAGTCGGCCCTGCGCGGCGTGCTGCGGTGGCAGGAGACCCAGGGCGGCGGTGTCGCCTCGGCGCGGCGCCAGTTGCAGGACTTGGCCCTGCTCGCGTTGCCCGATCCATTCGAGCGCTCGGGCGAGGGCACGGTCGCTGCCGCCGCCGGTGCGCCGCAATTCTTGACCGACCTCTATCGCCAGATTCAAGGGCCGGCGGCTAACGTGCGCGCGACGCCCGATGAGGTCGCGCTGCGGGTGCGGCGGATTGCCGATGAGTTGGTCGCCCAGACCAGTTTCGAGCGCAGCGACGGTGTGGGTCTCGACCTCATCTGTCTGGCGCGTCCGGGTGTGCCGGATGCGATCCCGCACCTGGACATCCTGCTCCAGCACTGTCTGGAGTCCCTGGCCGATTCGAGCTTCTTCAAGGTGGCGGTGCAGGGGGCCGAGAATCTCAACTGTATCCTGATCCTTGACTTCGAGGACTACTGGCAGGGGACCGGCACGGCGGCGGCGGTCGAGACCGCCCGTGCCCTGCGCGCGGCCCTGCGCAACTCCATGCAGAGTTGGGAGCGCCGCCGCGCGCTGCGTCAGGTGGCCGTGGATCGCTGCTATCTGGTGGACGGGCGCACCGCGGTCGGTTACCGGCCGCCCCATGTGCGACTCGACGAGGCGGAGCTCTTTCTGGAATTGCTGTTGTTCGAGGGCCTGCGCACCAGCAAGCAGGCGCTGTATCAGCAACCATCGCTGATTCAACCGGTCGCGGCCACCTTCGGTATCCGGCTGCTGGAGGAGACCACCCTGGTGTTGAGCCGCGAGGCGGCGGCCACCTTCGGGCTGCGCTGGCTCGATGCGCTGATCGGCGATCGGGGGCCGTGCCCGGATCGCGAGGC
This sequence comes from uncultured Thiodictyon sp., assembly GCF_903946935.1. Classification (GTDB taxonomy): domain Bacteria; phylum Pseudomonadota; class Gammaproteobacteria; order Chromatiales; family Chromatiaceae; genus Thiodictyon. The sequence goes on from NZ_CAJAXH010000041.1 coordinate 20,383, forward strand.
CCGGCGGGTGCGCGAGACCCTGGCGCCGTTGAGCGCAGCGCTGCTGGAGCGGCGCTTAGACGATGGCCAGTTGGAGCCACTCTTCGAGGCGCGTGCCGAGGCCTTGGTCAGTGCATTGATGGCCGTGCCGGAGCGCGAAGCCGCGGATTGGCCCCAGCGGGTCCAAGAGGTCTTTGCGCGTGAGCGTCAAGCGCTGCGTCAGGCCCTGGAGCGGTCTGCCTGGGAGCTGGTCAGTGCGTTCAAGGAGTCGCACCTCAATGACCTGGAGCAGCGGCTGGTGGCGGCGGTTGACGCCGACCTGCACGACGAGCGGGCGCCGGCCTCGCTGACCCTGGTGCGTGCCGCATTGGATGAAGTCCGCCAGGGGCTTGCCGCCGGGTCGCAGCGGCGCCAGGCGCCGTCTGGGCAGACCTTGGATTCCCCGCTGCACCGCCTGACCCTGCTGCATCGACAGTATCGCGATCAGCTCGACGAATGGTTGAGCAGCCAGGGTCGCGCACTGCAATGGTTTTGGCCGCTGTGTGCCTTATTGTTCGCCCTGGGGTTGGCCGAACCCTCGGTCCGGCTCGTCTATCAGATCGACCCGCCGGGCCAGCATTGGGTGGACGCGCTCGTGAATGGGTTGCGCACGCTGAATTGGCCGCTGTTCTGGACCCTGTGGTGGTTCATCTGGCTGTGGGCGGTCCTGGCGCTCCAGGTCCAGCCATTGATCACCGGGCGCATTGCGCGCGCCCAGCGCTTTTTTGTCAGTGCCCAGCGCGGACGCTTTCACGATCATCTCCGCGACCTGGTGGACCCATTACGGGAATCGGTCTTGGCGCAGGTCCGCCACAATGTGCGCTCCAGTCTCACCAATGATGTGCAAAAGACCCTTACCCGCCTCGACGAGCGCCTGGCGGAGCGCGGACGGGAGATGACCTGGCTGCGGCGTCAGCTCAATGAGTTCTTGCGGCTCAGTAGTCAACCGGCCATGGCGGTGCGCCAATGGGTGCGCCGTGGGGCCACGGTCGAGACCATGATGCGGCCGCGCCCGATCGAGCGGGTCTGCTATCCGCAGGACGACCTGCCCCGTCCGTTCGCCGGTTGGAGCGAACACTTCTGCGATGCCTTTCTCGATCCGCTGCGCTTCATCGATCGCCTGAGCCAGCGCTATGCGGATGCCGACGAGCAGGCGCAGGAGCGGCGTACCGCCGATGAGGACCAATTGCGGCGGCGCGAGCTGATCGATTTCATCGACAACAGCAAGCTGGCCCCCGCCTGCCGCTTTCTGCAGGACACCGGTGTGAGCGAGGAGCGCCGCTGGTGCATCGCCGCCCAGCGTTGGCGCAACATCCCCGGCATGGTCGATGAGATCAACAACCGGCTCGGCATCGTCAATGACGACATCACCCCCGCCGCCGATCGCTCCCGCGTCTATCTGCTGGTGGTGCAGACCGGGGTGGCAGCGGTCAATCTGGAACGGTGAGCTTTTGTGGCAAGCGCAGTCATGTCACCATGACGACGCTCGCCATCGTGCATAATCCGCAGGACGAGGTGAAGACCGGAACCTTGCATGCGATGCGCAAGCCGCTTGGCCTGACGCTGACCGATCTATAGCGAGGTCCCGATGAATTTCGTATATCCGGTGACCTTGACCCCGGACCCCGATGGCGGGCTGGCCATCGGTGCGGTTCGCTCCCGCTCGCCGCACCCTACGCGCGCTCCCCGGCATATCCCGCGAAATGAGTCTACTGTCCCCGGAATTCGCGGAAGGGAGTCGCTCCGCGGCGCATGACCCGTTGCCAGGCACGCCTCCCCGCCGAGATATCCGTGGTACGTCCCCTATTTCGCCGCTATTTCGCCCGTCCCGCCCCGTCGGCTCCCGCTGGGGCTTGCCACGCCCCTCCGGGCGATGCTATGTTCGCCCTGCCTCAGCCGCCCGTGCGGTTGAACGCCCTAACCCTAGCCCCGCTCGTGATCTACCCCCGGAAGAAACCCCAAACCAAAACCCTCAGCCCCCAATGCACGGAGAACACAATGTCCTGGCAAGCATACGTCGATAATAACCTCGTTGGTGCTGGTCTGAAGCAAGCCGCCATCTTTGGCCACAATGGCACCTGCTGGGCCGCTTCCACTGGATTCAATGTGACTGAGACTGAGGCCGCTGCCCTCTGCGCTGCCTACACCGATCCCAGCGGCATTCGTGCCAGGGGCCTCTTCCTTGAAGGCGTCAAGTACTTTACCCTCAGGGCCGATGACCGCTCCGTCTACGGCAAGAAGGGTCCTGGTGGTGTCGTCGCTGTCAAGACCCTCCAGGCCATCCTCATTGGCATCTATGATGAGAAGACCCAACCTGGCCAAGCTGCCAACATTGTTGAGAAGCTGGCTGACTACTTGATCGATCAAGGCTACTAAAGAGGTTAGGACTCGCTGTCACTGCTGGTGCCTGGCACCGATTCCGATGCTTCGATTTCGCCCAGCATCTCAGCGACGGATGCTTCGATGGCCTGCGCCCAGATTTCGTAGCCCTTTTCGTTCGGATGCAATGCGTCGGGGATGATCGACCTGCGCATCACGCCGCCTGCTTCGAGGAACTTCGGGCCGATGTCCAGGAAGCGAACCATCTTGCCGTCGGCCAGCTTGGCGATGAGACCGTTGACCGTATCCAACTTGGCGCGGAGTTCGCCGGGCTTCTCTTCGCGCGGGAGGATGGCGAGAAGCAGTATTTTGGTATTCGAGAGTTTGTCGCGGAGCGTCTTCACAATTGCCGTGACGCCTGCGGCAATCTCCTCGGGCTTGTGGGAGTCGGCATTGTTGGTGCCAATCATGAGTACCGCCAGCTTGGGCGAGATGCCGTCGATATTCCCATTGTCCAATCGCCACAGCACGTGTTGCGTATGGTCGCCACTGATCCCCAGATTCAGGGCCTTGCGATTGGCGTAGAACTTGTCCCAGACGGCCTTGCCGTAAGCGCTCCATCCCTGCATGATACAATCGCCGATGAAGATCATATCGACATCGCCCATTTTGACCCGATCGCTCATGGATTGATGGCGCGCCTTCCACCAGTCGTCGGCGCGAGGCGCCGCATTGATCGCGGAGTTCTGTGCGTATGCGCCCGCAGGGGAAGGGTTCATTTTCGATTCTCCTTCAGGAAAAGCAGGAAAACCCGAGGCGCGCAGCGCCTAACACATGCGTGCCACGGCTGGGAAATAGGGGAGGTGCCACGATAGCTGGCAAGATACTGCGTGCGCGCGGCAACTGTTTCGGTCTGTGTCGGTCTATCTCTCCAGATCATCCGCCGGGTGATCTGGCGCAATGCCGAGACCACCCACTGAAAACCCTTGGCGAGCTTGGCGCCTTGGCGTGAGAATCTGCCCTTCCCAGGTTCAGGGCGATGCCGGCGCGGCGGCGCCCGCGGCCGCCAGTTGGCGGGTCCGCTCCGCCAGCGGCTCGTCGACGATCAGCTCGAAATAGTGCCGCCGGTCGGGTTCCACCGGTCCCACGGTGTCGCCGTTCCAGTCACGCACCGGGGCGTGGCGCAACTCAATCCAGTGCGTGAGGCCGGCGTCGTCGCGATAGCCGCCGCTGAAGAACAGACAGTCCGCGGCCGGCGGATCGGGCAGGTGCAACTGGGTGAGGGGCAACTCCTCCTGGAGTTTGCGGAAGGCGTCCGCGTCGAGCTTGACGCCGTTGACGTTGTAGTTGAGCAGGTCGCGACCCGGCCCCGCGCGCTCACCGATCACCGCGTCGCGCACGACCGCCACTCGGAAGGCGGGGCTGACGGGCAGGAAGCCGGAGCGCAACAGGAGCCCGGAGCAGGATGAGAGCCGGTCCGCCTGGTTGATGGCGCTGGAGATCATGATGGGACGCCCCTCGTCATAGAGGAAGTTGGGTTCCCGACGGGCGAATGAGATGCCGAGCCCCAATTCCAGTTCGGGCAGCCCGAGCGCGCGGTTGCGGACGTTTTGCTGGTTGACGACCTCGAGGATCTGGCGTGCCAGGCGGCAGGCGCGGGCCACCGCGCGGCCCTGGCCGTCGTCGTCCGCGTACTCGTAGAGCGCCAGGATCACCGCGTCGCCCTCCACGAACAGCTTTTCGGCCGCGAACCCGGCGAGCAGCCGGTTGACCGGATCGAAAAAGTTCAGGCTGAAGTGGGAGGCGGGGTTGAGCCCGCGCGCGCGCAGTTCCTCGGTGATCAGGGTGGAGCCGCGCACGTCCGCCTTGAGCACTGCATGTGAGCGAATGCGCCGCGGCGCGAGGCTGTCCGCGCCGCCCTCGCCGGCGCAGAGAAACGCATTGAGGCTGGCGTTTGAGCGGGAGAGTCGGAGCTCGTCCGCGCCCTCCAGCAGGTGGATGGCGTCCAGGGTCTCGAAGGTCTTGTAGGCGAGTTTGAGTCCTCGGCGCAGCCGCAGGAAGTCCACCAGATAGTGGCCAATCAGTGCCAGGGCCGCGGCCGGGGTCTGGCGTTGACGCGCCGCCCGCAGGTGCTCCAGGGTCCGCAGGAGGGGGGCGGGGTCGGCGTGCCCGGTGGCGAGTGCCTGTTCGAGCTGGTGCCGGTTCAGTCGGCCGTCCGCCGCGTCCAGGACCAGTGGCAGCGGCAGCGTCTGGCCGAGCTGGGAGCGCAGGGAGGGCAGGGCATAGACGATCTCGATGACCCGGCGCCGTCCGTGGGCCGCCAACCCGGCCGCCAGTTGCCCCAACAGGTCGCGCTGGAAGGCGCTCCAGTCAGGCTCACCGCCCGGCGCTCCGCGGTCCCCGCGGTCCCCGCGGTTCAGGATCAGGCGCAGGTTGTCCGGTTCGTCGAGCCAGGAGGTCAGCCCCTGGCGGTATTCTGCCCGTGGCACGAACCCATCGAGTAGGGCCGCGGTGGGGAGCAGGCCGCGCGGCTGGTCCTGCGCCCGTTCCTGCGGTGCGTTGGTGTCCGCGGACACCGCTGCGGCGGTCAGCCACCCCGGCAGCCAGGGTGCGAAGGTCTGGGTCACGGTGTGCGCGGTCTGCGCCAGCCAGTCGCCGATGGCGGACCCGGCGAGCCAACCCAGTGGATCGTCGGTAGTCAGGGCTGGCCCGTCTCCGGGCTCGGCGACAAACAGGAGTGGGTTGAACAGCAATGTCTCGCCGACCGTCCACTGTGGCGCCAGGGGCGCGCCCGGCGGGGTGCAGAGCTCGCGTAACAGGCGTTGCCCGACCCGCCGTTGGGTCTGCGGTGACTGGGTCTCGGTCGCCACCAGTTGCAGCAGGCATTTGAGCAGGGCGAACTGGAGCAGGAGCGCTGCCTCGCCCGGGCGCTCCCCGGGGTGCCGGGCAAGGGCGGCATCGACCAGGTGCCGAGCGGTGTCGCGCAGGGCGGTCAGGTCCGCGGTGTCGGCCACGGGTACATGGTCGGCCGCCTCCTCGCGCACCAGTGTGCCCACACGCTCCGCTGCCAGGGCGCGCAAGCGGGGGCTCAACAGACAGTCGATGCGCGTGTTGTCGATCCCCTTGCCGAAGGCCGCCAGTGAGAGGGTCCAGGGGGCGGGGCGGGTCAGGGGTGCGCTAAATTCGGCAAGGCTGGGGCGCCAGGGCATCGTCTCGGCCAGTTCGGTTGCGGTTGACTCAGGGTCGGTCGGCGGTACGTGCTGTCCGCTGGGGATCGATCCGCGGCGCGGCCCGGGGCGGCGGTCGCTGCACCTGGGGTGCAGTGAACGGGCGAACAGTGGATCATACCTGTATTGTGCCGCGGCGGGCGCCGAATGACCCGGTTCGGTCTATGTCTCGGCTGGGCCGTCCGATCGTCGTCCACGCAACGCTAACCATTTGGTATCGAGTCCATGTCACCCGCCTTACCGTCGCTCACCAGTCTCTCCCGCGCCCTGATGCTCGCTCTGTGCCTGTGGGGCGGGGCGGCCGGGGCCCAGCAGACGCCGTCCATGGCCGATGCCATGTCACGCATGATGGAGGCCATGGGGGTATTCGGTAGCGCGGCCGGGACGACCAACCCCCCGGTCGGCGGGAGTTCGATGCAGCAGGCCGGCGAGGTCGGTCGGCGGATGATGGATGGAGTGGGCAAGGGCGCGTCGGGCGGGGCGCTCGATGGTCTATGGGAGGCGGCCGGGGGCGGGCTGCTGATCGTCCAGGGTGGCAACTACCGGCTCTATGCCCCCGATGGCGGCTACGTCGATGGGAGCATCCAGGTCGTCGGCTCAGGGGTGCGACTCGCCAACCGCCGCGTGGGGTTCGACCTGGCGTTCGAGTATGCCCTGGATCAGGGGCGGCTGGCGATGCGCGACGCGCGGGGCCAAGTCTATCTGTACCGCCGATTGGTGCTGGACGGCGGTGGCTGAGGGGCCTCAGCCGAAGGCCAGTCGCGCGGCGATCAGCAGCAGAAAGACGCCGAAGGTCCGCTTGAGCAGGGCCACCGGCAGGGTGTGGGCGAGCCGCGCGCCCAGGGGCGCGGTGGGTATGCTGGCGAGCAGCATCAGCACCACCGCCGGCCAGTAGACGAAGCCGGTGCTGGCCCCCGGCAGCCCAGTCCGACCCCAGCCCACGACCATGAAACCGATGGCCCCGGCGATGGCGATCGGGAGCCCGCAGGCGGCGGAGGTGCCCACCGCGTGACGCAGGTCCAGGCCGCAACGGGCGAGGAAGGGCACCGTCAGGGTCCCACCGCCGATCCCGACCAGGGCGGACAGGGTGCCGATGCCGCCGCCGACGGCCCACAGACCCGCGCGGCCGGGCAGGGCGCGCGGGGCGGCAGTGCGGCCCGGGATCAGCATCCGCACACCCACATAGGTGAGAAAGACGGCGAATAGCCGCTTGAGCCACAGCTCGGGCAGCACGCCGGCCACCACTGCCCCCGCCCAGGCCCCGAACACGATCCCCGGCGCCAGACCGGCGACCAGGTCCCAACGCACGCCGCCACGGCGGTGGTGGGCCAGGGTCGAGGCGGCCCCGGTGCCAACGATGGTCGCCAAGGAGGTGCCGATCGCCAGGTGCGAGACCCAGGCCCCGCCTAACCCCAAGTGGCCGAAAAGAAAGATCAGTGCCGGCACCATGACGGCGCCGCCGCCGACGCCGAAGAGCCCGGCCAGCACTCCGGAGAGTATGCCGGTGAGCAGAAAGCCTAAGAGGTCGAGCAGCGGCATGCTCAGGGCACCGCCGCCCGGTCAGGCTTGCGGGCGACCAGGATGACATTGCAGGGTCGGCCACTCGCCGGCGGGGGGAACAGACGGTTGGCCATCCGGCCCAGCAGATAGCTCAGGATGAGATTCAGATGCCAGGACCAGCGGTGGGCGAAATAGCGCTCGTCGCGTCCGCGCCCCGGGCGCACCAGCGTAAAACGACGCATCCAGAAGATAATCGCCTCATGCGCAGAATAGGCCACCTCCGTGATCTCAACCGACGTCAGTCCCAGTTCCGCGGCGAGGGCGGCAAAGGCGCCGCAGTTCCACCAAGTGAGATGATGCGGCGGGGCGTTGAGTAGCAGGTTGGGGATCTCGGTGAGCGGCGAGGGGTGCAGGGGGGCGCCGAGGATCAGGGTCCCACCCGGCTTCAGCAACTCTACCAGTTGGGCGGCAAAGGCCCTGGGGTCCACCACATGTTCGATGACCTGAAAGGCGGTGACCACATCATAGGTGCCGCGGGCCAGGGTCAGGTGCTGCTCCAGGCTCTCGCGCCGGACGGCGGGGCTGGCCCCCGGTCCTGCGTAGGGGTCGAGGCCGCGGTAGGTGCAGTGCGGCAGGTGTCCGCCCAACTCGCCGTTGCCGCAGCCGACATCCAATACCAGTGCTCCCGGGGGGATATGTCGCACCGCGTATTGGTATTCAACCCGTCCATGGGGGCGGGCACTGAGCAGGCTGTGCGCACGGTGGGCGGTGTAGAAGCGGGTGTAGAAGGCGTCGTCCCCGGCGGTGCGCGGGTGAAAGAAGTACAGGCCGGTGTCGGACTCGTAGAGTACGACCTGCCCGCTCGTGGGGAGCAGGCGGGAGACGTCGCCGGCACCGGCGAGGCGCCACATGCGGGCCAGCACGGACGCTGCGACCCCGTGGACGCGGCGTTTGGCCGGACGCCCGGTGATGGGGCAGGGCGGAAGGGTGCAGTCCATGCTAGTGTTCCCGTGGTGCGATCAGGAGGCCGAAGTCATAATCCGGGCGCGTGGTCAGGCTGCCCAGCGGGGTCGGTGCCCGGCCGCTGCTGCGTGTCAGGCGCCAGGCGCCCAGCAGTTCGTCCAGAATGGCGTACATCTCGACTTCGGCAAACCGCTTGCCCGGGCAGACCCGCGGACCCTGACCGAAGGGAATGAAGGCGGTGCGTTGCGCCATGGCCGGCGGCGGCGCGGCGGCCAGCCAGCGTGTCGGGTCGAAGGTGTCGGGGTCGGCCCACAGGGCGCGGTGCCGCTGGATGGTCCAGGGTGAGACCACCATGAAGCTGCCGGCGGGGATGGGCTTTTCGCGAAACACCACGTCCGTGGTCGTATCGCGCAGCAGGAAGGCGATCGGCGGGTAGAGGCGCAGCGCTTCCTGGATCAGTGCGCCGAGCCGTTGTTGGGCCGGGTTCGGCACCGCCTCGCGGGCGGGGGCGTCGGCGGCGTGTTCTGCCAGTAAGCGGGCGGCGGTATCCTGTTCTGCCGGGGTTCCGGACAGTTCCCAGAGCAACCAACTCAGCACGGAGGCGGTGGTCTCGTGGCCCGCCAGCAACATGACGGCGAGCTCATCGAGCACGGCCGTCTGTTTGGCCGGGTCCTGGGCCAGGCGCGTGCCGTCGTCACCCGGCAGACCGACCGTTTCCAGCAGGGCGGCGGCAAAGGGGGTGCTGCACGCGCCCGGTGCCGCGGCCATGAGCGGGGCGAGGAACCGGTTGGCGATGAGCGCGCGCATGTCGGCCCCGATCGCGGCCAGCCCCATGTCGGCGACCGCCTGCTGGCACGCCGTGGGGGTCAGCGGGCCAAGCAGGACCAGGAGCGGGTTGGCGCGCTGGTGGTACGCGAAGAACAGCTCGATGAAGCGCTGACTCTCCGCCGGGGTGAAACAGGTGCCCAGGGTGGCCGTGGTGACGACGTCGATGGTCAGGCGCGACAGTTCGCTCGGGATCGGTACCGCGGCGCCGCGGCGCTGCCAGTCGGCGAGATACTGCCGGGTGAGGTCGCGGGTGATGCGAGTCACCTCGGCCTCGGGAATCCGCGAGAGCGCGCGCACATAGGAGCGCCGTGCCTGCTTGACCGTGTCCCCGCCCGGTTGGCCAAAGACGCCGGAGCCGACCAGCGGGCGCAACAGCAGTTCCAGGGCGGCGCTCTTGGGGAAGGTGCCGGCCCGGTCGGCCAGCAGGGTGTCGGCGATGGCCAGATCATTGACCAGTGCGAGCCGCGCCTGCGGCAACTGATAGATCAGCAACTGTCGCTCCACCGGCTTACCCACGAGCAGGCGCAAGGGGTTGCCAAGCAGACGGGCCGCCGCGCGGGCCAGGTGTGGCGAGAGGATGGCCAAACGGCCGGCGAAATTCGTGATGAAGCCGGTGATGTTCAAGCCCATGGGGTGCGACTCCTGATCGAAATGTTGGCTGGGCCGTCGGCCCGGTAGACGATATGGCCCCAGCGGACGGTGCGGGCCGCGAGTGCGGCGATGACGATACTCCAGTGGAACAGATCGACCAGGGGCTTGAGCAGGGCGAGCAGCCCCTGCCCGAGACGCACCCCCGCCGTATCCGGACAACCCAGGCGTTGGGCGACCACGGATTGGACTGCCAATCCGGCCAGCGACAGGCCCAGTAGGATGCCGAGGACCAGACGGCTCGCCGCCAGGTCCAGGTGGGTGAACAGCAGGCCCCAGGTCGCTACCCGCGCGGTCAGCGCCGCGGCCGCCAGCCACCAGAGACCGGGGCGATAGATGCGGATGATTTGGTACTGCCGGCGGCCAAAGCGCCAGAGCGACGCCAAGGTGCCGTTCGTGGGGGTTGGGACCAGGAGCGCGCGGCGGGTGAGGACGCGCAGGCCGCGGGCCCCGGCCTGCTCACCCAGGGTGCAGTCGTCCGACAGGGTGCGGGCCAGGAGGCGTTCCGGTTGCAGGGTGGCCAGGGCCTGCGCCGAGAACGCGAGCGAGCCGCCCCAGACCACATTGAAGCCTCCCAGTCTGGGGAGCAGGGCAATGGCACGATCGATGCTTGCGACTAAGTGGGCGCCGAGGCGGGCGGCGGGTAGCGGCCACCGATACCCGCTCACCACATCGGCGGTGCCTTCGAGCAGGGGGGTGACGAGTGCGCAGAGCCACCAGGGTGGGGGCAGGATGTCCGCATCGAGCAAGACCACTGCCTCATCCCGGGCGTCCACCTGCCGCAAGGCGGCGATCTGGTTGGCACATTTCTGCGCGCACTGGTGCGCCGGTGCGGCCAGGACGACGTCAATGGGGAAATCGCAACGGCCCGCCAGGTCGGTGGCGCGGCGATAGGCCGGGTCGGCGCTACCCTCGACGCCAATGATCAGGCGGCGCGGCCTCAGGGTTTGCGCGGCGAGTGCGTTCAACAGGCCCTCCAGCCCCTGGGCTGCGCCCGTCAGGGGGAGGATCAGCGTCACCAGACCGTCGCGGTGCCGCGTTGGCAATTGCAGATGGTGCAGGAACAGCAGCGCCGTGTAGAACCCCAGGGCGGAGACCAGCAGGGCGGGCATACAGAGGACAAAGAAGACGATCAAGCCAATGGCCTCTGGTTCACGGATGCATGCCTGGTCAGTATCGGATGATGATTGTAGCGGTTATAACCGGTCCTGCAGGTCGCGCACCGAGAATCCGCACCAGGGGCCGGCGAGGCCGCGGCTGAGCCCGAGCACCTTGAAGCGCTCGCCCATGGCGGCGGGCAGCAGCAGTTGCTTGGCCCCGGCAATCAGGTCCATGCCTGCTGTTCCGGCGCCGGCCGCGTCCGCCATGAACCGGTCGATCCCACAGCCGATGAGAAAGTGTGCCTGGGTGGCGAAGCCGGCGAGCGTGAGCCCCGCCGCCTGCCCGGCCCGCGCCGCGGCGCTGAAGTCCACATGGGCGCCGATATCCTGCAGGCCGAGATGCCGGTAGGGATCGCCATGCGCCTGGTGGCGCCAGTGGCACATCAGGGTGCCCATGCTGCGGTCCGGCTGGTAATAGGCGGACGCCGGATAGCCGTAGTCGATCAGGAGCACGAGTCCCGCGGTGAGGCACTCGCCGAGCGCGGCGCACCACGGGTTCAGGCGCAGGTTGACCTCAGAGGCGTAGCCCGGCGCCTGGGCCAGTCCAGCCGCCTGGAGTTCGGTGATCGCTGCGGCCAGCCGCGGTGAGCGCACCGGTGCCGCGACCTCGCTCAATACGCCGTCCGCAGCGGTCACGAAGACCTCCAGCGGCTCACCCGCGGCGCCGATACGGAAGCGGTGAACCGGCATGGCGTCCAGCACCTCATTGGCCAGGACCACCCCGCGCACGCGCTCGGGCAGCCGGTCGAGCCAGTGGCAGCGTCCGGCCAGGTGCGGCACGCGGGCGGCGAGTAGTGCCCGCTGGCGTTCCTGCAGGTCCGGGCTCGGCTCCAGGATCAGATAGCGCTGGGGGAGGGCGCCCAGTTGCTCCAGGCCGGTGAGTACCGCGACGGCCAGGGCGCCGCTGCCGGCGCCGAATTCCAGCACCTCGCCCCCATTGAGACGCTCCAGGGCCTGCGCCGCCTGGACCGCGACACAGCGCCCGAACAGCGGCGACACCTCCGGGGCGGTCACGAAGTCCCCGCCCGCCCCGAACTTGGTCGCCCCCGCCACGTAATACCCAAGCCCGGGGGCGTAGAGCGCCAGCTCCATGAAGCGGTCGAAGGGTAGGAGCCCATCCGCGGCGGCGGCGATCTCGGCGCGGATCAGGTCGGTGAGACGGGCGCTATGGCTGGCCGCGTCGGCATCGGATTCGGTCTGGTGTGGGTCCATCGGCTGGGTTCGGCGAGTCTGGGGCGGCAATCCGCCGATTAGACCCGCGCCGGCCCCGGCGATGCAAACTGGATTAGATGCCGATGCCGATCCGCCGCCCGTAGGAGCGGCCCCCCGGCCGCGACGGGCCGCCGCGTGGCCAGCCTGGGTTCACCCGCTCGTCACTCGGGTGCGCCTGCCGCCTGCACCCGGACCTCTTCCAGTTCTGCCTTCAGCGCGTCGATGATCTGGGTCGCCGGCAGCAGGGTGCCGAAGGCGATGCCCTCCAATTCGAGCTGGCACATGGCGCCCACCTGTTCCTGGACCTGTTGGCGGTCGGCCTCGCCGTCCTCCAGCGTCTTGGCCAGCCGCTCCATGAATCCAGGGTCGGCGAGCAGGGATGCCTGCCGTGGTCGGTCCGCCGATGCCACCGGGGCCGATTCCAAGAGCTCCACGGCGCCCAGATAGGCGCAGTAGCAGCGTGCCGCGTCGGCGCGGCGGGTCGCGGTGTCCGGCCAAAGCCCGGCCGGCGGCGGTCCCGGCGGCGGGAGCGGTGCATCCAAGGCCCGCGCCAGCGCCAGCCAGGCCGAGTCGAGCGTCTCGCCCATGGTCTCGGCCAGGGCGCCATCGCCCGGGGTCAGTGCCAGCCGCTCCCGCACCAGGTACAGCGCCGCCTCCAGGTGCAGCGGCAACTGGGCGCCGTCCGCCCGCCGCTCCGGGCTCGGCAGCCGGTCCCCGGCCGCGCCGGACCCGGAGTCCGCGTGTCCCAGCGGATCGGCCTGCCCGGTGATCGACTCCAACACGCGCCGCAGGTTGTACGACTCGCCGCAGGCCAGTAGCCGGGTCAGATAGCCCTCGGTGGCAGCGCCGGGCACCACGCAGGCGCGCAGTGTCTCGGCCAACCTCACCCGCTTGCCCGCGTGGCCGATCAGTCGCACCCAGTAGGGTGGTCCTTCGCCGATCTTCACTGCCATGATGCCGGTGGCCCGTACCCCATACTCAAAGAGTTGCTTCACCTCTTGGTCGTCCGGTCCGCCGTCAGCGTCCGGACCCTGAAACAGTGCCCGATAGGGGCGCGTCTCCCGCTCCCAGTCCGGGCCATACTGTTTCGGGCTATCGCTCTGCTTCTTGCTCAGGGTCATAGACACCGCCGGGGTCGAGCCGAGCACCAGGGCCGGCAGCAGGTCCAGCGGTACCCAGAGCCGGTCGGCCAGTGTGCTGACGCAGGTCGTGCGTCTGTGGTCGTCCTGCTCGCAACCAAGGGTCTGCGCCAGCGCATTCAGTGCGGTCTCTTGAGCGACCCGGTTCACCGCGCCTACGTCTGGCGCCACCGGCTGGATCCGCGCGCGGCCCCCGGTTCATGGACCAGGAGCGCCCGGTCCCAAATCGGTGCCGGGCTTGGCTGCGCTGCGGCCGGTTCGGCGGGCTGGCCGCCCGGTTTTGGTGGCTGCAACTGGGGAAACCATGCCCCGACCAGGTGCGACAGGTCGCCCATTTGGGTTACCAGCAGCAGACCCTGGCGTTGCCTGGCCAGCCAGGGCAACTCCCGCAGCCAGTCAGCGTCTTCCTGCCGCGGCTGGACTGCTTTATCCTGTTTGGCCCGGGGCGCCTCATCCTGCCTGGGCAGGCGATCCAGCCCGCGCAGGACCAGCAGGGCCAAGTCGGAGCGCCGCCCCAGGTGGCCGAACAGCCGGTGCCGCAGCCAGCGCCGGCTCGCCGCCTCGTCCAGCCGGGTCATCAGTCTGGCGATATGCTTCTGGTCCACCAGGATGTCGGTCGGGTCGGCCACCACCTTCTTGACCAGTGCCAACGCCACCCCCCTGATGCCGCGCGGATGCACGTGCAGCCGCCGCGGCAACGGCAGGTTGAAGGCGTCGAGCCAGGTCGTCAGGGCCGCGACTGGCATCAGGACCCACACCACCTGATACCCGAGTTTGAGCTTGCCGAAGGCATCCCAGAGGGCATGCGCCAACTGGTGAGTCAGGGTCGGCCAGGCGCCGGGTCCCTGGTGCAAGAAACCGGTCAGTAGCTTGCCGGCGGTCGGGATGCCCAGCAGCGCCAGCCCCGCGACCAGGAGCAGCAGCGCCGGGAGCAGCAGCAGGATCAGCTTCCAACCCATCGGCAGCAGCCAGAGCTCGCGCCGGCGCTCGTGTCGGCGACCAAGCGCTTCGAGTCGCGTCCCCTCGTCCAGCAGCGCGGCGGCACCGCCCGCCGACTTGGCTTGGTCCCCACGCGACTGCTCGATGCGCCGACCGCGGTCCACCAAGATTTCTTGCTCCGCCTTTTGCCGCAGGCCATCTTTCCCGCCGGACCAGCCGGTCAGGTCTACCACCAGCGGGTCGGCCAGGCGCGGGGGCCGGTCAGGGGCGATATGGGCGTCCGCCCAGCGCCGGGTGATGGAGTGCAGGTGCTGCTCACGGTCTGCTTCCAGGCCATGCAGCCAGTGATCCAGGCTTGTCGGGCGGGCCGAGACCAGGGCCAGGTTCCAGGCCAGACCGGGGTGTTGGTGCGGCGCGGGCTGCTTCTGCCTCGGGTCTGCTCGGTTCTGCGGTGCAGTCGCCGGGGTGCGGTCGTTAGCGGGATGTGTCGGCGGGTGGACCTTATCCCATTCGTTATGAGTGACGGCCTTAAGCCATGTTTCGACGAAACCGGCCAGGGTCGCCGATAGCGGGGGCTGGGGTGGCTTCGCCGCTTTCGGCTTCCCATAGTGCCGCTTGCGCTCCAGCTTAACCCGGCCCTGTGGGTCCTGACTGTAGAAATAGACCCGTGGGGCGTTTGGATCGATCGGGCCGGTCTCCTGCACGGTGGGCGCCGCCCGCTCTGGGTCGGTGGTCCTGGCGGCCGAATCCCCGGACCAGAAGCGGCCGAAACAGTCGAGACAGCCGCTGCGTAGGAAGTCGGCCAGCGGCTCTGGGCGGTCGATGCCGAACTCGGTCAGGGCCTCGACCAGGGGCCGGTTGCGGCGGGTTGCCGGTGCGGGTGGGGAAGTGAAATGGCTGCCGACTTGGACTGAGCAGGCGGGGAGTTCGCCAAGATAGTAGCGCTTTTGATCGCGCCATTCACGTTGTTGCCGGATGGGATCGCTTACACGGTTGCCCCAGCAGTGGTTGCCCTCGGTGCTGCCGTCGGAGGAGAGGAAGTCGATGCCACCCTGCTGGTTGTCATGGCAGCGGTTGTCGATCAACTCGGCGTTTGCGGGTACGTTGCGGGTGTCGGTGCCACGTTGAATCACGATGCCGGAGCGGGTATGACTGCCCCAACAGTCGTTGTTTTCGGCGCGGCCCTGGGATGATGTGAAGAGGATGCCAGCTTCCAGATTGTGATGACAGCGGTTGCCGATCAACTCGGGGTTGGCGGGGGCATCCGGGCCGTCCCGGGCGTCGGAGTTCCGTTCAAGTGAGATGCCGGAACGCGCATTCGCCCAGCAATCGTTATCCCGGGCAATGCCTTGGGAGGATAGGAAGGTGATACCGGTCTGTTGATTGTGATGGCATTGGTTGCCGATCAAGTCGGCATTGGCGGGCGCGTTTGGAGTAATGGAATCGCGTTCGAGCGAGATGCCGGAACGCGCATTCGCCCAGCACTCGTTATCTCGGGCGAGGCCCTGGGAGGAATGAAAGGCGATGCCGTGCCGTTGATTGTGATGGCACCGGTTGCCGGTGAATCGGCAGTGGCAGGGCCGTTCAGGATGTTCGGAGTCCCTGGTTGCCCCGATTCCGGCACGTCGGTTGTTGCCGCACAGGTTCCGGTCGGCAGTGGTGTCGATGGACGATTCGATCAGTATGCCGTTGCGGCAGTCCAAGGCCCGGCAGTCCTCAATGGCGACGCCGCTGCAGAGGCGGATCAAAATCCCGTGCAGGTACTCCCCGCCGCCGCTGACTGCGCAGTCAGCGATCTTTACCCTGGTGCAGTCCACCACGAGGATCGGCGCGTCGAGGCTCTCCTCGGGAACGGTCTGCGCCCGCGGCCCCTCGCCGCCCAGGACCTCGATCCCCTCGATCACCACCCCGGCGACCCCATCGACCCGCACCGCCGACCCCTCCCCGGCCCAGATGAGGTGCGTGCCCGGGACGCCCGCCAGGGTCACGCCCCCCGGCACCCGCAGGCTGGTCGTGCCGCGATAGTCCCCCGCCGCACAGCGCACGCGCTCGCCCGGCCGCGCCCGTGCCAGCGCCGCCGCGATCCCGTCCCAGCCGTCCGCCGGGGTGCAGTCGATGATGGTCTGCTGCTGTCCAGTCATGCCCTTAAGCCCCCGCCGCGGCTCTTTGGGATCTCAGTAGGTCGGCATATTTATAAATTACATGATGTTATGACGACATGTAGGGCGTCATAGAGTCGCATAACGAGCCGCATCGACAAGCCCCTGACAGGGCTTGGAGCGATTACTGCTCTGCCGAAC
>NZ_CAJAXH010000042.1 GCF_903946935.1 uncultured Thiodictyon sp.
CTTGGTGCGCCGCACCAGCTGGGCCGCGTCGAATTTCGTCACATCAACCCCAGACCCGGAATCCCTCGTCATTTCCCGCCAGGACTGGCAATGCGTGCTGGATCAACTGGCCTCGACTCCCTGAAATGGCCAAAGTCGAGTTTACATCGTGGCCGTTCATCGGTGCAGGCTTCACGCACCTACAGCCCTGGTAACGCTTATGCTACGACCCGGAATCATGTTCCTCACTATATGGGTGTTCCGGGCGGGAAAAAGATCTGGCAGGCGACAGAGGAAAGGCATAAGAATTTACTAAAAATGGAAAGCGAAGATCATTTGCTAGACTATTTATCGCTAAAGTTTGGAGCTTCAGCGCAATAAAACTAAACCCGGGAATTGCTCACGCCAAGGCGCCAAGCCAGCCTTGGTGCTGTCTGCAAGGCCCCAAACGTTCGGGACGGGGTTGCAAACCCCGTCCCGCCTGGGGCGCATCGCCGTCCTTGCGGTCGGCGAGGATGTCACTAATGCACCGGACCCAGTGAGTCGATCTCCTCCTTGAGCCCGCCGCGGCGCAGCAGTCCGAAGGCCAGGCCGACCTGGGCGTAGTCCGCCACCGTGGGTTCTGACATGGGCGGTAGGCCGCGGGCGTCGGTGTAGCGGCGCAGGACCGGGTAGAGCGGCGCGAATCCGGCCGGATCGGTGGGCAGGGCGGTGCCGATCGACTCCAGCGGTGAGTAGCCGGCGTTCACCGCGGTCATCTCCTGCCACAGTGCGGGCAGGTGGAACATGGGTCCGAGGACCGGGATGCCCTTGATGGGCTGGCCGGGGACGCCGCCCCGATTGAGCTTGGAGAGCGGGAAGTGGGGCGAGCGGGCGCCGAATCCGGTGAGATAGCTCAACGATTGTGGGTTGGCGCCAAGCTCGGTATGGGGGCTCTGCCAGGCGCGGTCCAGATAGTCGGCCTTGCCGGTGAGACGATAGGCCTGAATCAGTGGCAGGGTGGCGCGGGTGGAGACCGCGAATGAACCCCAGCCGGCCAGCCCCAGTGCATGATGGGTGGGGGCGCGGAAGGGGTTGCCGTTGGCCTCGCGGATACGCCAGTCCGCCGCGGCGATGAAGGCACCCCGCGCCTGGGCCGCCACGGCCGGGTTCTTGCCCGGATCGTCGGCGAGCAGGTAGGCCCAGAGCCCGGCCATGGCAAACTCCTTGAAGCTGACCCCGGCGGTGGGGTCGAGCTTGACCTGCGGCAGCAGCGCCTCGAACGCGGCCCGGTAGGGCGCCTCGCCGGTGGTGCGGTAGAGCTCCGCGGCGGCCCACAGGCGATTGTCCAAGACTGAGGCGTCGGCGTAGTCGCCCGCACTGACACCCGCGGGGTTCTTGTAGCGTTGCCCCTCGGCCGGCCAGTCGGCGTGGCTCGCGAGGAAGTCCCAAGCCCGCCGGGCCGCGGCCAACGACTCATCGGCGCGCGCCGGATGGTAGGGCCGGATCAGCCGGGCGTGCAGTGCGCAGGCGGCGGCGAAGGCGGCGGTGGCATGGCTGGTCTTCTCGGCCAGCAGGCGCGGGGTGGCGATGAGATCGGGCGTGACGGCGTCCCAGGTGCGGCTGGCGACCCGTAACCAGACCCCGCCGTCCGCCGGGTCCTGCATGCCGAGCAGCCAGTCCATCCCCCAATCGAGCTCGTCCAGGACGTCGGGGATGCCGTTGCCGGACTCCGGGATGTTGAGATCGCCGTCGGCGAAGCGTTGCGGCGCCAGATCCAGGGCGGCGCCGACCAGATACCAGATCGGGGCGGCATTCGGTACGTATTGGCCATAGTCGCCCGCGTCGAACCAGCCGCGGTGGACCGCGTGGCGGGCGGACGCTCCGGTATCGGTCGTACTGCCCGCGCTCAGTGGGGAGCCGGCGACGGCCTCGTGAAAGGCCGCGTCCATGGCGGGCGGGACCCCGCCTTGGGGCCGTTCATAGCCGGGTTCGGCCCAGGGTGCGACCACTGGGGTCGAGTTGCGGGCGTGGTAGAAGAGTCGCATGGTGGCCTGGTAGGGGGTGTCATAGACCGTGGCGGCGATGGCGAAGGGGTCGGATACCCCGAGCCCCGGCACCCGCAGCCGGTAGCGCCCCGGCTGGTCCAGTGCGGTGAAGTCGGCCTGGTACACGTCGTTGCCGCTCCAGGGGTCCGCCGGTGCGGTGAGGTGGGCCTGGCCGCTCAGGACCGAGGCGCCGGTGTCGGCGTCGATCACCTCAAACCCGGTCGAGTCCACCGGCAAGGGTCCCGCGCTGCCCAGCCAGTTGCCGAGGAAGGCGATCTTGGCGGTCCCCGGGGCATAGCCGACCTGATCGACCTGGATGGAGCCGGAGGTGAGCTCCGGGCGATAGCGCACGGGGAGACTGTGGCAGGCTGCGGCCGGATCGGCGCTGGCACCCAGGGCGGCGCAGGCGTCCAGCCGATAGTCGACCCCGGGGTTCAGCGGGATCGGAAAGAGCAGGTGCAGGCGCGTCTCCAACTGGGGCTGCTTGGCCGTGTCGAAGCCGACCACCTGACGGTCGCCGCCCACCCGGATGGCCGTCTGTGGGCTGCCACCGGCCGCGGGCGTGAGCGTATAGAGCGACGGGTCGCGGGTGGCGACGGCCAGATCGAGCGCGTCGAAACCCAGGGTCAGTGCGCGCGCCGAGCGGGTTTCCGCATACCTGGCCGGTCCAGTGCTCAGTGGTTGCATCTGACGCGTCGCGGCGTCGGCCAGGTCCGCGGTGATGCCGAGCTCGACGGTCGGGGGGATCGGCTTGAAGGTGGCGGTGACACTCTGGGCCGCGCCCATCGCCACCGTGCAGCCCCCGGTCCCGGTCCCGGTACAGGCGCCGCCCCAACCGTAAAACAGGCTGCCGGTCGCCGGGGTGGCGGTCAACGCGACTGCCGTGCCGCCGCTATAGGCTGCGGCGCAATCGGCCGCGCAGTCGATCCCGGCCGGCGCACTGGTGACTGTGCCACTCCCGCTCAAGATGACGGTCAGTGCAAATCGCGGTAGCAAGGTGAAGGTAGCCATACATGATGTGTCCGCATTGAGGGCGAAGGCTGCACCGCAGCTCGCTGGGGTCCAGCCCGCAAAGATCGATCCGTCCGCAGCGCTCGCGCTCGGTGTCACTGCGCTGCCGGCGGCATAACGGCCACCGCCGCCGACCGTCCCGCTCCCGGTGCCGTTCGCCAGCACGCTCAACTGGTGCTGTACCTTACCCGCCGTGTCGATCTCCTCCTTGAGCCCTGCCCGGCGCAGCAGCCCGAAGGCGAGCCCCACCTGGGCGTAGTCGACCACCGTGGGCTTGGACATGGGCGGCAGGCCGCGGGCGTCGGTGTAACGGCGCAGCGCCGGATAGAGTTCGGCGTACCCGGCCGTGGTCGAGGGCAGCGCCGTACCGATCTGCGCGGGCGGGAGGTAGAGCGCGTTCATCGCTTTGATCTCAGCGGACGGCAGGAACTGTGGCCCGAGCACCGGGAGCCCCTTGATGGGGTCGCCGGGGACGCCGTCGCGGGTGAGCTTGGAGAGCGGTAAGCGGGGCGAGCGGGCGCCGAACCCGGTGAGATAGCTCAAGGATTGCGGATTGGCCCCGAGCTGCGGGTGGGGGCTCTGCCAGGCGCGGTCCAGATAGTCGGTCTTACCGGTGAGTCGATAGGCCTGTAACAGCGGCAGGGTGGCGCGGGTGGAGACGCCGAACGAACCCCAGCCGATGACAGCGATGGTCTGATGGACCGGGGCGCGGAAGGGGTTGGCGGTCTCATTGCGTACCCGCCAGTCCGCCGCCGCGACGAAGGCGGCGCTGGCCTGATTGACCAAGCTTGGGTTTTTGCCCTCGCCCTCCGCGAGCAGATAGGCCCAGAGCCCGGCCATGGCAAAGTCCTGGAAGCCGACCCCCGCGGTGGGATCGATCTTGACCTGCGGCAGCAGGGCCTCGACCGCGGCGCGATAGGGCGTCTCGCCGGTGGTGCGGTAGAGCTCCGCGGCGGCCCAGAAACGGTTGTCGCGGAGCGATGCATCCGAGTAGTCGGTGGCACGCACACCTGTTGGGCTTTGGTAGCGTTGCCCCTCGGCGGGCCAGTCGGCATGGCTCGCAAGGAAGTCCCAGGCGCGGCGTGCGGCGGCCAGGGCCACCTCGGCGCGCTCCGGTTGGTAGGGCCGGATCAGCCGGGCGTGCAGGGCGCAGGCGGCGGCGAAGGCGGCGGTCGCGTGGCTGGTCTTTTCAAACAGCAGGCGTGGGGTGGCGATCAGGTCGGGCGGGACCGCGTCCCAGGTGCGGCTGCCGACCCGGAACCAGACCCCGCCGTCGGCGGGGTCCTGCATCGAGAGCAGCCAGTCCAGGCCCCAATTGAGCTCGTCCAGCAGGTCCGGGATGCCGTTGCCGGACTCCGGGATGTTGAGGTCGCCGTCGCCGAAGCGCAGCGGTGCGAGATCGAGCGTGGCGCCCACCAGATACCAGATTGGGGCCGCGTTGGGGACATACTGGCCGTAGTCGTCGGAGTCGAACCAGCCATGGCTCACCGGGTGCCGGGCGGTGGCTGCGGTGTCGGTCGTGCTGCCGGCGCTCAGGGGCGAGGCGGCCACGGCGGCGTGGAAGGCCGCGTCCATGGCGGGCGGGACCCCGCCCTGGGGGCGTTCATAGCCGGGCTCGGCCCAGGGCGCGACCACCGTGGTCCCGTTGCGGCTGTGGTAGAAGAGTCGCAGTGCGGCCCGATAGGGTGCGTCGTAGACATCGGCGGCGAGGCTGAAGGGGTCGGACACCCCGAGCCCGGCGACCCGCAGCCGGTAGCGACCCGGGCGGTCCAGTGCGCTGAAGTCTGCCTGGTACACGTCATTGCCGCTCCAGGGGTCGGCCGGGGCGGTGAGGTTGGCCTGGCCGCTGAAGACCGACTCGCCAGTCGCCAGATCGACCACCTCAAAGCCGGTCGAGTCCACCGGCAAGGGCCCGGCGCTGCCCAGCCAGTTGCCGAGGAAGGCGATCTTGGTGGTGCCCGGGGCATAGCCGACCTGGTCGACCTGGATGGAGCCGGAGACGAGCGCCGGGTCGTAGCGAACCGCAATCGAGTGACAGGGTGCCGCCGGATCGGCGCTGCCACCCAGCGCGGCGCAGGCGTCCAGGCGATAGTCGACACCGGGGCGCAACGGGGTCGGGAACAGCAGGTGCAGGCGCGTCTGCGCCACCGGCAGATTGGCGGCATCGAGACCGACGGCCTGGCGGTCGCCGCCTACCCGGGTGGCCGTCTGGGCGCTGCCGGCGGCCGGATCGCTGAGGCGATAGAGCGCCGGGTCGCGGGTGGCGACGCCCAAATCCAGCGAGTCGAAGCCCAGGGTCAGTGCGCGCGCCGAGCGCGTCTCCACAGACCGGGCCGGCCCCGTGCGCAGTGGTTGCAACTGACGCTCGGAGCTGTCGGCCAGGGTCGCGGTGATGCCCTGTTCGATATAGCCCGGGATCGCCTTGAAGGTGGCGGTGACGGTCTTGGCCGCGCTCATCGGCACCACACAGGCCCCGGTGCCGGTGCAGGCACCGCTCCAGCCGGAAAAGGTGTAGCCGACGGCGGGCGAGGGGGTCAGTGCGACCGCGGTGTCGCCGGCATAGGCCGCCGTGCAATCGACCCCGCAGTAGATCCCAGCCGGTGTACTGGTGACCGCGCCACTCCCGCTGAGTTTTGCGGTGAGGGTGTAGGTGGGGAGCAGGTCGAAGATGGCGGTACAGGTGGTGTTGGCAGCGATGGCGAAGGCGACACCGCAACCGGCCGGGGTCCAGCCGGTCAAGGTCGAGCCGTTGGCGGGGGTCGCGGTGGGGGTTACCGTGGTGCCGGCATCGAAACGCCCGGCGCCGCCGACCGTGCCGGCACCAACACCGTTCTTGTGTACATTGAGCTGGTAGCCGACGGGCGGGCGCTCGCGTTTGATGGCTGGCCAGATGGCCGCCAGCGTATCGAACTGGAGGCCGTCGAGATCGGCAAATTGCGCCTGGCCGTCGTCTAACCGCTCGACCGCGCCGCCGCCTTGACCGAGGCCAACCAGGATCTCGCCGCGCAGGTCGCCGTCGCTGTCACCCACCACTGGATGGGTCTCGCCATTGGCCTCATTGTATGCCGGCCAGTCGATCGCGAGCGAGCCGAGGGAGGTCAGCGCGGACGCGGTGTAATTGAAAAGCTCAAGATAGCCACCACCCGAGCGCCCCAGACCGATGACGATCTGGTGGGTGCCGTCCCCATTCAGATCGCCAATGGCAGGGCGGGTCTCGCCCACCGCGCTGGCATAATCGCTCCACGACAGATTGCCACGGAGCTCATCGCTCCATGGGTCCTGTCCAGCGGCAAGGCGGGCCGCATCGAACCCCGTCTTGACCAGGAAGGTCCCGGCGCCGCCCTCGCCCAGGCCGACCACCAGCGCACTGCGTCCAGTGCCATCGAGATCGCCGAGTGCCGGCCAGGTCTCGCCATTGGCCTGAGCGTAGTCCGGCCAGTTGATGTCGGCCCAACCGAGCGCTGACACGGCGCCATCGGTAAAGCGGAAGACCTCCACCAGCCCATTGCCGCCACGCCCGAGGCCGATGACGATCTCGGCCTTGCCGTCGCCATCGGTATCGCCCACCGCGGGGCGTGTCTCACCATTGCTTGAATTGTAGTCCGGCCAGTCGACCTGACCCCAGGCCAATAGCGAAAAATCGTCATCGAGGATTTCAAACCGGCCGTCCGGCAGGCCGCTCTGGCCGACCGGGGCAAAGCCGATGATGACCTCATCTTTGCCATCGCCGTCGATGTCGCCGGTGGCAATGCGCGCCTCACCGCTCGCGGCGTTGTATTCAGGCCAGCCGATGGGGACGGTCTGGTCGATCGTGAGATCCGGGTTGACGACCTCGATCTGCCCGTCTCCCTTGCTAAAGAGGTATGTGAAGGGTCCGGCGGCTACCGCGTCAGCGGGTGCGTACACCGCGGACAGGGCCAGCAAGGCCAGGCCGAACAACCGCGTGGGCAAGTGCATAGCATTATTCATCGTCATCGCCCTGTGGGTCGTGATCCGCCTATCCCATTTTGCGTTCATTTGCGGACAATTCATCTATTGAGGCCGATGTGGCAGCGTCCGCAGCAGCGGCTCGGCATTCGGTAGGGCGCCCAATACCGGCAGCCCCAGATAGCGTGCCATTTGTCGTTGCGATCTGAACGATCGATCCGCCAGTTGAAAAATGCCGATGAGTCGCATCACCCCCAGGGCCGACAACAGCAGCACCAGCAAGGCCGGTCGCCGGCGCTGGGGCTTCCATAGCGATCGCTGGTCGACCACGATGAGGTCGCGGGCGGCCTGCAAGCGCGGCGGCGTCGGCGGTACTCCCGGGCGGGTGCGCGCCGCTCCCTCAGCGACTCTTTTCAGGAGTCGCTCTTGGTCTTTGATTTGCGCTGCATCAAGGGCGCGTGCCGCCGATACCAGGCCTCGACCGAGACCCGCGCCGGGGTCTCGAACAGCCCCTGAACCCCCAGTCGCCGCAGGAGTTGCAGCGCCAGCAACGGGAGCAGGAGGCCCGCGAGGCACCCGACCACGACATGGACCCCGGCGTCCTGTATTCCCAGGAACCGGCCGAGCAGGACCCGGGCGCCGCTGGCGGCCAGGACGTGCATCAGGTAGATCGCCATGGAGGCGCGCCCCAGGATCAGGACCCAGCGCTTCGGGACGCGTGCCAGCCAGAGCGACAGGCTGGCCACGGCCAGGATCGAGACGACGGCCACCAGCAGTGAGGCGACCCCGATGTCGGAGAACACCATCCCCAGTTGGATATGGAAGCCATACTGCACGGCTACGAAGGCAATGGCCCCGGCTGCCGCCCAGACCCCCGAGTGTCCCAGCAGGCGGTCCTTGACGGTGTAGAACCAGACCCCGAGGGCGAAGAAGACGAAATTCTTGACGACGAAGTAGGAGTGTAGCACCGAAGGGATGCTGGCCTGGAAGACATAGGCCAGGGCCGCGACGGCCAGTAACCCCCACAGGAACGGCCGGGTCTCGCGGCGGTAGACCAGGATGGCGGTCATGATCACCAGAAACAGGGCATAAAGAAACCAGAATTGGGCGCGCGGGTTCCATAGTTCGAGGACCTCGGTGAGGCCCAGATGACCGTTGGTGTAGCGGGCGAGCCAGACCTCGATCAACCCCTGGATCAGGGACCACAGGATATAGGGGTAGAGGATGGTGTCGACCTTGTTTGCGGCCAGTGCGACCGGGCCGCGCCGCCGCAGCGAGTGCAAGAAGAACAGCCCGGAGAGAAAGAAGAACAGCGGCATGTGGAAGCTGTAGAGGATGCTGTCCACCAGCCGGTAGAGCGGCCCGTCGATGGGTATGCCGGCGTTGAACACGCCGCGCGCCACATGACCATAGACCACCAGTACGATGCCGATGGCCTTGGCATAATCGACCCAGGCGTCGCGTCCGCCGGCCGGGCCCTGTGCTAACTCTGTCATGGTCTCAGCGCCCCCGCGCCGGTTGGGCCGCCGGCCAGGCGACGCCCTTCAGCACCTGGGTCATGGCGGCATAGTACAAGGAGAAGACCAGTCCCAGGGCGAGTTCGGTGAGGACCAGCGGCGCCCCGGCGGGCAGGACCAGCGGGGCGGTGAGGACCAGCGCCAGCAGGACGATCCAGGCTGGGAATCTGGCCATCAGGGCGGGGACACGCAACGCCCCGAAGAGCGGCGGCAGGACCCACATCAGGGCGATGGAGGCCACCGCGACCGTGGGCCAAATCCAATAAGTCCCCCAGATTCCTTGGGTATAGTGCCGTATCAGCCAGATTACCCCGATGTGGACATAAAGAAAGAGGAGCGAATACTTCCCCAGCCAGAGCAGCGGGGGGAAGGCCCGCGCGACGAATGCTTGGGGTAGCCGGCGGGCGACATAAAATGACACCGAAGTAATGAGCAGTGAGAACAGGAAATAGCCCAGTGTCATATCCCAGCGGTTGTCGATGCCGAGTGTCAGACCCAGACCCCAGGCCGCACCCATCGCGAGTAGCGCGGCCCCGGCGAGCATGAGATTGTGCCGGTTGGGTGCGAGGTAACAAAACATGCCGAGGAAGAACGGGAACAGCCAGGGGATGATGACAAAGTTACCGGGTTTCACGAAGACATAGGCGAGATAACCGAGTCCCCACGAATCAGGCGGCAGGGTGTCAATGGCCAACTTGAGCGCGAAGACGATGACCGCTGCAGCGAGGTGAAACCAGGGGCCCGGGTTGATAAAGCGTTGCACCAGGTACAGGGTCAGGACGCCCACTGCAATGATTTGGAGGATGTCCATGTCGAACGGGACCCAGAAATTATCCGCTGGCCTCACCATGGCGGTGAAGCTCAGTCCCAGCAGAAAGATCATGGTATAGGTGATGGCGATGCCAGCGACCGGATATTTGCGCGCCTGAAAGTTGGCGGTGATCCCGGAGACGGCAAAGAACAGGATGGGGGCGAAGCTGCCGAGGAAGGTCAGTGCCTTGGATAACAGGTCGAGCTGCAACTGGGTGTGGGCCAAGAGCATCAGGACGCAGGCTACGCCCTTGAGTAGATCGAGTGACAGGTCGCGCTCGCGCATATGAGTCAGTCTCCCGGGTGGTTGGGGCGCATCGGTTCAACGCCGTTGGGGGCCGGTTGCTGGCCGCTTGGCGGGCCGCGCCGCGCCCTGGCGCTGGGTCATCGTCAGGTACAGCATGGCCAGCCGGTTCTTCTTGTCTTGTTCCAGCTTGAGCCGCTCGCGTTCCACCCGATCCAGCGAGGTCACGAAGCCGGCGAGCATGAAATAGGTGAGCGTAATCTGGAGGGTGCGGAAGTTCCACTCCAGGGTGCCGACGAGCCAATTGATGACAAAGGCAGTCAGTATACCGATGGCCAGGACCCGTTCCAGACAGTCCCGGCGTTTGAGGATAAAAAGCAATGCAATCAACATGAAGCCGGCGGTCAGCAGGGTGTAGAGTAGCACGCCGATGATGCCGAGCTCCGCATAGTGCAGCCAAAAGATGTGATGGGCAATACCTCGATCCAGTGGGGCCAGGTCCTCGCCATAGGGCATATAGTTAATCGCATAGGAATAGTTGTTGAGCCCCACGCCGAAGAAATAGTCGTGTCCCATGTGGCCCGAGGCCACATTGGCCCCTTTGCGGGACTCCCCGGACTCCTCCGGCGCCGTCTCGAAGCGTTGAATGATCGGCGGCAGTATGACTGCCAGGACCGGGATGGAGAGCAGGATCAACAGCCCGATGACCGAGAACTTTTTCTTGATCTTGACTGACTTCTGCTTGAGGAAAAAGCTCATGGCGACGATCATGGTGAAGCCCATGACGGTGGTGGCCATACCGCCCCGCGACAGGGTAGCCACGCTGGTCAGGACCCCGGCCCCGAGTGCCGCCCAATAGATCAGTGTGCGCTTGTCGAAGAGCTTCTCGCTGTCCTGCATGAGGACGGCGAAGATGATAAAGTTCAGTATGTTCTGGAAGGTGGCCAGGCCATTCTGGTGGTCGAATGAACCGCGCGGCGGAAAGACCCCGCGGGTATATTTGTCCATCAACACCTGGGTGAAGCTGTAGAAGGTCATGCCCACCACGGTCCAGATTACGAAGCGCAGGTCGTCCTCGCTGCGGATGAAGTTGTAGGCGACCCAGAAGGTGGCATAGGCGCGGATCAGTTTGCTGACACCGAACACGGCAAACTGAGGGATCAGTGCGGTGCCGATGGTGAAGATAGAATAGCCCAGATAGAGCACCAGCAACACCTCGTTGGGGTTACGGGTGTAGAGCTTGCGCTTGCGCCAGCGGGGCGCCTTGTGCATCGCCACGATCATGGTGATGACGAGCCAATCGGTGACGCCGAACTCCAGGCCGCGGATGTCCCCGCGATAGAGCGTATAGCTGAAGAGTGTCATCTTCACCGGGTTGATGGCCATGAACCAGATCCCGGCCATGCACACCCGGTCCATCCAGGCATACTTGATGGCCAGGGGGATGGCAAATGACAGGAAGCCGACCGTCAGGCCCATGAAGACCAGGTGCTTGGCGAGGATCGGCTCGGACCAAAGTTCGGGCGGGAGCGTCAACTGGGATACCCGTCGGTCGGTGGGCGGCGTGCGGCAGCGGCCAGGCGCGTCGTGGGAGGTGGGTGCGTGGGTCCCGATCTTACGCCCGCCGGCCGGGCGTTTCCGTGTTGAAAGCGGCAGGTTCGGCGCGTACCATGCCGACGATCCAGAATTGCGGCATATATCACATGATCGCGCAGACTGCCAGGTTCATCAAGCAACTCATCCAGGGCGACGCCCTGCCGGCCTACGTGATTTTTCGCGAGCCGGCGGTGGTCATCAGTTATTTTGAGGACTTCGTCAAACACCGCGACGCGATCCTCAAGGCCCTGGCCGGGTCCAAGCCGCACCTGATCTTCCAGTTTGGCTGGCACCGGGAGACGCCCGAGCGGGCCGCGGAGGTGGCGGCAGAGGCCGCGGTGGTCCACCGGCTCTGCCCGGAGGCGGAGCTGATCTTCCTGTGTAATTCCGAGCGCGAGGTCGCCCTGATCGCGGGTGTCGGCCTGCGGGCCGAGTATTGTCATCAGAACGCCTTTCTCGACGAAGGCCATTATCGACTCTATGATCGGCCGATCAAATACGACGCCATCTACCTTGCTCGCATCACGCCGTTCAAGCGCCACCACCTGGCCGTGGGGGTGAAGTCCCTGCGCCTGATCGGCGATCATTCCCCCCAGGAAGCGGGCTATTTCGCCGAGGTCATGCGTGAGTTTCCGCAGGCGAGTTGGCAGCGCAAGGTCTTTTCGCGCTTCGTCTCTCGTGCGATTTGCGAGGCCCATTGCGGGCTTTGCCTCTCGGCGGAGGAGGGGGCCATGTTTGTCAGCGCCGAGTATCTGTTGTCCGGGCGCCCCTTGGTCTCGACCCGCAACCTGGGCGGCCGGGACGCCTTTTTCGCGCCGGCCTATGCCTATATTGCCGAGGACACTGCCGATTCGGTGCGTGATGGGGTGGCGGCGATGAAACGTTGTGCGGTGACCCCGGCGGAGATCCGGCAGCGCACCATCGATAAGTTCCAGCCCCATCGCCGTCGTCTGATCGCCATCCTGCAGGACATCTGCGATCGGGCCGGTGTGAAGCATGACGCGGCGGCAGAATGGCCGAGCTATTTCACCCACAAATTCGGTCTGCGCTGTTTCAACGGGCCGCGGGTGCGTTTGACGCGCATCCTCAAGCGCAGGAAATAGCGTGTCGACGGCGCGGCGTTGGGTCTATCTGACGCTGTTGCTGCTGGGCTACAGCGCGGCCGGCTGGTTGCTGGCGGCCTTTCAGGTACACTGGTGGGTTTGGTTGGTCACCTTCGGGCTGACGCTGCATCTCATTCGCTGCGGTCCGGCGGCCATCGTGCCGGCGAGTGCTTGGGTAACCGGTGTCATGTTCGTGGCGGCGGTGACCAAGGCGTGGGCGCCGCTATGGGGCCTGCGCTTTCCCTATGAGCATGCGCAGTTGTGGGCGCTGGGGTTGCTGCTCATCTGGTTGGGTGCGATCGTCAGCATGGTGCTGTTGGCATTGGCACCGCCATTCGTGGTTGGCGTCCGCGAGCGCGGCGAAGGCATCGCCGCCTATAGCTTGTCGATCTTGGTTGGGACGGCGCTGGCGGGTGGCGGATTGTTATACTGAAGGCGTTTAAACGAGCGGTTCAAGAATGAACACCAGGTCCTCGAATGACGACGTTATCACTGATCTGCAATACCGCCAAAAGACCCCCGACTATTACCTCGCGACCTTGGCCCCGGCAATCCGTTCGGGCTTGACTGCGCCGCAACTTGAAGCCATCGCCGCGTTGTTGGCGGCGGCGATTCCCCAGGCCACGCCGAAACTCGTCGATGTGAGATTCAGTATCGACCTACTGCTGTCCCGGTTTTGTATCGTGTTGCTGGTGGGTAAAGACAGTCGCCGGCAGCGGCGCCTGCCACTGCCGGAATCCATTGTAAAAATAGCCAATCCGGTGGCGGTCATTGTGCTGCTTGTCCTTCTCAACCTGCTGATCAGTCTATTTATTTTCTTGCTTGCCTATTTGGTTAAATCGGCCCTCGGCATCGATCTTTTCTCCGGCATTAGCCTCTGGGATAAACTGCAAGAGGTCGGGAGGTGTCTGGTTGGCCGGCCTTGATAGCGGACCTTGATCGGCGTTGCGGAAACAGCCGCAAAATAATGATCGCTGACACCGCTGGAGCGGTGTCACGAGGGTGAGTTGGCGCTCGCGATCAGACCTCCTGGTAAATCTTCGCCCCTTCCTTCACGAACTCCTGCGCCTTCTCCTTCATCCCCTCCTCGATGGCGATCTCCAGGCTGTCCAAGCGATGGGCCTGGGCGTAATCGCGCACGTCCTGGGTGATACGCATGGAACAGAAATGCGGCCCGCACATGGAGCAGAAATGCGCGACCTTGTGCGACTCGTGGGGCATGGTCTGGTCGTGGAATTCGCGCGCCCGCTCGGGGTCGAGCGAGAGATTGAACTGGTCGTCCCAGCGGAATTCAAAGCGGGCCTTGGAGAGTGCGTTGTCGCGCACCTGGGCGCCGGGCAGACCCTTGGCGAGGTCGGCTGCGTGGGCGGCGATCTTATAGGTGACAATGCCCTCGCGGACGTCCTGCTTGGTGGGCAGCCCCAGATGCTCCTTGGGCGTTACATAACAGAGCATGGCGGTGCCGTACCAGCCGATATTGGCCGCGCCGATGCCTGAGGTGATATGGTCATAGGCCGGGGCGATATCGGTGATCAATGGCCCCAGGGTATAGAAGGGTGCCTCGAAACAGTCGGTCAACTCCTTGTCCATGTTCTCCTTGATCATCTGCAATGGCACATGGCCGGGCCCCTCGATCATCACCTGCACATCGTGCTGCCAGGCGATGCGGGTGAGCTCACCCAAGGTCTCCAGCTCGGCGAATTGGGCGGTGTCGTTGGCGTCGGCAATCGAGCCCGGGCGCAGGCCGTCCCCCAGGCTGAAGGCCACGTCATAGGCCTTCATGATCTCGCAGGTCTCCTCGAAATGGGTATAGAGGAAGTTCTCCTGGTGATGGGCCAGGCACCACTTGGCCATGATGGAACCGCCGCGGGAGACGATGCCGGTCAACCGGTCCGCGGTGAGCGGCACATAGCGCAGCAGCACCCCGGCGTGGATGGTGAAATAGTCCACCCCCTGCTCGGCCTGCTCGATGAGGGTATCGCGGAAGATCTCCCAGGTGAGCTCCTCCGGGCGGCCGTCGACCTTCTCCAAGGCTTGATAGATGGGGACGGTGCCGATGGGCATGGGGGCGTTGCGCAGGATCCACTCGCGGGTCTCGTGGATGTTCTTACCGGTGGACAGGTCCATCAGGGTATCGCCGCCCCAGCGGGCGGACCAGACCATCTTCTCGACCTCGTCGGCGATGGATGAGGTGATCGCCGAATTACCTATGTTGGTATTGATCTTCACCCGGAAGTTGCGCCCGATGATCATCGGCTCCACTTCCGGGTGATTGATGTTGGCCGGGATGATGGCCCGGCCGCGGGCGACCTCGTCGCGCACGAAGGCGGGGGTGATGGTCTCGGGCAGCGCGGCGTCGAACGACTGGCCGCGGTGCTGACGCAGGAGCTTGGTATAGCGCGGGTCGGCCCTCAGTTCATCGAGCCGCAGACTCTCCCGGATGGCGCAATACTCCATCTCTGGGGTGACGATCCCGGCGCGGGCATAGTGCATCTGGGTGACATTGCGCCCGGCCAAGGCCCGGCGCGGGGTGCGCAGGTGCTCGAAGCGCAGGTGGGCCAGCGCGGGGTCGGCCTGACGGTCGTGCCCGAACTTGGAACTGGGCGCGGTGAGCCGCTGGGTGTCGCCGCGGTCCTCGATCCAGGCGGAGCGTAGATCGGGCAGGCCGGCCAGTAGATCGATGGCGACCGCCGGGTCGGTGTAGGGGCCGGAGGTGTCGTAGATGAAGACCGGCGGGTTGTGCTCGGTCTGGGTGCTGGCGTGGGTGGGGCTCAAGGTCACCTCGCGCATGGGCACCCGCAGGTCGGGTCGCGACCCCGCCACGTAGAGCTTGCGTGAATTGGGGAAGGGTTTGGTGACCTCGTCCGACAGTCGGGCGGTCTGTTGGACGAACTCGTTCGGGATGGCGCTCATGGTGGTCCTCGCGGGGCAAGCTGGCGCACGCTGGCGCCATGTCTGTCGATGATCGGGCTGCTGCGGGCGATCGGGAGGGCGGGCGGGCAAGCGAGGACGCACGCCCGGCGGGTCTTCCGGCGGGCGTTCGCCTGCTTTCCTGCGCCGGCATGATCCGGATCAGGTTCAAAGGGACTGTCTCAGCCCGACCGCGGTCGGACACCCCCAGCAGGTTCGGTGGGTGGAACCTATCGAAATGTCGAGCGGATTTCAACCGCCAAGGTAGCGGCCGGTGGCGGGCCGGCGCTATGCGGCAAGCAAGCCACCTGGATTCGCGCTACCTTAGACACCTGAGGAAGCGCCGGGCGTCCCTTGCGCCCGGGGTCGTGGGCCGCCGGCTAGGGCCGCGGGTCAGCAACAGTTAGAGAGATTCGCCAGATGGTTAATCCATATACGCACGCGGCGCCAAACAATCGGGTCTATTACCTGGGTGCCGACTCCCTCCTGGGCCGCGACCTGAGCTCGCTCCTCAACCAGAAAGGGCTGATACTCAAGACCTTCGAGCAGCCGGACGCGCTGATCGACGCGGCCGGGGAGGCCGCACCGGCGGTGCTGATCCTAGAGTTGGGCCGGTTGCCGGCGGACCGGACCCTGGAGCACTTCGTCAACGCGCTGACCGGGGTCGGGGCGGATCGCCCGGAACTCATCTGCATCGCCCCGGAGGAGGATATCGAGACCCGCCTGCACGCGGTGCGCGCGGGTGCCCAGGGCGTCTTCGTGGCCCCGGTGGCGGCCGCCGACCTGGCCCAGAAGGTGACTCAGATCAGCGGGATCGCCGGCATCGCCCCGTACCGGGTGCTGGTGGTGGAGGACGACCAGGCCCAGGCCAAGTACATTGCGCTGTTGCTCAGCAACTCGGGCTTCGAGCCGCGGGTGCTCGGCCAGCCGCTCAAGGTGTTGGAGGCCATCCGTGAGTTCCGTCCCGACCTGGTCTTGATGGATCTGTACATGCCCGATGCCAACGGGGATGAGCTCACCGCGGTCATCCGCGACCAGGACGAATTTTTCGACCTGCCGATCATCTTTCTGTCCTCCGAGCGCGACCTGGACAAGCAGATGGACGCCCTGCGCCTAGGCGGAGACAGCTTCATCGCCAAGCCGGTCCAGCGCAAGCTACTGTGCGAGTCCATCGACCACCGCATCCGCATGACCCGCTGGCTGCGCGAGCGCCGGCAGGCGGTCAACCGGCGCGATGCCGCCACCGGCCTGCTGCAGAAGGAGCACTTCATGCGCCAACTGGACCGGTGCGTGCGCAGCCCGGGGCCGCTCAACGACGGCTGCGGCCTGTTGCAGATCGAGGTCGACTCGCCCCACGAGACCCTGGACCGGCTCGGCCTGGATGGCACCGAGCGGTTGCTGCGGCAATTGGAGATCCGGCTCAGTAACCACATGACCCCGGAGGAGAGCGCGACGCGCCTGGGCGATTTCAGTTACGCACTGATCGCCAAGCGCGGCGGTGCCCAGGATCTGGTCGAGCTGGCGCAGCGCCTGCGCGGCGCACTGATCGACCCGGCGTTGAATGGCGTCGGGGTGGCCCGCGGGACCACCTTGAGCATCGGCATTGCCGGCTTTATTCCCGCAGCGGACGATGCGGTCACCATGATCTCCCGCGGCCAGAAGGCGGCGATGGCGGCGCGCCACGAGGGTGGCGATCGGGTGGTCTGTTGGACCCCCGTGGTGGCGTCTGGACCAGCGGCGGATGGGGAGTCGCAGATCCGCGCATTGCTGGAGGAGGCGATCGGCAACCAGGGCCTGATGCTGCTCTTTCAGCCCATCGTCTCACTGGGCCAGGAGACCGGTGAATTCTATGAGGCCCAGTTGCGTCTGAGCGCCCCGGACGGTGAGCACATACCGCCTCAGGACTTCCTGCCGGTGGCGGAGCGTTGCGCGCTCATGCCGACCATCGACCGCTGGGTGATCAAGCGGGCACTGGATGTGATCGATATCCAGCGGGTGGTCCATCCCCGGTTGCGCCTGCTGGTCCACCAGACCGTGGCCTCGGTGGCCGCCGCCCATTGGCTGCCCTGGTTCCGCGATCAGATCGTGCAGCGCAACCTGGTGCGGCTGCGGCCCTTGCTGGAGTTCCAGCTCGCCGATGTCCGCACCGACCTGGACGCCGCCAAGTCGCTCATCGTCAACCTCCGTAAATACGGCGTCCAGGTGTGCATCGCCAATTGCTCCGGGAGCCCGGCCGATATCGAATTGCTGGCGGACCTGGAGGTGAATCTGGCCAAGCTCTCATTCCATACCCTGACCAATACCGAGCAGGGCGAATTGACTGACATCGTCCGCGCCCTGCGCGATCACGGGATCGCCGTGATCGCCGCCGGTATCGAGGACCCGGAGACCGTCGCCCGCGTCTGGAACTGCCGCCCGGACTTCCTGCAAGGCAGCTATCTGCAACTGCCCAGCGCGGACCTGAGCTTCGACTTTACCAAGCCGGAGTATGTCTAATATTTGACCCTGGCCGCTTAACTCCCATGCTCAAGCCCCGCGAGCCCCATCGCTTGTGGGGCTTGTCAGTGGTGCAGATCCTTACGCTCCAAAAGTTCCTTCAGCCGTGCGCGTTCCGCGTCGTCGAGCCCGCCCAGGATGTCCTCGGGCGACATACCCCGCAGGCGCTCCTCGCTCGGCAGCCCGCGCAGGCGCTCCTCGGGCGGCAATTCTTGTACCAATTCCAACGCCAGATCGTGGCGGAAGTCCTCGAAGGTGTACGGCATGGCAATACCCAGTTCGCGGTAGCGGTGATAGATCTCGTTGAGTACTGGCACGTGGTCGGGCTGGCGCCAGCGATAGGTCTTGGCCCCCTGCTGGACCTTGTCCGCCCGGAAGCTGAACAGGTCCCACATCGAGCACCTGACGCTTGCGCGCAAGGCCTTTTAGCATCTCCACGGCCTCCATCTCCACGGCGTACTCGGTTCAGGTGAAGTAGTCGCACAGGGCCAAGCCGAAGAGTCGGTGCCAGTTGATCATAGATCGGTGCCTCACCCCGCAGGGCCGTTTACCGGTTGGCAGTATAGGGCATGGACATTCTCGGCGCAGAGCGCCCGACACATGCGTGACACCGCTGGAGCGGTGTCACGACCGCGGGCTGATGTGCGGCGGCCGGGATAGGCTTGCGATACCGCTTTCTCGTGACGCCGCTCCAGCGGTGTCACGGCTGAATTTGGCGCTCTGCGCCGCGTGCGCCGATGGTCCGACCATAGGGTCAACCTAAACCCAGGAATTGCTCACGCCAAGGCGCCAAGCTCGCCAAGAAATACAATCAGGTAGAGCGACTATCCAGATCACCCTCCGGGTGATTGGCGCAACGCTGATAACGTACTGAAAAGTCTTGGCGAGCTTGGCGCCTTGGCGAGACAACTGCTCTTTCTGGGGTCAAAGCTGCGTAATTGAACCGGAGAGTACGCCGGGTTCTTGCCGTCGCTTAGGCCGAAGTTTGTGTTCTCTGTTGCCGCCTGGTTTCCCGGCGGTGCCACGCTATCTCTGCCATACGACGATTCGTTCCCGGCTCCTGGCAGAACCGGACTTGGAGTGTTACACCATCCGGCTCCCAGTTTGAGTCCTCCTCGATTTGACAGACCCAAAGACCCATCACCTTCAGACGCCACGCATCCAAGGACGCCCTTCGCTAACGTGCTTCGCCCAAGGGC
>NZ_CAJAXH010000043.1 GCF_903946935.1 uncultured Thiodictyon sp.
CCACCTGATCCCATCCCGAACTCAGAAGTGAAACGGTGTATCGCCGATGATAGTGTGGGGTCTCCCCATGTGAAAGTAGGTCACTGCCAGGGCCTTCTACAAAAAACCCCCGCGCCTCACGGTTCGGGGGTTTTTCTTTGCGGTGAGTCATCTGCGGCTTCACTGCACTCTCTCGCGCTTGGCCGCTTTAGTTCGGCTCCGTGGAATGCTTAGGGGCATCCTTGAGATAGTCGAGGAAGGTGCTGGCGACAACGGATAAGCGTTTGCCGGACGGATAAACGACGAACCAATGGCGCACGATGGGGAATCCCTCCACGTCCAGAATGGCGAATTGACCCAGGGGTGGGTCAAGCCCCAGCGTGTGGCGCGATAGGACGGATACGCCAAGCCCGCCGACGATGGCCTGCTTGATTGCCTCGTTGCTGCCCAGCTCCATGCGCACCTTCAGCTTCAGGCCGTGCTCGGCGAAGGTCCGTTCGATTGCCGCGCGGGTTCCCGAGCCAAGCTCCCGTAACAGAAAGGGCTCCTGGGCCAGGCGCGCCAGCGGGATCCGGTGCTCGCCGGCCAGTGGATGCCGCGCGGGTGCCAGCACGACCAGCGGGTTTTCCAGAAAGGGCTCGGCCACGATGTCCATCTCCTCAGGCGGCTGGCCGAGGATGTAGAGATCGTCTTCATTGGCGGCGAGCCGCTCCAGCACGTGCTCACGGTTCGCCACCTTGAGCGCCACCTCGATCCCCGGGTACTGCTCCCAGAAGAGTCCCAGCAGGCGCGGTGCGAAGTATTTCGCGGTCGTGACCACGGCCAGCCTGAGCCGGCCCTGTTTCAGGCCCTTCATGTCGGCGAGCGTCATCTCGAAGCGGGCGAAATGGTCCAGCATCTCGCGGGTGAACGCCTGGAGTGCGCGGCCGGCGTCGGTCAGATACATCCGCTTGCCCACCTGCTCGAACAGGGGCAGGCCCACCGCGTCCGTGAGCTTCTTGATCTGCATCGAGACCGTCGGCTGCGTGAGGTGCAACTCCTCGGCGGCGCGGGTGAAACTGCCGAGGCGCGCGATGGCCTCGAACACCTCGAGCTGACGCAGGGTACTGTGGCGCATCGCGACCCCCTGACAACGATAGATGATGATCTATGGTATCGGTCGAAAACATTGACTGTTATCCATGCTAACCCTTTGGCACCATCGCGTCACGCTCTGCGGTCACCCCGACGTCCTGCGCCCAATCCCGGGTATGACGCGAGGCCATGCCGTTGAGCTGAACCGACGAATGCTGTTCACCGAACTCGCCACTGGAGATCGTCATGGGTAAGCCGGAAACCGTCCTCGACGCCAAGCAGCGCTATTCCGCGGGCGTCATCCCCTACAAGAAAATGGGCTATTGGGAGCCTGACTACTGCCCGAAGGTCACCGATGTCATCGCACTCTTCCGCATTACGCCCCAGGAGGGGGTGGACCCTGAAGAGGCCGCCGCGGCGGTCGCGGGCGAATCCTCCACGGCGACCTGGACCGTGGTCTGGACCGACCGCCTGACCGCGTGCGAACTCTACCGCGCCAAGGCCTATCGGGTGGATGCGGTCCCCAACACCGGACCCGGCACGACGATCGATCAGCAGTATTTCGCCTACATCGCCTACGACCTGGACCTATTCGAGCCCGGTTCCATCGCCAACCTCACCGCCTCCATCATCGGCAACGTCTTCGGCTTCAAGGCGGTGAAGGCGCTACGTCTGGAGGACATGCGACTGCCGGTCGCCTACCTCAAGACCTTCCAGGGGCCGGCCACCGGGGTAGTGGTCGAGCGCGAGCGGCTCGACAAATTCGGACGCCCGCTGCTCGGCGCGACCACCAAGCCCAAACTTGGCCTGTCCGGGCGCAACTATGGGCGGGTCGTTTACGAGGCGCTCAAGGGCGGGCTCGACTTCGTGAAGGACGACGAGAACATCAACTCGCAGCCCTTCATGCACTGGCGCGACCGCTTCCTCTACTGCATGGAGGCGGTGAACCGCGCTTGCGCCGCGACCGGCGAGGTCAAGGGGCATTATCTCAATGTCACCGCCGGCACCATGGACGAGATGATCGAGCGCGCCGATTTCGCGAAAAGCCTGGGCTCGGCGATCGTGATGATTGATCTCGTCATCGGCTACACCGCCATCCAGAGCATGGCCAAGTGGGCGCGCAACAACGACATGATCCTGCACCTGCACCGCGCGGGCAACTCGACCTATTCGCGACAGAAGAACCACGGGATGAACTTCCGGGTCATCTGCAAATGGATGCGCATGGCCGGGGTCGATCATATTCACGCCGGGACCGTGGTGGGCAAGCTGGAGGGCGACCCGCTGATGATCAAGGGCTTCTACGACACCCTGCGCGAGACCCATACGCCCATGTCGCTGGAGCACGGGCTCTTCTTCGATCAGGACTGGGCCTCGCTCAACAAGGTGATGCCGGTGGCGTCGGGCGGCATCCATGCCGGTCAGATGCATCAGTTGATCCACTACCTGGGTGAGGACGTGGTACTCCAGTTCGGCGGCGGCACCATCGGCCACCCGCAAGGCATCCAGGCGGGTGCCATCGCCAATCGCGTGGCGCTGGAGGCCATGATCCTGGCGCGCAACGAGGGCCGCGATTATCTCAACGAAGGCCCGCAGATCCTGGAGGCGGCCGCCAAGTGGTGCAGCCCGTTGCGGGCCGCCCTGGATACCTGGAAGGACATCACGTTCAACTATGAGTCGACGGATACCGCGGACTTCGTGCCGACGGCCACCGCCAGCTTCTAACCGCATCGCCAGGAGCAACCACCATGATGACCAATCACGGCAATCGCGTCACCCAAGGGCAGTTTTCCTTCCTGCCCGACCTCAGCGACGAGCAGATCACCGCGCAGATCAAGTATGCGCTCAAGAACGGCTGGGCCGTCAATGTCGAGTACACCGACGACCCGCACCCGCGCAATACCTATTGGGAGATGTTCGGCATGCCCATGTTCGATCTCAAGGACCCCGCCGGGATCCTGATGGAGATCAACCACTGCCGCAAGACCTTCCCCCATCACTATGTGCGGGTCACGGCCTTCGACAACACCCGCGGCTGGGAGACGCCACGGATGTCCTTCATCGTCAACCGACCGGAACAGGAACCGGGCTTCCGGCTCGTGCGCACGGAACGCGACGGCCGAAGCCAGGGCTACACCATCGCCCCCTACGCGACCGAGCGACCGGAAGGCCAGCGCTATTGAGCCGCACTGAACCGCGTCCAGCGCGGCCTGCACGACCTCGAGTGCTAAGCGGGGCTTGAGACAACCGGCAAAGTCGGCGAGACGCGGTTCAGATGGATTGTTCGAACCGATCATCCGAATCGCGCCCAGCCCGGCCCCGCCGTTTGCCGCAAGCAAGCGCCAAGGCTCGAATCCGGCACGCCAAGCTCGACCGGTGGATACGACAGTTAAACCTATGAACATGCCAATGAGAGAGCGCCATGGGTAAGATGAATGACGCCGTCGCGGCCACCAGTCCGTTGAGCGGCACAGACGACGCGTCGGTCGATCTCGAGGCCGAATTCCAGGCATCCGACATTCAATCGGTCCTGGACCAACTCGACCGCGAGCTGATTGGCCTCACGCCAATCAAGACCCGCATCCGCGAGATCGCCGCCCTGCTACTCGTCGACCGGTTGCGCCGGCGCTTCGAGCTGACCTCCGAGACGCCAACCCTGCACATGTGCTTCACCGGCAACCCAGGCACCGGCAAGACCACGGTCGCCATGCGCATGGGCGAGATCCTCAAGCGGCTGGGTTACGTCCGCGAAGGTCATCTGGTGACCGTCA
This sequence comes from uncultured Thiodictyon sp., assembly GCF_903946935.1. Classification (GTDB taxonomy): domain Bacteria; phylum Pseudomonadota; class Gammaproteobacteria; order Chromatiales; family Chromatiaceae; genus Thiodictyon. The sequence continues at coordinate 3,825 of NZ_CAJAXH010000043.1, forward strand.
CGCGCGATGACCTGGTCGGCCAATATATCGGGCACACCGCGCCCAAGACCAAAGAGGTCATCAAGAGGGCTATGGGCGGTGTGCTCTTCATCGACGAGGCTTATTACCTCTACAAGCCGGAAAACGAGCGTGACTACGGCGCCGAGTCGATCGAGATACTGTTGCAGGCGATGGAGAACCATCGCGACGACCTGGTCGTGATCCTGGCCGGCTACAAGGACAGAATGGACCAGTTCTTCATGAGCAATCCCGGCATGCGCTCGCGGATCGCCCACCATCTCGACTTCCCGGACTATAGTGCCGACGACCTGATGGCCATCACCAAGCTCATGCTCGCGGGGCAGTCCTATCGTCTCAGCCCAGCGGCGCAGCAGGCGCTCACTGAATACATCCCATTACGCATGACCCTGCCACACTTCGCCAATGCGCGCTCCATCCGCAATGCCCTGGACCGCGCCCGGCTGCGCCAGGCCAACCGACTCTTCGCGGCGCGCGCTCGACCGCTGACCAAGGCCGATCTGGTCACGATCGAGCCGGAAGACATCCGCGCGAGCCGCGTGTTTCGCGAAGGCAAGCCGGACGGGGAACCGCTCGCAGTTGGATTCGCGTCTCGCCAGGGGGGGCCGCGATGAGCGCCATCCGCGATCTGCCCGCGCTCAGCTCACACTCCGAGATCCGGGACCAGTAAACCAAGTTCGCAGGCTTGAAGCCGGAAAACGCCGTGTCGCAGACGCCCGAGCGCGGTCCTCGAACCGGGCGATGCGGAGTGGCGGCTCACGGCGCGGGCCTTGGGTCTACTCCCTGTTCGATCGCGGTCCTCGCGCTCGTCACATCCAGCACCCGGGCCGCCGTCATGGCCAGAATCGCAAACTCAGGCAACGCGTCGACGAATTTTATGGCGAGCGGCGCGGTCCTCGCCAGTTGGCGCGCCAGGGCAGTCGTATCGGCCTCGGACATCAGAGTACGCACCTGCGGTCGGTCAAATGCACCCTGCCCCTCCAAATAGAAGTCGTTGCTGCGTAGCCCGCGGATGCCAGGGCGTAGCACGGCGGCCAGGGTGGCATTGGCCCGTCCGCCGGCGAAGGTCCACCAACGCCATACCCCGTCACCCAGGTGTTGGATGCCGGTGCTGTCCGGTTTCAATTGGGGTAGGTCCGCCAGTAGTTCTTGGAGATGGGCCCGGGCCCGCCGCGACAGGGGAAGCCCTGCCCCGCCCGCGCACAGGATCCGCTGGACGCCCTGACAGAGCGCGCAGCCAAGGGCGCGGGAACTGGCCATCCACCGCGCCTTGCCAGGCTCGCCGCTCGGCTCGACCCAGGCCACGCGTTGCGGCCAATCCACGCTCGCCACCCGCCAACTGCGCCCGCCCAGCAGCAGGATGCAAGGGGCACCCTCCCCGCTTTTCAGTAACAGGGGATCGACCCGGCCCAACTCGACGGTCCCGTGTCGCACGGCGACCTGAATGGGGGTCGCGAATGATGAGAGCAGGTCGAGAAAATGCCGCCGGCCGTAAAGCCGTTCGCCGCGGCGACCGAAGCCGAGCAGACCGTCCTGCTCCGCCAGGATGTCGTTGGCCAACATGAACCGAGTCACCGACGCGATGCCGGTCGGCGCCAGCTCAGGGAACAGGGTTGCCAACTGCGCCAGCCAAGCGGCCGCCTCCAGCGTGCCCCCGCCTTGCAGCACCAGGGCCATCGCCTGCTGGGCGACCAGATGCCAGGGCGCGGGCGGCGGCTCGACCGGCTCCACAAAGCCGGCCTGCCACAGGGACACCAGGGCGCAGGCGATCAGGAGCGCCTCGTCCGTGGTCGTCAGGAAGAGGCAATTGCGCGGGCTGCCGGTGCGCCTGCCCGTGCGCCCCATCCGCTGCAGGAAGGACGACACCGTGGCCGGCGCGTCGAGCTGGATCACATGGTCCAGATCCCCGACATCGATGCCCAACTCCAGGGTACTGGTCGCCACGATGACGCAGTCGCTGTCCTGGCCGAAGGCCTGTTCCGCATGATGGCGTTCCGCCGCGCTCAACGAGGCGTGAGAGACGAAGGTCCGCACCCCCAGGTCCCGCAGGGCGCTGCTCAGTGCTTCGACCCGGGCGCGGCTGTCACAAAACACCAGGCGCTTGGCGCCGCGGTGCAATCGGGAGATCACGGTCGCTGCATTCGCGACGTTCCCGACGAAGTCGATGGTAACCTGCGCCTCCCCCGCGGGCGCGGGTTCGCCGACCACGACCCCCACGCCCCCCCCAACACCGCCGGCCGTCAACCAGCCGAGCAGTGCGTGCGGGTTGCCGATGGTCGCCGACAGCCCGATCCGTTGAATCCGCCCGGCGGTAAAGGCCCCCAGCCGTCCCAAGAGCGAGCGCAGGTGCCAGCCCCGGTCGTCCCCGGCAAAGGCGTGCAACTCATCGATGATCGCCACCCGCAGCGCACCGAACCAGGTCCCTCGATCCAAGCGCCGCGAGATCAACATCCCTTCCAGCGACTCCGGGGTCGTCAACAGGATGTCCGGTGCCTCGCGCAGGCTCCGGGCCTTGGCGCCGTGGCTGATATCGCCGTGCCAGACCTGCACGCGCCGCCCAACCAGGGCGGCATAGCGGCTCAAGCGCTGCTCCAGGTCGTTGAGCAGGGCCTTGAGCGGGCAAATGTAGAGGACGCTTAACCCGCGCCAATCCTCCGTCAGCATGCGCGAGAGCACCGGCAGCAGTGCCGCCTCGGTCTTACCGCCCGCCGTGGGCGCCAGCACCAGGCAATGGTGCCCGGCCAGGATGGGCACGATCGCCGCCAACTGCTGGGGGCGTAGCTGTTGCCAGCCCAGTGAGTTGACGACGTGATATTGAACCGCCGGATGCAGCCGCTCGAATGCATCCATGGCCACGGTTGGGCTCACAGTTCGATGTCGTCCACGCCGCTCGCGGCCCGGCCGGCGCGCTCCTGGGCGGACAGCTCAGTGTCCGCAATCGTCAGCGCGTAGTGGGCGCGCGGGTCGAAGTCGGGATAGCGATCGACCCGGTCCAGCACATCGCCGACCAGTTTCTTGAGAAAAACCCGCGGCGCCACCCCCACCCGACCGCCCAGATTGCCTGTGACCGCTTGAGCAAGTGCGGCGATATAGTCATCGTTCACGCGCTGCGACACCCGCTCCGGGGCCTGGCAGCCCGACCCATAGATGTCGCGCACCTTGCGCCCGACCGCGGCCAATAGCTGCTGATCGAAGCCGGGCAGCCGGATCTGCACCGCCCGTGGATTGTCGAAGCGCGCGTCCGTCATAAAATCGGTATGTAGTCGCTGGGCCAGGGGTGCCAGGCGCTGTGCGCCCTGGGGTCCGTCGAAGAAGGCCGGCGTACCGGTGATGAGTAGATAGAGTCCGGGGAAACGCCCGGCATCGATCTCGTCGATCCACTGGCGCAGGGCATTGAGACCCTTTTCACGGGTGTCGGTGCGCATGCGCTGCAGGGTCTCGACCTCGTCGAGCACCAGCAACAACCCGGAAAAACCGGAATCGCGTAGGATGATGAGCAAACCCGACAGAAAGTTGCCGGCGCCAAAATGATCGATCTCGCCCTTGATGCCGGCCGCCCGGCGAATCGGTGCCGCCACATTGGGTTGTCCGGACAGCCAGGCGATCAGCCCGTCCGCCAGGGCGTGATCCTCGGCCTGTAAGGCGCGGCGATAGGCGCGCAAGGTGGCAGAAAAGGCCGGTGCGACCTTGGTCACCGCCGCCAGGCGGGTCTCCATCAAGGCTTCCGTGGCGACGATCAGTGCGTCCCCATCCTGGGCGTCGATGCGACCGTCGGCCAGTACGTCCTGTTCCAGCGCGTAAAACCAGCCGTCGACGATGCCCCGGAAGGCGCCTTCGCCCGAATCGGCGGTGCTGATCCGCTCCACCACCCGCCGGTAGAGGGTTTCCATCCGGTGCAACGGGGTGTCCGTTTCGGAAATCTGCACCTCGCTGGTGGCCAGCCGACGGGTGCGCGCGCGCTCCTGCAACCAGCGGCCGAAGAAGGTCTTGCCGGCACCATAGTCCCCGCGCACCGCCTTGAAGAGGCCACGTCCGAGCGCCGCGGCGTCCAGCTCTTCATCCAGCGTGGCAGCAAACCGCTCGATCCCGACGGCGAGTGTATCCAGTCCATTCTGCGGGACCGTGCCGCGCCGCAGGGCGTCGACGATCTCGGCGCGTCTGTGCTGACTGACCATTTGCTTCAGTCGTCCGCAAATGAACGCAAATGAACGCAAATGAAAGAGACATTACGAGGAGGCCGTAGCGAATACTTGCCCAATCGCAAGAGCGGTGTTAGCAGCGTGGTGCGTGCCGCGCGCCTGGTCCGGCCGAGTGTCTTATTTGCGTTCATTTGCGTTCATTTGCGGACAATAGCTTTTTAAGTCGAATTGCACATCCAGCAATTCACGGTTGAATTCGATCTGCCCCGTCGCCTCGTTCAGGGTCAATACCGCGGACTGATCCAGGTTGAGCACGCGCCGGGCGGCATTCACGAAACCGCTCACGCGCATCAGCGGCATCCCCAGGCGTTGCGCGAGGGCCGTCTTGCCGAGCTTACCGCCCCGCGTGTCGAGCGCTTCCAGCAGGCGCCGAACATCCTCGTCCTGAGGTGCGACGCGAGCGGCCAATTGGCGCTGCTGGCGATAGGTCGGGCTCGCGAGCAGGGCCGCAATCCAATCCACCGGGGCCGCCGGTGGCGCCCCCAGTGGCACATGGCCGAAGAGGTCGGGCATGGTCTCATCCCGGGCACGGCGTTTCTGCTTGGGGACGACCGGCACGGGCGGGCCAACCGCGCTCCTGATGGTGTCCTCCCACCACTCCGGCTGGCTGGGCGGCGCGGGCGTCCAGCCATCGAGGCTGCACAGGGGTGGGATGAACACGCTCAATGGCACCACCACCTCCTGCGGCGATACCCCACCGTGGTAACCGTTTTTCTTGCCGCTGTAACGCAGGCGCTCACTCCAGGCGCAAACGATGCGGCGCCCGCCGTTGGGTGTACACACCCGCCCACCTTCGAGCAGGGTTTCATCCCCCTGGACCGGGCCGCCTTCGCCATGGATCGCGTTGCGCCAGCGGTCGCCATCGGCCGCGGTGCGCTGTACGGTCTGCTCGTCGATGACATGGCCATGATCGGCGGTGATGATCAGGGTGCGCCCCGCCGCGCTCGCCTCATAGAGCAGGGGGCGCAGCAGCCGCAAATCGTCCAGTGACCAGCGCAGGTGGAGTTGATCCGAGCCGCGCAGATGGTCGTCCACCGCGTTGTAGACCAGACCGACCACGCGTCGGGTGGCGGTGCCGATCATCGCGCGCACCGGCTCGGCCAGGCCGCCGGCCTCACCGAGTTCGCCCTTGTGGAACAGGATGGGTTTACCGCCCGACTTGGACGCCGCCAGCAGGCCCTCATGGGCGGCGAAGGCCGTCTTTTCCTGGTGTGCCGCCCCGGCGGTCAGTCGCCCCGCCAGCAGGCTCGCCCGGCTGATCTCGGTGACGGTCGGTAGGGCCGCGATGCCCACCCGGGCGTGGGCGGCGTCCATGGGGATCTGCTCCATCCAGCCGGCGCGCATCAGGTCCGCACAAATCTCCCGGAAGACGGGCAAGCTCAACCCATCGACCACCAGGAACAGCACCGGCGCCTGCCGGGTCAGGGGGGCCAAGAGCTGCTCCAACACCGACTCGACCGGCAGGCAATCCGCGGCCGGGACGGGTTCGAGGTTCCAGGTCGCGAGCGCCGCGGCAAACCGCCGATTGAAGTCTTCGCGCCGTTCCCGCACCCGCGCGGCCAGTACCCTGTAGGTCGCTGACAGCCCCGCCAGTTCATCCCCCCCCAACAGCTTGATCCGCGCCCAATCGACATAGGCGCCATCGGTGGCATAGCGCTGCGCCAGGTTGGGGAAACCGGTGGCCGGCGCCACGGTGGGCGCTTGGTTGGCAACCAGCCAGCGTGCCAGACGCAAGGCCATCTGCACCCGCTCAACGCGCGTCCCGGGTCGGTCGCCCAGGTCGTGCTGGAGTACCGCACTGGCGGCCTCCTCCACCCGGCCCAACGCGGCCATGGATGCTTGACCCAACAGGGTGTCCAAGGCCTGTCCAAACACCGCGAGCCGCGCCTCGAAACCGCTCGGCAGCACCTCGCTCAATCCCGCGTAGCCGACCAGATGCAGTTCCCGTAGCAGGCCTTCCGCCCGCTCGATCGCGGGTCGGGCGCTCTCGTCCGGTAGGCTGCGCAGCAACCAGATCGCCGCGTCCGCCCAGCGGCGGCCTTGTGGCGGCGCACTGCGCCGGTCCCCGGTGTAGCGCTCCAGGCGCACCGCGGCCGCCGCCAGTTCCGGCACTCCAACGCCCCCCGGGGCGAGCACCAAACTCCACAGTAAGCCGATGGGCAGTGCGTAGGCGGCGTTGCCCGCGGCCACGCAACCCATGACGAGTTCACCCACTGGGCCCGCGCAGTCGGCGAGCCAGGCCAGGATCGGCGGCTGGATCTCTGCGGGCAGTCGCATAAAGCGCCCGACCTGATCCGCCGCCATGGTCCAACGCAGCAGGCTCACCAAGTCCGGGCGCGCCTGCGGCAGGCCGAGGCTGCCGTTCAACACCTGCTTCCACGCAGTGTCCAGGTCCAGAAAACCCCCGGCAACGGGCGGATAACCGCCGGTCGGCAGGTACTCAAGCAGCGCCGGCGCCATCCAGCCAAGCGCGGCCAGACGCGAATCGATCTCGGTGGCCTGAAACACCTGACGGACCATGTCCCAGCGCTCGACCTGAAAGACGCGCCCCCGGGAGAGCCGCGCGAGCGTGTCGGCGCCGAGTGCGGCATCGCTTAAGTGCGTCAGCAGGATGACGCCATCGGCTGGCGACGCCTCCACCTGGATCAATGCCTGGCGTGCGGCGAGGCTGGATGGACACCAGTGCAGCCGAAACGCCCGCTCACCCACGGACACAGAGTCCGGCAAGCCTTGCGCCGTCGGGGAGCGGATGGCGATGCAACGGGCGTGCGGGTCCCGCGCCAACACGGCCTGGACTTGGGCGACAATCTGATTGCGCGTTGGCACCATCAGGTCTTACCGGTGATCTTGAGCAAACGCCAACTGACCGATAGGCGCAGCGCGCTGTCCTGATCCATCTCGGTACGAATGGCGTCCAGCAGGGTCCGTGCCTGCCCAAGATCGAGATTCACCGCGGCGGCCTCACGCACCACGATCGTCTCTGGTTCGGGCCTTGGCGGCTTCGGTGGTTCGGGTGGGAGCGGTGTAACAGGTGGCTTGGGTACATCGGTCAACAGCCGTAACGCCTTGGCCTGCTGCTCGTCCAAGGCCGGCTTGAGGGCGATGACGTGCTCGTCCGCGGCCAGGACCTCGGCAATCCGGGCCTTGATCCCCAAGGCGGCCGCCCGGCGGTGGTCGGACAGGGCGGTCGCTGCCTCAAACAGCTCCCATCCCATGCGCAACGACTCGTCCAGCGGCTTGGCCCGGGCCAGGGTCTGTGCCATCGCGGCCTCTGAGGTCTCGATGGGGCTCTGCGCCAGCACGCTGACCACCTGGTCTGGTTCTGCGCTCCCCAGTGCGGCCAGTAGTGCCTGGGCCGAGCGCGCGGTGATCAGGCGGGGGGGCTCGGCGGCCTGGGTCTCATCGCCGGCCCCATAGGCCGCCAGCCGCTGTTGCAGGCTGATCAATAGGCTAGCCAGCGGCGTCTTGGCCTCCCGCGCCTTGGCGAGCACATCCTCCACCAGCTTCGCGACATTGGCGGCCGTGCGGGAGCGCAGCGCGGTCAGTCCGAACAGCGCCCCGGCCCGCGTCGCCGCCCGCTCCCAATCCGCAAGCCCTGGCAGCGCCTGCTCGCGCAGTTCCAGCGCCCCGGGGAGGTTGTCCAGGCTGGGCTGGAAGGGGCCCTGGTTGAGAAAGAAGGAACGGTTGGTCTGACCGGCGAAGACCAGCACGATCAGGTTCGCCACTTCCGTCGGCAACCCCATGGCCTGGGGCTGGTCCAGCCACTGGCGCAGCCGGGCCACGGTGATGGGTCCGCCCTCGCGCGCCTGGGTCTGCTCGAAATGGGCCTTCCAATGCTGACCCAGCACGAAATGGGTCTCGCCCATCTCGCCTAGATTCAGTGGACCCGCAATCGCGCGCACCAGCGCCCGGGTCGCCTTATCCGACACCGGCACGCGGCCATCGGTGGCCTCCAGGGCGCGCCCGAGCTCAGGCCAGACCTTCTTCAAGGCGGCCGATTTGACCTCGGTATCGAAGCGGGGATGGGCGGGGAACCGATGGCTGAAGAGCTGATCCAACAGGCCCTCGAACGCCCCCTTGAGGTCCGCACCGACCGGCGGGCGGGGCTTAAGGGTCGGGTCGAGCGACCGGAACTGGTCGTCCGGGCTCAAGCGGCTGGCGATGGCGTCGCGCGGCTCGCCCGCGATGCCATACGCCACCTCCAGACATTGCCGTAAGCGGCTCTGGAGCTGGTCGCGGCTATTCTTTGCCAGCGCCCGCGCCGGCCCCCGATCCACCAGGGACAGATGGCCGGCATATTCGTTGAACCGCTCGCCGGTCAGGATGTAATCCAGTACCACGAGTCGAGCCAGATCGCGCAGCGTCCGCTCGGACAGGAAGGAGGGCAGCCACACCAGGGTGCGCGTATCGCCGCCCCGGTATTCGCAGAGGCGAGCCAGGTCGTCGGCCGGGGTCCGGTTGGCCGCGTCGAAGGGATAATCCACCACCACCGTCCAACTGCCGTCGCGGCCGCGCAGGCGGTCATCCGCCAACTCGCGCACGTTCTCGTAGACCACCTCCACCTCACGCCGGGTCCCGCGCCAGGTATAGGTATACATGGTGAACAGATCGTTCGTATCGGCGATACCGAGGCTTCCGAACAACAACTCGCGGACCTTGCGGCGCCGGTTGCCGGCATTATCCTGATCACTGGCCGCACGCACGATGGGTTCGATGTCCACCCCGGTCACCGCAATGGAGATCACCGGATTGGCATCGTCGGTGACCTTGATCTCACCCACCTCGGCCGCCCAGTCCCGGCAGCGGCGCAGCACGTCCTGGCCCTCCCGACCGGGGATCGGCGAGCGAAACGAGCCATGATTGAGCGCGGCCAGCCGCGGCGCGGTCAGCGCCTTGAGCGTGTCCACCTCCGGCACCAGTGCCGCCAGCAGCAGGGTCTTAATGAGCCGCGCGTCGTTGCGCAGGTTCCTGGCCTTACCGGCGTCGGCATGGCCCGCCATGAGGTCCTGCCAGGTCACGCCATGGGTGCGCTCCAGGAGCGGCAGCAGCCGCTGATGATAGAGCCGCTTGGCATTATCGAAATGAATGCGCATGGCATCGGAGAAAGGCTCGTCGCCCTGCGCGATCACGTCATAGAGGTCGCCCACCGGGATGATCTGACCCAGCTCCAGGTCCTCGCGCCGGTCCACCAGCAATTGCAACATCAGCTTCAGGGCGGTGCGCTCGCGTTGCAGCACCGATGAGACCGCAATCAAGGCCTGCACCAGGGCCGGACTGAAGGGATAGACCTGGCGGAACATCTCCCGATCCGCGGTGGTGGTCAGCAGGGTATCCAGCACCTCGCGACGCACTGACAGAAAGCCGTTAAAGGCCTGTTCCAGCTCCTGGCGTGCGGCCTCGCTGCTGGGGCGCAGCACCCGTTTCTCGGCGATGGCCGGGAGGTTGCGGTCTTCGAGCGTGATGACATGGAAGCGCGCCTCCCAGTGCTTGAGCACATCCGCAAACTGAAGCTGCAAGGCCCCGGCCAGGTTCTCGCCCACGAGCTCGCGGAGGTCCCGCTGACGGGCGACAAAGCTCACCAGCGGGATCGGCCGGTCCGCGTGGGTGGCCTCCACCAGCTTCACGAGCTTGGTGCCCTCGCTGCTGACAAAGGAGACATCCGCCGCCCGGCTCGCCAGCCACAGGATCAGCTCGTCCAAGAACAGGATCACCGCGTCATAGCCCAGTGCCTGGGCATGGCGACTCATGATGGACAGCCCCAGATCCAGGCCCACAAAGCCGCGTTCCTTGAGCTGGTTGTTGGCATCCACCTCGGAGAAGTTCGCGGCGAACTCCGCATACGAGGGAAAATAGGACGCAATCAGACTGCTGACGAGGCGAATCCGCTCCTCACCATTCGGCGCCTCCAGGGTGGCCGCCTCGAAGCTGCCGGCATCCCAGCCGCCATCCAGGTCCCCCCAAGTGCCACCCGGCGCCGCGTTGAGCCGGCCGAAGAAGGGCGCATCCCCCAATTGAGTGCGCAGCCCCTGGGCATCCTGAAAGAGGCGATCGGCCAGATAGAACCCGGGCACCGGCGCCTCCGGGTGCAGACGCCTGACATAATCGGCGTACTGGCCCAGGATGGCCGACTCCATGTCACGCGCCCCGATCATGTGATAGGGCACCAGCAGGAAGCGGCGTCCCTGGGTCCAGTCATTGTGGCGAGCCACCAGGCCGGAAAGCTCAGTGATGGAGCGCGCCTGCACGTTGCCGGCGAGCAAGAGATTCAACACCGCCATGAAATGGCTCTTACCCGAGCCGAAGCTGCCGTGCAGATAGGCCGCCTTGCTGCTGTGACCCTCCACCGCCTGGCGGATAAAGCCCAGGGCATTATCGAAGCACTGCACCAACTGGGGCGTCACCACATAGTCGCGCAGCGTCTGCTCGGCGTGACTCACCCCCTGCGTCAGCTTCAGGACGAAATCGCCCTGGTGGACCCGCTCGGGGATGGCAATGATGTCCTTCATCAACGTCATATCGTAACCCCGTCCCGGTGATTATCCGCCAGTCGCCAGCTCACAGCTGCCGCTGCCACATGTCGAGCCCAACCAGCACGGTCTTGTCAAGCCAGTGGTAAAAGCGATCCTTCACATCGGTGTCGGGTTCGCGATGAGAGAAATGGAAGATCTCGCTGCAAAGCTGATGTGGCCCGTCGACGCGCGTCTGTCTCGCCTCAGTGCGATCCCGATATTCCAGGAATGCCGACACCGCCATGACTCCAAGGAACTGCGTGCCTAACCCATGAAAGGCTAGTACGATATCCGTTTCACGCTCCTCATGAATGCGTAGCCGGACCCAGGCACGATGCGTCCCGGTGTCCGCATAATAGTCGAGTTGCTTAGCGATAGCGACGATCTGTTGTTTGAACCAATGGCTGTTGTTGGCATCGCTGCGATCGACCCGGCAGGTGTAACGTACGTCGATTGCGCGCAGTTGCGTGCCAAGGCGCTCGCAGACTTCGCGCAAGCGAACCTGCGTCAATTCCTCCAGCACAGCAGAGAGCGTGACCGCCGCGTTCGCCATGTCCTGCAGCTCGGAGAACTTGCGTCTGCGAACCTTCTCGGCCGCCTTTGCGATCACCTGATCCAGTGGCTCGATATGACGTAGTGCATCATCCGACAGGCTCAACGCACGAACGAACGCCGTTTTCTGTACGCGTGATACCAGGGAAACCAACGGCATTAAATCACCGGCGTCTGCGGCTTCGAGCGCGTCGATGTATTCTTCCCGGATATCGCGATTGATGACCAGGGGGAACCACCCGGCTTTTAGAAATACCAAAGAGGCCAGGGCGCGTGCTACGCGTCCGTTGCCATCCTGAAACGGATGTATCTGTGTGAAGCGGTGATGCAGCCAGGCGGCGGAGATCTCCGGGGCAACACCAGTCTGGTCCTGCTGACTATATAGCCCGATCAGATTGTCCATCTCGGCGGCCACATGCTCCGGTGGACAATACTCATGAACTGCCCCATCAGGTCGGGTGGGGTTGTTGGGTTGCAGTTTCCAATCTCCTTTGACCAGTTTGATCTGGACCGCCCGCCCCAAGGTATCGATGCCATCAGTCGTTTGCTGATTACGCGTCAGTTGGTGATGCAGTTCCTTGATATAGGAGGTCGATAGAGGTCGGCGTTGGGCGACAAAATCGAACAGCCCCTCCAGCGTTGCCTCCTGGTCTTTCAGAATCGGGAGGATCTCTGAAACCGGCCGATCCGTCGTACCATGAGGGATCAAGCTGGCCTCGAAACCGCGCTCGATAAGCACTTGTGTAATGCCACGGTCAACCGAGTAAAGGCCTTCGATGATGCCGGTTTCTATCGCCCATTCCCGCTGTAAGCGCTCATTGAAGCGAGCCATGGCCGCGGAGCCCTTAAGGCGTTGTGACTGCTCTTTCCAGATTGCCGCAAGGCTGGCGAGGTCCGGCTGTTGGTGCCGTTTCAGGTCTTCAGATAAATCGCTGATGGGTTGCCAAAGGTAGGCCCTGGTGTTCTTGGGAGTCACGAGTCGCCCTCGCTCGCCTGCTGTTTGAGCCAGGCATGCAACTCGTCCGGCACGTCACGTAAGGTCATGGTGGGCATGAGGGTTCTCCCGCAGTCAAAACGCCTTCATAGTGCCATCATTGCGAAGCCGATGTAAACCCTGGGCCTAAGCGAGCCGTTTGCGCTGCGACGTTCTTGGCCGGCGCCGCGAGGTTAGGGCAGGATGAGGCGGGGCTGAAGCGCGGGCGTGGTGTGGCGGACGCGGCCGACCTCGGGTCGCTACGGCTCCCAGTTGAGAACGGCTCTCAACAACTCCTTCCCGCGGACAGTCACGCCCGCAGGCGACGCGCGGGCGGCCTGAG
>NZ_CAJAXH010000044.1 GCF_903946935.1 uncultured Thiodictyon sp.
CTGGGCACTGCCGCGGGGTGTGGGTGCCCCGGCGCTCTGTACCGCAATCGCGGCCAGGAGGAGCAGCACGGAGCCGCCCGCACCCCAGGCCACCACACGCTGGACGCCGGGCGAAAGGGAGGCCCATCGGCTCTTGAGATTCATCACCGGGGTGTCCCGCTCGGGTCAGTCGCGACGGCCCCTTCCTGGAGCACCAGAAAGACCTCGGTTTCCTGCCCCGGCGCCAGGGCCTTCAACGGCCAGGCGCCGACCGCCGCGACGATCCCCTTGTCCAGGTCGCAGGCCGACTCGTTGGCCGGCACGGTGCCGGTGCCGGTATTGCGCACGCCGAGCGTCAGCACGCTGGCAGTCGCCCCCTGGATCAGCTGTGTCCTGGTGATCTTGAGCCCTGGGCCGCAGTGCGCCTTCGGACCGTTACCCTTCACCTGGAATCCGGCCGGCAGCCGCCGCTGCGCCATGGCCCGCAACAGGTCGGTCAAGGCGGCGACATAGGGGGTGCTGCCGTTGCCCTCCCCCGCGGCACCCGGCAGCGACGCCGATTTGCCGCCCTCGGGTCCGGAGCCGCTCGCGCCCTTGCCGCGGTAGCCGGGGACGGTCAGGTGGATCTCACGCGGGGGCACGTACCGCGGGGCCAGGGTGAGCGACAACGCCAGGTCATTGCTCTGCCCGTCGCTGATGTACAGGGACACGGGTTCCTCGGTCGACGTGGCCACGTAGACCACATGGCCATCGACGCTGGTACTGGCCGCCGAGACGGTCCGCACCACCGGGTTCGCGAAGGGCGTGACGATACGGTTGAGGTGGTCGATGGCGATCTCGATCAAGGCCGTGGTGCCCGGGGTGATGCTGACGTTGCGGGGTCCCAGCTCCATGGCGACGGATGGGGCCTGACCTGCCGACGGCCCCATGGCGACGCGCAGGAAACCGCCACGGCGCTCGGGGGCGCTGCTGGTCCGGCGGGCGGCCAGGTCGAGTCCGCCGACCTGGCGGATGGTCGGTGCGCCTCCCGGGGAACTTTCCCCGGTCCCGGCCGGGTCGGCGCGGGGTCCCGCCGCCGTGGTACGGACATCCAACAGGTCGCAGGCGACCCGCGGGATCGCCGCCCCGGGGTCAGGCTCCGGCGCGGCCTGAGCGGTGCCGAGCGCGAGTGAGACGCACAGGGCGAGCAGGGTCGGTTGACGGGTCATCGCGGGCTCCCTTGGGTGGCGCCGAGGCGCGGCTCCCCGGGATAGGAATCCAGGAAGACCACGACCGGACGGTAGTTCTTGAACTCGACGCGCAGGGCATAGGTGCGTGCCTTGTTGACCGGCTTGGCGGCCGGTCCGCTGGTCACATGGGTGCCGGTGATGTAGATCGTGCCGCTGGCCGGGTCCCGGCTGATCTCCCGCGGCTCAAAGGCCAGACTGACCTTTTCGCGACGAATCTCCGCGACCTGGGCGTCCAGCACGCGCAGCACCTCGACCCGCAGCGCCGGTGCCAGCAGTGGCTCCAGGGCCTTGGTCAGGAATTCAGCATTGGTGGGGGTGACGTTGCCGAGCAGCTCGGCAACGAACAGCGCCCAGGCCTCCCGGACCTCCTGACTGGCGGAGGAGCGGGCGACCGACACCTCCCCTTCCAGCACCGGCGGCACCAACACCACGGTGCGATCAGTCTGGTTGATGGTCACCGCCAACACGCAGTTCACGCCGATAAGCAGCAGGATGAGCAGGCGGTTGACCCGGTTCTCCAGCGTCAGCCCGGCCCAGGTGGCGAGAAATCGCTGGAGGTTCATGGTAGCCACCGCCGACAGAATGGATTGGGGGTGGTACGCCCACGCAGGGGCAGCAGGCCGTACCAATAGAGGAAGTGCAGTGCGTGCCCATCGGGGCGCCGCTCGCGGTACTTGGAATACAGGCGCACCAGGAGGACGCCCAGGACAATCAGTTTGAACATCGTCCCGGGACTGCCGGTGAAGATCCCGATGACCAGACACAGGACGATCGGGACGAGATCATCGACGCGCCACAGCAGGATCAGCGGTGGATCGTCGATGTACTTGGGGATTTCGGTTGGGTCAGCC
>NZ_CAJAXH010000045.1 GCF_903946935.1 uncultured Thiodictyon sp.
CCTCACGAAGGTTCACGCACGGGGCCTCGGACAGTAAGGGGACCGACGTGCTTTATACCCGGGCCACCTGGCGTTGTCCAGTGTTGCGGACAACCGCCGGTTGCAACAGAGAGTCCTGGCTAGAACGGTTCCGCCCTGAACACCTCGTCGCGCACCCTAGACAGGCGGCGCTGCGGCGACTAAACTATCCAACTCGCTGCCACGCGTGCGGCGAGACCAGCATCCCGGAGAGGTGCCAGAGAGGCCGATCGGGCCTGACTCGAAATCAGGTGTACGCGTGAGCGTACCGTGGGTTCGAATCCCACCCTCTCCGCCAATTTTTTAGGCGACTGATAGAAAAGCTCTTTTTCTTAAGGAGCCGCTTTCTAACCACGAATCTACCCACAAGAACGCGCACGCTAGCAGCCTGTCGGACTTGATGGCGTAACCGATTGATTAAACAGGAAAACGACTTTTTGGCGCAAAAGAGGAAACTCTTTGCATTCAATCGGTTGCATCACTAAGTCCGACAGCCTGCTAGAGGCCTCTCAGGGCCTCTTTCCGTCCGACGAACGGTAGGCCTACGCTGGCTCGTTGTCGCGCTCGCGCAGCGCTTCCCAGATCTGCCCGGGTCCCAGCAGGATGTCCTGGAGACCGCGGCGCACCCGCTCGGAGTCCAGTGCCTGCTTGCTCATGGTGCCGTGGGCGGCGAAGGCGTCGATGATCGCGTTCATCCTGCGACAGATCGACCCCTTCGCGCGCCCGTCCGAGCTCCAGCAGCGGCAGCAGGCGCTTATAGAAGATCGCCCGTTTCTCGATGGCGGCATTGCCGTAATCGAAGATCTGGGAGAGGAAGGCATAGACGCGCAGGTACGCCCCCAGGTTGCGGTTGAACAGGATCAAGGCGTTCATCGCATCCTGGGCGACCTGTACCGCCGCGGCATCCCCTCTGGCCTTGGCGGCGTCCAATGCCTCCCGCTGCGCCTTGAAGGGTCTGAGCAACCGGTCCGCCACCGGCTCCAGGGCGGCGGCCAGTTGCGCCTGGGTCGCCCGGGGGTTCAGCTCCACGGCCACCACGCGCTCGATCTCGAAGTCGTCGTAGTCGCCGGCGGCATCCAGCCGGGCGCGCAGGTCATAGATCAGATTCGGGTCGGTGACGCCCGCGCGTGTGGCGGTCTCGTAACAGGGCTTGAAGGCGGTAAGGATGTCGTCCGGCTCGTTGACGAAATCCAGGTGCAACCGCACCCAGCGCAGGACGCCCTTCAGCGCCTCGTCGCGGACCACATCCTGCTCGGCCTGATCCCAGTCCCCTCCCGGACCCAGTGCGGCGAGCCGGAAGGCGAGCTTGTAGGGGGTGTAGTTGCGCAGCACGTCGAGGATAAAACCCTCCTCGATGGTCTGGCGCATCGAATAGACATGGAAGGTCGCCGGCAGGTTGTCGGGGCCGGGCGGCAGGAGCGGCGCGGGCCGCCGGCCGAACAGCTCCAGGGTCTTGGCCTTGGGGGTCGCGGTGAAGGCGATATAGGTGATGCCGGACTCCCCGGCGCCCGCCCGGGCCGTCATCTGGGCCGCCAGCAGGTCCTCCGTGCCCAGTTCCCCGCCGTCCGCCAGGTCTGCCAACTCCTGCGTCGACAGCAGCTCCCGGAGCTTGGCCGCCGCCTCCCCGGTCTGGGAGCTGTGGGCCTCGTCGGCGATCACCGCGAAGCGCTTGCCCTGGGTCGCCGCCAGCTCCCGGACCGCCTGGATGGCGAAGGGGAAGGTCTGGATGGTGCAGACCACGATCTTCTTGCCCCCCGCGAGTGCCCGCGCCAGCTCGCCGCTCTTGCTGCCGCTGTCCCGGGTTATGACCGCCACCACCCCCGCGGTGCGCTCGAAGCCGAACATCGCATCCGCAAGCTGGTCGTCCAGCACCGTGCGGTCGGAGACCACCAGCACCGTATCGAACAGCTTGCGGTTGTCCGCGTCGTGCAGGTCCGCCAGGAAATGCGCGGCCCGGGCGATGGAGTTGGTCTTGCCGGACCCGGCCGAGTGCTGGACCAGATACAGGCCGCCGGGACCCTCAGCCAGCACCGTCGCCACGAGCTTGCGGGTCGCGTCGAGCTGGTGGAAGCGGGGGAAGACGATCGTGTCGATCCGTTTTTTGTGGTCGCGCTGGGCGACCAGATAGCGGCCCAGGATCTCAAGCCAACTCTCGCGCTCCCAGACGGACTCCCACAGATAGGCGGTGCGGTGCCCACTGGGGTTGGGCGGGTTGCCGGCCCCGCCCGCGTCGCCCCGATCGAAGGGCAGAAAGCGGGTCCCCGGACCCTGGAGCCGGGTCCTCATGGCGACCCGCGAGTTGCTGATCGCGAAGTGGACCAGGGCACCGCTCGGAAAGGCCAGCAGGGGCTCCGGCTGGCCCTTACCCTTGGGCTTGGGGTCCCGGTCGAAGCGGTACTGATCCACCGCGTCTTCCACGCACTGGGTGAAATCGGTCTTCAGTTCAGCGGTCGCGACGGGCAGGCCATTCAGGAAGAGCGTCAGGTCCAAACTGTTCTCATGGTGCAGCGAATAATGGACTTGGCGCACCACCCGCAGCCGATTGGCCTGGTAACGGGCCTCAAGGGCCGGGTTCATGGCCAGCGCCGGCCTGAATTGGGCCAATTGCAGCGGCTTGCGCAGGCCCAGCAGTTCCACCCCGTGACGCAGCAGGTCCAGGGTACCGCGGTCGTCGAGCTGCTTGCGGATGCGGTCCAGGATGTCGATGGCTACCTAAACCCGCCTATAGTTGGTGAATGATGCGGGTAATCGCCAACGAGGGTGGTGAAGAGCGGTCGGGACGCTGGGGGACATAGGGGGGCTGGGAGCCAGGGGGAAGGGGGGGTGTATGGCCCCGCGGC
>NZ_CAJAXH010000046.1 GCF_903946935.1 uncultured Thiodictyon sp.
CGGACCTCGAAAAGAAGATCACGGACTTTATTGAATTCTTCAACAACACGATGGCCAAGCCATTTCGCTGGACCTATGAGGGCAAACCACTCGCTGCATAACGGGTCAGACGGTGTCGGGACTTTCACTCTGCTGCACTAGCCCGAATTTCTCACGAGTCTCACGCCAAGGCGCCAAGCTCGCCAAGATAGACAACGGGATATATTCCGTGTCCACGTCACCCGCTGGGTGCATCGGCGAGCGGCGATAAAGGGCTGAAAAACCTTGGCGAGCTTGGCGCCTTGGCGTGAGATATTCGGGCTAAGGCCGGTCAGCCATCGGCAGCGCCCGGGTCATCAACGGCGAGGAGGCGAATCCGGGCACCGCCCATCGCAATGAGATCGCCGACTTCAATGCGTTGCTCGGAGGTGATGCGCCGGTCGTTGACGAAGGTTCCGTTGGCACTCTCCAGATCGGTCAGGGTGAGGATGACGCCCCGATCGGCCGGCAACACGGTGAGCCGGGCGTGCTTGCGGGAGACGCAGGCGTCGGCAATCTGGACATCCGCCTCGTCCGCGCGCCCGATGATCGCCGAGCGCTCGATGCGGTGGTGTCGCTCGACACCGGCGCCCGGCGGCAACTCGACCAACAGTCTGATATCCGCCTGCCGGGTCTTGCGGATGATCGTGGGGGCATCCAAACCGGCGCTCTGCTCCGGCAGCCGGGTCCTGGATTCCATTCCCGGTCCCTGACCATTGACCAGTGCCAGCAACTGGGCGCCGGCCTGCGCGGGGTTCGCCCGAAAATCGATATATTGAATGGTGCCGAGTCGCAAATGCAGTTCGCACGGGTCGCAGCCACGCGCCATCACCGGGATCACCCGCCCGCGCAGATGCTCGAGCGCCCAATGGGTCTCGGATTGGACCCATTCCGACTGCTGGGCGTCCGGCGACAGGACCACAATGAACCAGTCGGTCTGGACCAAGGCCGTGCGAATCTGCCTTTCCCAATCGGCGGCCACGCGCACATCGGTCCCGGAACACCAGGTGAGGATGCCGGTGTTGTCCAAGAGTGGCTTGAGGCAGGATAAGACGAACTCCACATCCTTGGTGGAGTAGCTGATGAAGATTCGCGTCATGACGTCACTTCGGCATCTGCGGTTTGCGGCAAATAACACCCAGCTCGATACCCGAGATCGGCCGTCTTGCCAAGTCGTCCAGTCCCGGATACGTTAGACTACACGAATATTTCCCGGCGGCGGCAAGGCGGTTGCGGACGGGAAGGGATCTGTGTGCGTAAATTGTAGGTATTCGGTTAGTGCCAGCCCCCGCCACGGCCCCGAGCAACCGCGAATGACCCGCTGGGGTTTGTTGGAACACACCAAAAGGTACACTACATGAAGGGGCGCTTCGTTGTACGTTCCGCTGGCGGCCAAGCACTGTTGGTCCTGATTGTAGCGCTATCGACAGCGGGTTGTGCGAGCCCCGCAAAGACCTCGGGCACGCTTGACAGCGGCCCGGGGGCGGCGCAAGCCGTATCAGCCGAATCATTGACCCCGGCCGAACGGCGGATGCGTGAACAAAGTCGGGCCTTCGACAAGACGGTCTGGGAAGGGTCGCTGGTCGGCGCCGGTACGAGTGGACTGATGGCTTTTTTGACCGGTCACGAACTCGTGGCGCTCGCCGGCGCGGGCGTCGGCGGAGCCGCCGGCGGGCTCGCGGGGTCCTATGTGGCACAAAAGCAGAAAAGGTATGCAGACAAGGAGGACCTGCTCGAGGCCATGACCGCCGATGTCCGCCAGTCCAATGAGGAAACCCAGTCGTTCATCGCGAGTGTGCGCGAGGTCATCGACGAGGATAAGCGGCGGCTCGCGGCGGTCCAGGAACAGGTGCGCAAGGGGGCGGCAACCCAGGCCGCATTGGAGAGCACGCGCCGCCACATCGCCGACAACCGGGCGGTCATCGCCCAGGCGAGCAAGGGCGCCCGCGAGAGGCAGGCCATGTTCCAAGGTGCCGAGCGCCAGTTCCGGACGGGCAATCCGGGCACCAACACCGCACGGATGCAGCAACAGCTCGATGCCTTCAGCCAAAATATCAAGACGCTGGATAGTCTGGCCCAGAGCGTTTCAGCCGCTTGAGCGGCGCGGGCCGACAGCGGCGCGGGGCCGGCATACAATGCGGCGGTGTGCGATAACATCGGCAACGAGGAGCAAGAAATGAGTCGACCATTGACGATCCGCGAGACTGGCCCGGCGACGATCGCCTTGATTGCCGCCCTGGCGACCGCCGGCTGCGTAACCCCCGGGGACATCCAGGGGGTGGCGAGCACGGCGACCGGTTGGCTTCCGAGCGGGGGCGGCAGCAGCCAGACCCCGGCTCAAGACGCGTCCGACGCCTCACTGACCCCGGCCGAGCGGCGCCTGCGCGAGCAGAGCCATGCCTTCCAGAAGACCGTCTGGGAAGGGGTGCTGGTCGGTGGCGGTGCCGGCGCGGTTGCCGGTGGCATCTATGGCGCCCTGCATGGCGGACGGGCAGAAGATGTGCTGAAGGGTGCCGCGATCGGCGGGGCGGCGGGGGCGGCGGTGGGGGGCCTCGCGGGGGCCTATGTCGCCCAGAAACAGAAACAGTATGCGAGCAAGGAGGATCAACTCGAGTCCATGACCGCCGATGTACGCAAGACCAATGCCGAAACCCAGGCGCTGATTACGAGCGTGCGCGAGGTCATTGCCGAGGACAAACGGCGCCTCGCCACGGTCCAGAAGCAGGTACGCAAGGGCCAGGCCACGCAGACCGAACTGGTCGCGGCGCGCCGCCGCATCGCCGACAATCAGGCGGTGGTCGCGCAAGCAAGCTCCGGTGCCAAGGAAAAACAGACCATGTTCCAAGGGGCCCAGCGCCAGTACCAGAAGGACCATCCGGGCACCAGCACCGCGGCCATGCAACAGCAACTCGACGCCTACAACAAGAACATCAAGACCCTTGACGGCCTAGCAAAAAGCGTTTCAGTCGCCTGAGGTATCCGACCATGATCCACGCCCACTCGCCGCACACCCAAGCCTGGCCTTCGCCCCATCTGGCCCAGCGTTGGCGCCGGTTGCCCCGTGCGGTGGCTGGGCTGGGACTGGCGCTCTGGCTCGCCGGCTGCGCCACCAGCGCAGACCCCCACCAGGGCGGATTCATCAGCGGTATCGCGGGCCTGGCCGGGGGCGGTTATCAGCAGCGCATCGACGAGCGTCAAGGCGCCTATCAGGGAGAACTCAGTGCCCAGCAGCGGCTCCAGGCCGAGGCCCGGGCAGTGGAACAGGAGCGGGCGGCGGTGCGCAAGGATCTGAACCAGGCGAATGCCCGCCTGGCCGACCTGGAGCGGCGCATCGCCCAACAGCGGGCCGCCCTAAGGGTCAGCGGCAATCGGGCCGACCAGAAACGCCTGGATCAGGCCCAGGCGCGGCTGACGCGCACCAAGGGGGCCTTGCGCAGCGTGAAACCGGGCGAACAGCCGGTCGGGGACCTCAAGGCACGCTCCGTGGCCATCAACCAGGACCTGAATCAGATCGACAGCCTGGTGGGGGCGGTGAGCGGTAAGGGGTTCTGAGGCCTCAGACCGCCGCCTCGTTCTCCTCGCCGGTGCGGATGCGCACCACCCGGGTGACCTCGGAGACGAAGATCTTGCCGTCGCCGATCTTGCCGGTGCGGGCCGCCGCGGTGATGGCGTTGATGCAGGCGTCCAGGTTCTCGTCCGCCACCACCAGCTCAACCTTGACCTTGGGCAGGAAATCCACCACATACTCAGCCCCGCGGTAGAGTTCGGTGTGGCCCTTCTGCCGCCCGAAGCCCTTGACCTCGATGGCGGTCATGCCGGTGATACCGGCGGCGGACAGGGCCTCCCGCACATCGTCGAGCTTAAAGGGTTTGATGATCGCTTCGATCTTTTTCATCGGATATTCCGCCACGGGTCAAGATTTTCAGATCCGGTGAGTATAAGTTCGCGTCCCGCAGAAAAACAGCGCAACAGCGGCCACGGATCGTGCCACAGGCCGGCGGCGGCCGAATATCTCACGCCAAGGCGCCAAGCACGCCAAGTTCTCGCGCGAGAACACCCCATCAAGAGTGTTGAAAGCCTCGTCAGGAGGCCCATGATCCACTCATGGACTGTTTTCTTGGCGAGCTTGGCGCCTTGGCGTGAGACGCGTGGGCAATCCGAACTAGCTCCGACCGGTCAGCTGCGCCAACCGCTCCTCGCCAATCACCGCAACATTCAGTGCTTGCGCCTTCGCGAGCTTCGAGCCGGCCTCCGCCCCCGCCAACAAATAGTCGGTATTCTTTGAGACGCTGCCCGTGACCTTGGCCCCCAGGGACTCCAACTCGGCCTTGATCTCATCGCGCGGGCGGCCCAGGGTGCCGGTGATGACGAAGGTCTTGCCCGCCAGTGGCTGGGCCGCAGAACCGGATGGGCCCCCCGCTGGCGACGCGGCACGCGCCGATCCCGACGGCCAGCGAATCCCGGCCGCAGTCAGACGCCCGATCGCCTCCCGGTTATGGGCCTGCGCAAAGAATCCGGTCAGGTGCGCGGCGACCACCGGCCCCACCCCTTCCACCAAGGCGGTGGTATTGCCATAGAGGTCTTCGGGCGCGGCGGCGCGCAGCCGCTCCAGGGTCGCAAAGCCTTGCCCCAGGGCCGCCGCCGCGCCGCGGTTGAGCCCGGGGATACGCTGGGCCATCAACCACTCGCCCAGGTCCCCGGCCGCTTGCGCATCCGGATGCGCAACCAACCAGGCCTGGATGGACTGCGCCGCCTTGGGCCCCACCCCGCGCAGACCGCGGGTGAGCAGAAAGTCCTGTTCCCGTGCTGCCATCAGGGCCTCCAGTGAGTCGAAGCGGGCGGCCAGGGCCGCGGCCGTCGCCTCGCCGACCTCGCGGATGCCGAGCGCGAAGATAAAGCGGGCAAAGCTCGACTCGCGGCTGCGCTCCAGCGCCGCGATGAGATTGGCCGCGGACTTCTCGCCCATCCGCTCCAGGCCGGCAAACTGCCCCTGGGTGAGCCGATAGAGGTCCGCGGGCTCCCGTACCAAGTCCCGCTCCACCAGTTGGTCGATGAGCTTCTCGCCCAAGCCCTCGATATCCATCGCCTTGCGGGAGGCAAAATGGCGGATCGCCTCCTTGCGTTGGGCCGGGCAGTAGAGCCCCCCGCTGCACCGGGCCACCGCCTCGCCCTCCGGGCGGATGACATCTGAATCGCACACTGGGCACTGGACGGGCAAGACCACCGCCCGGGCATCCGCCGGCCGCCGCTCGGGCAAGACGCGCACGATCTCCGGGATCACGTCCCCGGCCCGGCGAACATAGACCGTATCCCCGATGCGGACATCCTTGCGCTCCACCTCGTCCATGTTGTGCAGGGTGGCATTGGCCACCGTCACGCCGCCCACCGACACCGGCTTGAGACGGGCCACCGGGGTCACTGCCCCGGTGCGACCGACCTGGAACTCGACCGCCTCCACCACCGTCAGCGCCTCCTGCGCCGGGAACTTGCGCGCAATCGCCCAGCGCGGATGGTGAACCGTCGCCCCCAGGGCGGCCTGGTCCGTAATCCGGTCCAGCTTGAACACCACGCCATCGATGTCATAACCGAGCACATCCCGGCGCCGCCCCAGGTCGTCGAAATAGTCCCGGCAGCCGTTGAGCCCCTGCACCTGACGCAACTCGCGTGACACCGGCACCCCCCAGCCGGCGATGCGCTGGAGCATCGCCCACTGGCTCTCACCCGCGTCCGCGGCGATCTCGCCCCAGCCATAGCAACAGAAGCGCAACGGACGAGCGGCGGTAACGCGCGGGTCGAGTTGGCGCAGGCTGCCGGCCGCGGCATTGCGCGGGTTGGCGAAGGTCTTCTCGCCGCGGGCCGCGGCCTGGGTGTTCAGCCGCGCAAAACCCGCGTGTGGCAGGTAGACCTCGCCGCGGACCTCCAGCACCGCCGGCCAATCGCTGCCCAGCAGGCGCAGCGGGACGTTCTGGATGGTGCGGACATTGGCGGTGATGTCTTCACCGGTGGCCCCGTCACCGCGGGTCGCGGCCTGGACCAGCAGGCCCTGTTCATAACGGATGCTGACCGCCAGACCATCGAGCTTGGGCTCGGCGGTGAAGAGGCACTCGTCAGCACCGGGGAGCGTGCCGGCGATGCGGCGATGGAACTCGGCCAACTCGCCGTCGTCCATGGCGTTATCGAGCGAGATCATCGGCAGGCGATGACTGACCTGGGTGAACTCGGGGCGCGGCGCGGCCCCGACCCGCTGGGTCGGGGAGTCAGGGGTCACGAGCTCCGGGTAGCCGGCCTCCAAGTCCTTGAGCTCGCGGACCAGGCGGTCGTATTCAGCGTCCGGGACCTGTGGGTCGTCGAGGACGTAGTAGCGGTGGTTGTGATCGCGGATCAGTGCGCGCAATGCCTCGGCGCGCTGCCGGGCGGCATCCGGGGCCGCCACGGGTGGCGCATCGGGCGCCGACCCGGCCTCGGGCACGCCCCCAGTCACCGCCGCGCGGCCCTCGCAAAGCGCTTTTCATTTGCCAGCACCGCCTTGTGCATCTCCTCCTCCTTACGCACGGTGAGCGGGCGGCGGCCCTCATCGAAGACATCGCCGCCCAGGGTCGTGGCGAGCTTGCGGGCGGTGGCGATCATCTCCTCCAGGACGGTGAGGTCCTCGGGTTTACCGTCGAGCTGGGCGAACAGCATCACCCCGGGCGTACTGAAGCCCTCCATGTCGTCGAACGGAAAGGTCCCGGGCTTCACCATGTTAGCCATGCTGAAATAAATCCGGGTACCGTCATCGAACTCATCCAGACAGTGGAAAATCTCCATGTCGCCGGGACGCAGGCCGCAGGACTCGGCGACATCCAGGAGATCCAGGCCGGGAAACTCGCCATAGCGCTTGGCGACACTGAGCTGGATCAGGAGCGGGGCCGGCACGCCGCCCTCCAGGACCTCATCGCGCCCCTCACGGGCGTGGCTGCGCATCGGGGCGGGGTCGTCCTGGGCGTCCTCGTCGTCATAGAGGCCATCAGGGGGCTCGCGGCGGTCGGGACCGGTGGCGTAGGGTCGGTCGTCCGCATCATAGCCCTCGTCCTGCGCGTCCTCATCGGCACCGCGGCGGCGCTCCCAGAGATACAGTGCGAGGATCAGGATGGCCCCCAGAACGAACAGGATGAGTCTGACGGTATTGGCGTCCATTCGTGCTCAGCAGAAGGTTGGAAGGCGGAAGGCCGGAGTATAACCCGGGCGTCGCATCCATGGGGATGGGGAGATCCCTGGGGACCGGCTGACCTCACACAGTTCGCAGCGCGGCCCGGCGCCGTCGCCATGCCCCAACCGTCCGACCGGCGAGTCCCGGCGGCCCGCAAGGATACCGTGACCCCGGTCCAGCCAAGAGACCCCGGGGGGCGCGCTATACTGGCGGCCGGACAGCAAAAATTGCCGAGGGTGCCCGTTCATGTTGCTCCAGCGAGTCGATACTCGCGCGGGTGCGGGAGGTCATGCGCTACGCCGGGCCGCGGATGCCGCTGCGACACCCCTGGCTGGCGCTGCTGCACCTGATCGATCGAGAACCGTTGCGGATCGGTCTCTTCCTCCAGAACGAACAGCAACGCCTCGCGGCGTCCGCCAAACGGTCTGCCGCCTCCTCGGCCGCGAAAAAGGCCAGGGCCTGGAGCCCCACCGTGATGTCACGCCCTTTCAGGGCTAGGCCGAATAAACAACACTAACTCAGGGCGTTGCCTTGGGCTGATAGGTTCGACCCCGCTGGGGTCGACCGGCAAATCAGGGTGGAACCGGGTACTCGCTCGTCCGACATCTTCCATGTGCGGTGAATATCCGACATAATCTCCGCATGTATAGCGGAGAAAAACTCTACCTTTGGCAGGCAACTGACTGGCCGCAGTGGCGCTATGACCTCGCCGCGCTCGTCGGTCGGCTGGCCGAGGTCAGCCATGCCCAAGGGTTGTTGCTGGGCCGGCTGGCCGATGCCGGGCTCGCCTTACGCGATCAGGCGAGCCTGGCGGCGCTGACCGAGGACGCGGTCAAGACCAGCGAGATCGAGGGCGAACGGCTCGACGCCGCATCGGTGCGTTCTTCCATTGCACGTCGTCTCGGGGTGGACATCGGTGTACTCGCGCCGGTGGATCGCCACATCGAAGGTGTGGTCGAGATGGTGCTCGATGCCACTGGCCGCTGCGACGCCCTGCTGACGGTTGAGCGTTTATGCGGTTGGCACGCCGCCTTATTCCCCACCGGCTACAGTGGCCTGACACCCATCCGCGTCGCCGCTTGGCGCGATGATGCGACTGGTCCGATGCAGGTAGTCTCCGGTCCCATTGGGCGCTGGCGCATCCACTACGAGGCACCGCCCGCCGAGCGGCTGGCGGCCGAGGTCTCGCGCTTCCTGGACTGGGCAAATGACGCTTCCGCCACCGCCGGCGGCGTTCCGCCCTATGCGAGCTCATCCTTCTCGTTAGGCGTCTTTCGCCACATAGGCAATCGTCTCGACCAGATTTAGAGCATCCAGGACACACAGTTTCTCCTGTTCGGTCCGTACGTCGGAGAAGCCATGTTCTTTTAACTCGTGAAATACGAGCGCCAAAAGGTTCTTGTCGGTATGTTCGGCTACCTGATCGTTGACCGCCTGCTCCACCGACTGGTTTGATAGTCCTTCGATAAACCGCGAGCGCCCAGCGATTCGTGCGAGGCACAACTCCTGAATCGCCTCAGTAACGACGGGCAGCCTCAATTGGGCGCAACGAACCGCCTCGAAGCACAAGAGAAGAATGTTTAGGATTACGTCAATCCGTTCGATCTTAACATTGCTTCTGCTGAGCGCCAGCACTGATGCCAGCAGATTCGGCTGCTTCTGAAATATTTCATCGACAAGCCGCTCTTTTTGCTTAAGGGTGAGCTGCCCGACGACTTGATGTGCTTTTGCAACGTGCTCAAGATGGATGCGATTCATGTCGTATGTGCAAGATGCCTAACGATTGAGCCAAGGGGAAACATCACCGGTAACAGGACCATAGGGCGGACGCCCGCAAGGCGATGCCACCCGCGAGCGTCTGCATGTCGCGGGACCGTAAATCAGAGCAGTGGGGCCGATGGCGGTCATGCCGGCACGCCGCCGGCACAGTGGTTATAATACCCACCATGAACAGCAAGCAACTCATCAGGCAACTGGAGGCGGACGGCTGGGTGTTGGCGCGGGTGAAGGGCTCGCACCACCAGTTCAAGCATCCGAAGAAGCCCGGCCTGGTGACGGTCAAGCACCCTGACAGCGACATCCCCGCGGGGACGCTGCACAATATCAAGCGCCAGGCAGGCTGGAAATAGGAGGCGATCCATGCGTTTTCCCGTTGTGCTACATACCGATGACGGCGCGCGCTTCGGCGTGACGGTGCCCGACCTGCCCGGCTGTTTCTCTGCCGGGGACACCTTCGACGCGGCACTCGACAGCGTGGTGGAGGCGATAGAGCTGCATCTGGAAGGGCTGACCGAGGACGGCCAGGATATCCCCACACCGCGCCCGATCGCCGAGCGGCGCGCCGATCCCGACTTGGCCAGCGGCGTGTGGGCCATCGTCGCGGTGGATGTGTCGCGTTTCGAGGGCCGCGCCGAAAAGGTCAACATCACCCTGCCCGGCCGCCTGCTGGCCAAGATCGACCGCTACGCCAAGGACCATGGCGCGACGCGCTCGGGCTTTCTGGCGGAGGCGGCGCGGGCGGCGATGCGATAACGAAACAACTCGACGAGCGCACGGCGGACTCTGTGTAGCACAGGGCCAACCTCACAACCGTACGCGACGAATTGGGAGCGGGTGCAAACGGCTGTTGCAGGCGAGCCCGGTCGCGGCCTGGGGGGGCGCTCCTACGGTTTCCCGACCGGAATGACCGACTAGCGCTTGCGCTTCGCCCGCGGGTGGGCCTGGTCGTAGACCTGGGCCAGGTGCTGGAAGTCCAGATGGGTGTAGATCTGGGTGGTGCCGATGTCGGCATGGCCGAGCAGTTCCTGAACGGCACGCAGATCGCCGGAGGACTCCAGCAGGTGGCTGGCAAATGAGTGGCGCAGCATGTGGGGGTGAACATTGCGGGTGGCACCCTGTTCCTGCGCCCACTGGGCGACGCGGGTGCGGACCGTGCGGGGGTGAATGCGTCCGCCCCGGCTGCTGACGAAGAGCGCCTGCTCGTCCGCCGCGGCCAGGTTGGCGCGCACTCGCATCCAGTGGCTCACCGCCTCGCGCGCCTGGGTGCCGACCGGGACGCGGCGGGTCTTGGCGCCCTTGCCGGTGACACTGAGCATGGCATCGGCCATGTCGATATCGCCCAGGTTGACGCTGACCAGCTCCGCCAGCCGCAGCCCGGAGGAATAAAAGAGCTCGATCATGGCCGTGTCGCGGATCAGCAGCAGGTCGTCGACCGGGCGGTCGAGCAGGTTGCACAACTGGTCGGCGTCCAGGGTGGCGGGGAGTTTGCGCGGGGTCTTGGGGGCACGGATGCCCACCGCGGGGTTGTTGAGTACCAGCCCCTCGCGCAGCAACCAGCGATAGAGGCTGCGCAGGCTGGAGAGTTCCCGCTGCAGGGTGCGGCCGCCGACCCCGGTGCGATGCCGCCAGGCGATATAGCGGCGCACTTGCTGCTGGTCCAGGCGGATGATGGCGTCCGGTTCGCCCCCGGCGTCGGTGAGCCAGGCGCCGATCCGCTCCAGGTCCGCGCGGTAGGCGTCCAGGGTCAGCTCCGCCAGCCGCCGCTCATGGGCGAGGTGGGCGAGGAAGGGCTCGATCGGGCTGTCGGCCATGAGCGCAATTCCGGCAAACGGCGCAGAGCGCCAGACACAGGCGTGACACCGCTTGAGCGGTGTCACGAGAACGGGGCGCGGCGAGCGGCGCCTATTCCGGGACCGCTCGCTTGGCGCGCTTACGCTTGGGCGGCGGCGTCGGCTCGGGTTCGATCTGCGGCGCCGGTGGCGCCGGCTCCACTGTCGCCGGTGCCGCCTCAAGGGGCAACATCAGCAGTTTCTGACTGACGATCTCACCCAACCGGTCCAGCAGGTCGGTGCGCATATCCGGCCGGAAGCGATCCGGGTCGGCCGCGCCGATGGCCAGTACCCCGCTGCGCCCGTTGGCGTGAATCGGCACCAGGACGGCGCACTGGATCGCGACGGCCGGGGCGTCCGCTGAGGCGACAGTGGGATCGCCGAACAGGATACGGTTCTTGGCCTCATCCAGCGGGCCGCAGAGTGCGTGCTTGCGCTCCATGAAGTCCCGGAAGGCGAGCGTAACCGGGTCGGTACCGTCGCCGGCCGGGTCCGCCGCCGGGGCCGGCGCGAAGAGCTTGAGGGTCACCGCCTGAGCGCTGAACTCACTCATGAGCGCCTCCGCCAGCACGACGCCCACCTGCTCCAGGGTGGTGGCGGCGATCACCTGTAGCACCAGTGCATGCACCCGCGCGGAGAAGGATTCGTACTCGCGGGCCCGGGCGATCAACTGCGACAGGCGCCCCCGCTCGGTCTCCAGTTGGGTGCGCAGCACCGTCACCTGACGCTGGATCAGTGAGACCGCGGCACCGCTGCTGTGTACCAGGTGCAGTTGGCTCAGGACGTCCGCGTGCTGGTCGAAGAAATCCGGATGGGCGCGCAGATAGGCGGCGACCGTCGCCGCCAGCCCGGCGTCCGGTCCCTCGTCCCCTGCGGCGACCGCGTCCGACGCGGTCGCGCTGCCCTTAGCCCCTGTTTTACTCATAGATCGATCTCTCCGGCGAAGACCCGTTGTGCCGGGCCGGTCATCACGACCGGCTGGCCGGGTCCGGGCCACTCTATCATAAGAACCCCGCCGGGCAGGCTGACCTGCACCCGTCGCCCCAGCAGTCCGCGGGTGCGTCCGCTCACCACCGCCGCGCAGGCGCCGGTCCCGCACGCCAGGGTCTCACCGGTGCCGCGCTCATAGACGCGCAGCCGGATCCGCTCGGGTGCGACCACCTGCATGAAGCCCGCGTTCACCCGCTGCGGGAAGCGCGGATGTGACTCAATGCGGGGGCCAAGCCGCGCGACCGGCGCCGTGTCCGTGTCGTCCACCAACAGCACGGCGTGGGGGTTGCCCATGGAGACTGCGCCGATGGTGAGGCGTTCGCCCGCCACCTCCAGGTCGTAGGTCGGCGCCTCGCGCTCCGCCAGGAAGGGGATGCGCGCGGGGTCCAGGATCGGGACCCCCATGTCGACCCGCACCTGCCCGTCCGGCTCCGCGAAGAGGCGGATGGCCCCCGAGGCGGTGCCCACCGGGATCTCGGTGCGGTCGGTAAGCCCCTGGTCGCGCACGAAACGGGCGAAGCAGCGGGCGCCGTTGCCGCACTGTTCCACCTCTGAGCCGTCGGCGTTGAAGATGCGGTAGTGGAAGTCGGTCCCCGGCAGGCGCGGCGACTCGACCAACAGGACCTGGTCGCAACCGACCCCCAGGCGACGATCCGCCAGCCGACGGATGGCCGCGGCATCCAGTGCAACCGCCTGGCGCAGCGCATCGATGACCACGAAGTCATTGCCCAGGCCGTGCATTTTGGTAAATCGGAGCTTTGTCATAGGCAGGATGATGGTCCGCAAATGAACGCGAATAAACGCAAAAAAGAAAAAAGATAATCGTGTCGATTTTGTGATGCGATGACGAATGGACATCGCGGAACGCTGTCATTGCTGCCGCGCGGCCGAACCATCACTGATTTATTTGCGTTCATTTGCGTTTATTTGCGGACGACTTTCTTCTTCCAATCGGCCGAACACGGCGAGGTGCCGATCGCTCACCACCGCGACCTCCAGACCGGCGAGGCCGGCCTCCGCCAACTGCGCCACGACCTCCTGCGGCTCGAAGGCGGCGAACAGCGAGTTACGGAAGTCAGTGCGCAGCACCGCCGGGGCGTCGTCGGCATAGGTCGCCACCAGGGCCTCGGCCCAACCCGCGGAGGCCGGACGCATCAGGTCCATCACCAGCACCAGTGCGCCGGGACGGGCGGTCTGGCGCACCGTCTGCCACAGCACCTGCGGGTCGGACAGGTGGTGGAGCAGGCTGTTGGACAGGATCAAATCATAGTGGGCGACGGGCAGTGTGGGGCTCGGCAGGCACTCGCACAGCAACCGGCAGCGCGCGGCCACGCCCGGCAGCGGGTCAAGGGCGGCACGGGCGTGCTCGAGCATGGCGGCGGAGCCGTCGAGCGCGTCACAGGTGGCGTCCGGGTAGGCGCGCAGGAAACGGCGCACGATGTCCGCCGGCCCGCAGCCCAGGTCGAGCGCACGGGCGCCGCGCAGCGGTCCCGGTTGCTGCTCGGCGAGTAGCCGCATGAACAGGCCGTTGGACTCGGAGAAGTCGGCCTGGGCATAGGCCAGGGCCTGTTCGGCCCCGTCCATCAGTTCCGGTTCGGGACGGCGCTTCATGGTGCGGCCCCCAATCGCTCACGCCAAGGCGCCAAGACGCCAAGAAAAAACAATGGGATGGCCACACCACCGCAACCACCCGCCGGATCGCTCGCAGGCCGCTGATCGCACACTGAAAGACCTTGGCGATCTTGGCGCCTTGGCGCGATAACCGTTCTTTGCAGGCTCATGGCAGCACCGACTCACCCGCCATGAGCTCGGCGATGGTCTCGCGGCGGCGCACCAGGTGGGCCTCGGCCCCGTCCACCATGACCTCGGCGGCGCGCGGCCGGGTGTTGTAGTTGGAACTCATGCTGAACCCGTAGGCCCCGCTGCCGCGCACCGCCAGCAGGTCGCCCGGGGCCAGTGCCAGCAGGCGGTCCTTGCCCAGGAAGTCGCCGGTCTCGCACACCGGACCCACCAGGTCATAGCGCATGGGGAGCAGGTCGCTGTCGCGGCGCACCGGTACGATGTCCTGGACCGCCTGGTAGAGTGCGGGGCGCAGTAGGTCGTTCATCGCCGCGTCCACCACGGCGAAGCGCCGATACTCGGTGGGTTTCAGATATTCCACCCGGGTCAGCAGGATACCTGCATTGCCGACGATGGCGCGCCCCGGCTCCAGGATGATTTCGTGGCCGCGGCTGCCGAGTCGATGCAGCAGCGCGGTCGCGTAGGCGGCCGGTTCCGGCGGGTGCTCGCCGGTGTAGCGGATGCCGAGCCCGCCACCCAAGTCCAGGTGGTCGATGGGGATGCCGGCGGCGGCGAGTCGATCCGCCAGGTCCAGCACCCGGTCCAGGGCGGCCAGGAAGGGCGCCAGATCGGTGAGCTGGGAGCCGATGTGGCAGTCGATCCCGGTGATGCGCAGGTGGGGCAGTTGTGCGGCCCGCTGGTAGACCGCCTCGGCCGAGCGGATGTCGATCCCGAACTTGTTCTCTTTCAGCCCAGTGGCGATGTAGGGATGGGTGCGGGCGTCCACATCCGGGTTGACCCGCAGCGCGATGGGCGCGACCAGACCCAGCTCGCCGGCCACCCGGTCGAGCCGTTCCAGCTCGGGTTCGGACTCCACGTTGAAGCAGCGGATGCCGACCTCCAGGGCCCGGCGCATCTCATCCTCACGCTTGCCGACCCCGGAGAAGATCACCCGCGACGGCTCGCCCCCCGCCGCCAGCACCCGCTCCAACTCGCCCACCGAGACGATGTCGAACCCGGAACCGAGACGCGCCAGGCAGTTGAGCAGCCCCAGGTTGGCGTTGGCCTTGACCGCGAAGCAGATCAGGTGCGGGTGGTCGTGGAAGGCGCGGTCGAAGGCGTGCCAGTGCCGCTCCAGGGTGGCCCGGGAGTAGACATAACAGGGCGTCCCGAAGCGTTCCGCAATCGCGGTGAGCGGCACCTCTTCGGCGTGGAGCAGGTCGCCGCAGTAGTTGAAATGGTCCATTTAGTTGGTCCCCGTCGGCCACGCGAGCAGGTTACCGGTCGGGGTTTGGACCTGGCCCGGGGCCAGCGGCGCAACCTCGGGTTCAGCCGAGGACTGCGCGGCCTGGGCCGAAGACTGAGCAGAGGGCTGGGCCGACGGCGTGGGGACGTCCGAGGACTTGCCCGTCGCCTTCCGGGGCGCCTGTTGCTTCGCGTTTTCCGGCAGGACTAAAGGTCCCTTTTGCCCGCAGGCCGCGAGCATGCTCAGGGTGCCGAGCGCGATCACCACGACGACGAAAAGGTAGCGGGCCCAACAGTGCATGGAGTAACGCCTCGGCGGAAACAGGGGGCGCCAGTGTAGCCGATCCGGCGCCGCCCGGGTCCGCGCGGGCGCGCGACGTCGCCGGCCACGCAGCACTCGCCGGAATTTCTCACGAGTCTCACGCCAAAACTCCTAAATCGCCAAGAAAACAGTCGATCGGTCGATAACGCGCATCCGACGAGATTGCCGGCATTCCCGATTCCGCGTTCACACTCAAAAACTTGGCGCGCTTGGCGCCTTGGCGTGAGACGCTAAAAATCCGCCCCTAGGGCGCCGCGCCATTGCAGGAGGCGTCACCGCAGTGCAGGACTTTCAGGTCCTTATTGGTATCGTCGTAATAGCTGACGATGGGGAGTCCGTCGGCGCCGAGCGCGATGCTGGTGTGCCAACCCACTGAGCCATTGCTGTCGGGCACGCTGATGCGCACGTCGGTACAGGCGCGGTCGGCGCAATGGGCGATTTTCAGGGCGCCGCCGGTGTGATCGTGATAGCTGATGATCGGGTTACCGTCGGCACCCAAGGTCATGGCCGCATTGGAGCCGACCGCACCCTGGCGGTCGATGACCAAGAGGGTGGCCCGGGCACAATCGGGCCTGGTGCAGAGGGCGAGCTTGAGGTCGTCGTTTAAGAAATCCCAGTAGGCGATGACCGGCAGGCCGTCGGCTCCGACCACGGTCGCCGTGCCCAGACCGACGCCGCCAATGTCCACGGTCGTCACCCGGGCGGACGAACAGGACGGATTGGCGCACCGGGCGAACTTGAGGCCGCGCCGGGTCGCGTCGAAATAGCTGATGACCGGGTTGCCGTCGGCGCCCAGCGCCATGCTGGTGTACCAACCGACATTGCCGGAGTCGTCGACGGTGGAGCGCTCGAACGTCGCGCAGTGCGGGTCCAGACAATGGGCCAGTTTGAGATGACTCTCGGCGTTGTCGTAGTAACCGATCACAGGCCAGCCATCGCGCCCCAGGATGATGGAGGTGTGCTGCCCGGCCTGGCCCGCGGTATCGATCGTCCGGGCCTGGAAGACCCGGCACTCGGGGTCCTCGCACCAGCCGAACTTCACGACCTTGTTGGTGTTGTCGACATAGCTCAAGCGCGGCAGGCCGTCGGCCCCGACGATGAGTGCATTGGCCCATCCCACATCCCCGTCGGTCGCGAGCGCCTGGAGGTCGGCACCGGTGCAGGCGGCGTCGCGGCAACGCGCGAGCTTCAGGTCCCGATTGGCGTAGTCGAGATAGAGAATCAGAGGGTTCCCAGTGGCGCCCACGGCGATGGAGCTTGCCACACCCACGTCGCCGTTGTGGTCGATGACACTGATTCGATTGGCTTGTGGGGCGGCCGAGCGCCCGCCGCCGGTGGGCAGTGAGTCGATGACCAGTTGGTAGAGCGCCAAGCGGGTGCGGTCACTCCCGTCGATCACCGCCAGGGCATGGGTGCCGCTGCCGACAAGATTAGCCGGCAGCGGGTCGGTGACCAAGCGGTCTTCGCCAGCACTCGACAGGCTCAGGACGACCCCATCCAGGCTGACCCTGGGCGGGCGCCGACTGCCGAATTTCTGACCGGTAATAATCAGACGCCGCGTGTATGGCTCCAGGCTGGCACCGCTGATCCTAAGCGCCTGCTCATCCGACCATAACCGATCCGCTGGTATCGCCGTGTCGGCGCTATCCTGGGCGGGGACGCCGGGGGCGGCAATGGCGAGCGCAAACGCCATCACGGTCGCCAGGATCGGTAACAGGGAGGACGCTTGCATCTGGGGCCAGTCCTTGATTAGAGGTTTAATCAATTATAACAATTTCCAGCATCAATCCCCGGCGAGCGTGCCGCCTGGTGCTGGTGTGGGCCGCTGGCGGGGTCTTCGCCGCACATTGTGGCGCGCCCTGCCCCGCTGCGGTGTATTTTTTGCGGCGGACATTGAGTCCGTCTCGGGTCATACTCTCGCCCCTTCAATGCCCGAGAGACCGCCCATGGCCGCCAACTATCCGCTGATTCTGGTCGACGCGTCAGGCTATCTGTTCCGCGCCTGGCACGCACTCCCCAAGCTGACCAATTCTGCCGGCGAGCCGACCGGCGCCCTGGTCGGGGTGCTCGCCATGTTGCGCAAGCTGATCGAGCAGCACCGCCCCCAGTATATCGGGGTGGTCTTCGACGCGGGCGGCGGGACCTTCCGCGACGCGCTCTATCCCGCCTACAAGGCCAATCGCCCGCCCATGCCGGCCGAACTGCGCGCACAGATCGCGCCCCTGCAGGAGGTGATCCGCGCCATGGGCCTGCCGCTGCTGGCGATCCCTGAGGTAGAGGCGGACGACGTGATTGGTACCCTGGCCACGCGTGCCGCCGCACAGGGCCTGCGCACCCTGATCTCGACCGCGGACAAGGACCTGGCCCAACTGGTGGATGAGCATGTCACCCTGGTCAACACCATGACCGATACACTACTTAATCGCGACGGGGTGATCGCCAAGTTCGGCGTCCCCCCGGAGCGCATTGTCGACTATCTGAGCCTGATGGGCGATACGGTGGACAACATCCCCGGGGTCGCCAAGTGTGGCCCCAAGACCGCCGTCAAGTGGATCCAGGAGTATGGCGACCTGGACGGGGTCGTCGCCAACGCCGCACGGATCGCCGGCAAGGTCGGGGAGAATCTGCGCGCGGCACTCGATCAACTCCCACTCGCCCGGGCCTTGACCAGCATCAAGCTGGATGTGGCACTGGACCTGGGGCCGACCGATCTGGCGCCATCCGCCCCGGATACCGCCAGCTTGCGCCAGTGGTACGAGCGGCTGGAGGCACGGCGCCTGCTCGCCACCCTGGAGCCGGAGTCCCCCGCGGACGACGCGCAGGGCGCTTCGGCCGCCCCGCCGACCGCCGTCTACGACCTGGTGCTGACCGCGGCGGCCTTTGACGCTTGGGTGGCGCGACTGGAAGCGGCCGACCTCTTTGCCTTCGACACCGAGACCACTGGGCTCGACTACATGAGCGCCGACCTGGTCGGGGTCTCCTTTGCGGTCGAGGCGGGCCGGGCGGCCTATGTGCCGGTCGCCCATTGCTACCCCGGCGCACCCGACCAGCTCGCCCGCGATCAGGTCTTGGCGCGGCTGAAACCCTTGCTGGAGGACCCCGAGCGGCTCAAGGTCGGCCAGAACCTCAAATATGACATGAGTGTACTCGCGCGCCACGGCATCGCCCTGCGCGGGATCGCACACGACACCATGCTGGAGAGCTATGTGCTCGACAGCACTGCCACCCGTCACGACATGGACTCGCTGGCCAAAAAATATTTGCACTATGACACCGTCCATTTCGAGGACGTCGCCGGTAAGGGGGCCAAACAGATCGGCTTCGACCAGGTCCCGCTGGAGAGCGCCGGGCCTTACGCGGCCGAGGACGCCGATATTACGTTGCGCCTGCACCAGACGCTGTGGCCGCGCCTGCAAGCAACCGGCCGGCTGGCCGAACTCTACCAGGCGCTCGAGGTGCCGCTGATACCGGTCCTC
This sequence comes from uncultured Thiodictyon sp., assembly GCF_903946935.1. Classification (GTDB taxonomy): domain Bacteria; phylum Pseudomonadota; class Gammaproteobacteria; order Chromatiales; family Chromatiaceae; genus Thiodictyon. Next base: position 18,628 of record NZ_CAJAXH010000046.1, read on the forward strand.
TCGCGCATGGAGCGCACCGGGGTGCGGATCGACCCGGACCAACTGGCACAGCAGAGTCAGGACCTGAGCCGCCGCATACTGGACCTGGAGGAGCGCGCCTACACCTGCGCCGGGCATCGCTTCAACCTGGGCTCACCCAAGCAGATCGGTGAGATCTTTTTCACCGAACTGGGCCTGCCGGTAGTCGCCAAGACCCCCACCGGCGCGCCCTCGACCGCGGAGGAGGTCCTGGAGCAACTGGCCGAACAGGGTCACACCCTGCCCGGCCTGATCCTGGAACACCGAGGACTGTCCAAGCTGCGCTCCACCTACACCGACAAGCTCCGCCAGATGATCGACCCGGTTACCGGGCGGGTCCACACCTCCTATCACCAGGCGGTGGCCGCGACCGGCCGGCTGTCATCGAGCGATCCCAACCTGCAAAACATCCCCATCCGCACCGAGGAGGGGCGGCGTATCCGCCAGGCCTTCGTCGCCGCGCCCGGGCACCGCATCCTGGCCGCCGACTATTCGCAGATCGAGCTGCGCATCATGGCGCACCTCTCCGGGGACGAGCGCCTGCTGGCCGCTTTTGCGAGCGGGCAGGACGTCCACCGGGCGACCGCGGCGGAGGTCTGGGGGCTGGACCCGGCAGCGGTCACCACCGAGCAGCGCCGGTCCGCGAAGGCGATCAATTTCGGTCTGATCTATGGCATGTCGGCCTTCGGCCTGGCCCGCCAGCTTGGCATCGAGCGCGGCGCCGCCCAGCACTATGTCGATCTCTATTTCAGCCGCTATCCCGGGGTGCGTGACTTCATGGACCGCATCCGGGTCCAGGCGCGGGCAGATCGGTATGTGGAGACCCTGTCCGGTCGCCGGCTTTATCTCACCGACATCGGCCACAGCAACCAGGCGCGCCGCGCCGCCGCGGAGCGCACCGCCATCAATGCGCCGATGCAGGGCACCGCGGCCGACATCATCAAGCGGGCCATGATCACGGTGGACCGCTGGATCGAGGACGAGCGCCCGCGCGTGCGCATGATCATGCAGGTCCACGATGAGCTGGTCTTCGAGGTCGCCGAGGAAGCGCTGGAGGGCGCCAGCGCGCGCATCCGTGCCGACATGCAGCAGGCGGCGCAGTTGGCGGTCCCGCTGGTGGTGGACATCGGCAGCGGCGCCAACTGGGACGAGGCGCATTGAGGGGCGCCGCCCGATCCAACCGTCAATGATCCGCCCCCAGCGGGGCGTTTGCGGAAATCGTCTAAGGTTGCGCGAGCCGCGGTCGCCACCCTAGCAGACGCCTCATTTCCACGTGAAGATCTCCCACTGGTTGATGTTGATGTTCAGTGGCGAGTTGCTGCGCTGATCCAAACGGCCGTCCCCGTTGCTGTCGATCATGTAATAGACCGGACCGATCTGGGGCTTGATCTTCACCATGTAGAGCCGACCGCGCACCCGGTACTCATAGATGGTCTCGTTGGCGCCCTCCCGGATGGTGATCTCGGGCTCGGTCGCGTCACCGGTCGCGGGCGACGCGGGCGGCGGCGGGGCCTCCAGGGTCGCGCCCGCGTCAGGGGCGTCCGTCGGCGGCGGCGCCGGTGGGTCTTGGGCCAGCGCGGGGAGGCCGAAGGCCAGGAGCAGCAAGGCAGGGGCGGCAAAGGACTTCATCGAGCGCTCGGCGTTACCATGGCGGATAGATGGCCACATGGTAGCCTGAACGGCGGCGGATTGTCTCGCAGAGACGGCCAGAGACGGCGCGATTCCCGCGCGCCGTCTCTTTGGTTTTATTTCAATACAAGCAGCCTGAGACTTTTTTCAGGATAATCCGCCATCCATCCTACCTGCCGTGGCACGCCATGAACGGACTCAATCCCGAACAAACGCAAGCCGTCCGCTACACCGCCGGCCCCTTGCTGGTCCTGGCCGGTGCCGGCTCCGGCAAGACCCGGGTCATCACCCGCAAGATCGCGCACCTGATCGGCGCCTGCGGCATCGCGGCCCGCCACATCGGCGCGGTCACCTTCACCAACAAGGCCGCGCGGGAGATGCGTGAGCGGGTCTCAAAGGAGCTCAAGGGGCGCGACGGCCGGGGCCTGCGGGTGTCTACCTTCCACACCCTGGGGCTCGACATCCTGCGCCGCGAACACGCCGCCGCCGGCCTGCGCCCCGGCTTCTCGCTGCTGGACGCCCAGGACAGCGAGGCACTGATCAAGGAGCACCTGCGCGGCATCCCGAATGCCGACGCCTTCAACCCGGCGGCGGTGGCGCACCGGATCTCGGCGTGGAAAAACGACCTGATCGACCCGGCCCAGGCCCAGTCCCAGGCGGCGGACGCGTTCGAGGCCCAGCTCGCCGGGCTCTACGCCGACTATGAGCGCAGCCTGCACGCCTATAACGCGGTCGACTTCGATGCCCTGATCCTCATGCCGGCGCGGCTCTTTGCCACCCACCCGGAGGTGCTGGAGCGCTGGCAGGGGCGCATCCGCTACCTGCTGGTGGACGAGTACCAGGACACCAACGGCGCCCAATATGAACTGGTGCGCCAACTCGCCGGCCCCCGCGGGGCCTTCACCGTGGTGGGCGACGACGACCAGTCGATCTACGCCTGGCGCGGCGCGCGGCCCGAGAACCTGGCCCGCCTCAAGGACGACTACCCGCAGCTCAAGGTCATCATGCTGGAGCAAAACTATCGCTCCAGCGCGCGCATCCTGGCGCTCGCCAACCACCTGATCAAGAACAACCCCCATGTCTTCGAGAAGCGCCTGTGGTCCGACCATGGCCCCGGCGAGGCGCCGCGCCTGCTCACCTGCCGCGACGAGGCGCACGAGGCCGAGCGCGTCGTCTCCGAAATCCTCCACGCCAAGTTCACCGACGGTGTGGCCTTCGGCGACATGGCCATCCTCTATCGCGGCAACCACCAGGCGCGCCCCTTCGAGAAGACCCTGCGCGAGCACAGCGTCCCCTATTTCCTGAGCGGCGGGACCTCATTTTTCTCCCGCACCGAGGTCAAGGACTTGATGGCCTATCTGCGCCTGCTGGCCAACCCGGAGGACGACGCGGCCTTTCTGCGGGTGGTCAACACCCCGCGCCGAGAGATCGGCCCCACCACGCTGGAGAGCCTCGCGACCTATGCCCGGGGGCGCGGGGTGAGTCTGCTGGCAGCGTGCGGTGAGTTGGGTCTGGGCGAACACCTGGCCGAGCGCCAGCGCGAGCGGCTCCAAGGCTTCACCGAGCTAATGGGGACCTTCGCCCAGCGCGCTGCCGCCGACCCGGTCACCGCCGTGCGCGCACTCACCGACGCCATCGACTACCCGGCCTGGCTGCGCGAGAACGCATCCAGCCAAGCGGTGGCCGACCGGCGCATGGAAAACGTCAACGACCTGATCGACTGGCTCGGCGCACTCAACAAGAAGGGGGAGCAGCCGGACAAGACCCTGGGCGAGATGGTGAGCCACCTGACCCTGATGGACGTACTGGACCGCCAGGACGAGGAGACCGGCGGCGACCGTGTCCATCTGATGACCCTGCACGCCGCCAAGGGGCTCGAATTTCCGAATGTGTTTCTGGTCGGCATGGAAGAGGAACTCCTGCCCCATCGCACCAGCATCGAAGAGGACACCATTGAAGAGGAGCGTCGGCTCGCCTATGTCGGTATCACCCGCGCCCGGCGCGCGCTCACCTTTACGCTGGCGCGGCGGCGCAAGCTCTTCGGCGAGATGATCCAGACCGAGCCCAGCCGCTTCCTGGGCGAACTGCCGGAGGGCGCCGTGGAGCGCGACGAGAACCGTGCCGCCGACCCCGCCGCCAGCCGCGCCCGGGGAATCGCCCATCTGGCCAACCTGAAGGGCATTTTGGGCTGATTAGGGGGGGCCATGAGCGGGACGGCACCTATGCGTCTACCGGGAACACCCCCGGAAACAGATAGGGCACCGCCGCCATCGGCAGTCCGATCCGCACCGCGCCCTTGGGGCTATCCGAGACTAACAGCCCCTCCTCCAACAGACCGGCGATCACGTCGCGGCCCGCCCGCTCGCCGTACCCGGTGAGTGCCGCGGCCTCGCCGCGGGGCAATGAGCCGCGCAGGAAGACCGTCAGCAGGACCGGGGCGGCGGCCGGTTTGATGGGCCGACCCGGCAGGGTGCCGGCGGCACGCAGCTGCACATAGCCCTGGATGCGACCGTGCAGGTCGTCGGTCGCCAGCAGAGCGCCCATAAAACGCGCCTGATCGATGCAGGTCTGGAGAAAGAACCGGCAGAAGCCCGCCAGGCCGGCAGCCGAGCGTTGGCCGCGGCCGTCGTAATCGTTGCGGCGGGGCGCGTCAGCGGCGGCCAGTTGGTCCAAGTATTGGGTCCGATTGCGGGCGAGCCCGCGACTGGCCGACCAGAGGCCATGGCCGACGATGCCGATGGCGCCGAGATAGGCGTCCGTGAAGAGGCGGGTAACCCGGCCGTTGCCATCCAGGAAGGGGTGTATCCAGGCCAGGCGGTGGTGGCTGGCGGCGGCGGCAATGAGCCGTGCGTGACCGCGGTGCCGCTCAGGGGCATAGGCCTGCGCGAAACGCCTCAGGAATCGGTCAAGCGACCGGGCGTCCGGCGGCACATGGCGCCCGACCTGGACCGGGCACTCGCGCAAGCGCCCCGGTACGAGGGTTTCGCGTTCCTGTCCGCCCGGACCATCGACCTCGTGAAACGCGGGCGGGAGCTGTTGGTAGAACCGCTCATGGATCCAGCACAGAAAGTCCGGAGCGCACACCGCAAGGCCCGGCTCGGCAGCGATGCGCTCCTCGATGGCCTGCTGGACCTCGATATGCGCCCGGCTCTCCAGTTGGAGCGCACGGCGGGCGGGTTCGCCGGCATAGTCGGCGCGCATGGCCCGCTCGATGTCGATGGGATGGGTTCGATGACCCTCGATCAGGTTGGAGTAATAGCAATTGATGGTGCGCAACAGCGCCCGCAGCGTGCCCTCGGTGAGCGGGTGCAGCCGGCCGACCGCCCGCGCGGATTCAGCGACCAGGTCCAAAGCCAGGTCGCCCAGGTCCCCGCAGTCGCCATCGCTGCCGGGGAGCATGGGCTCCATGGCTGCCGGGTCGTCGTACATCTGTCTCCGCGGCTTCTTGTGCCGATCTTCGTGCCGATCTTTTTTGATAGTAACATATTGATCGCGCTTTGAATCGAGGCGCTTTCGACAGCCGGCATCCGGGGTCTGGCGCCGATCTTTCGGGGTCTATGTCACGCCCTTTCAGGGCTGATCGCCAATATCACCGTCACCCAGGGGTTGCCCTGGGCTGGGATGCCGCGCCCCTTCGGGGGTTTGGCCCGCGCTTACCGCGAGCTGGACGCGGCGGCCGGCGGCATCGGGCGCAAGACCAGACATTGACAGCCCCGAAGGACGAGACATACCAGCCCTAGCAGACTGTCGGACTTGCAACGTAACAACTTGATTATAAAAGATAAAAAGTTTACGCCTAAAAAGCGAAAACTCTTTAACTTCAATCGGTTACCTCATCAAGCCCGACAGGCTGCTAGGCCACGCCCTGGGGCTGTCAGTCAAACCCCACCGGCACCCCCAAATGCCAATCGGTCTGCTGCTGCAACCGATACGCGCAATTGAGCAGCCGCCCTTCCTCGAAATAGTTGCCGACGACCTGCAATCCCACCGGCATCCCGTCCACCGGAGCGACGGGGATGGACATACCGGGCAGGCCGGCGAGGTTGGCGGCGATGGTGTAGATGTCATTGAGATACATCGCCACCGGGTCGTCCATCTTGGCGCCGATAGGGAAGGCCGTCGTCGGGCTGGTGGGACCCATGATGACATCGACCTGCTCAAAGGCGCGGCGGAAGTCGTCCGCAATCAGGTGGCGGATCTTCTGGGCCTTGAGGTAGTAGGCGTCGTAATAGCCGGCGGAGAGTACATAGGTGCCGATCATGATGCGGCGTTGCACCTCGGCGCCGAACCCCTCGGCCCGGCTGCGCTTATACAGGTCTTCCAGGTCCTTTGGATTCTCGCAGCGGTGTCCATAGCGCACGCCGTCGAAGCGGGCGAGGTTGGATGAGCATTCGGCGGGGGCTACGACATAATAGACCGGGACCGAGAGCGGGCTGTTGGGCAGGCTGATCTCCACGACCGTGGCGCCTTGGCGCTCGTACTCACGGATGGCAGCCTGGATGCTGGCGGCGACCCGCCCATCCAGCCCGGCGCCGAAATACTCTTTGGGTAACCCGATGCGCAGCCCCGCCAGATCCCCATCCAACCCGGCCACATAGTCCGGCACCGGTGTATCCAGGCTGGTTGAATCCCGCGGATCGAAACCCGCCATGGCCTGGAGCAACAGGGCCGCATCCGCCGCGCAGCTGGCCATGGGTCCGGCCTGGTCCAGGCTGGAGGCGAAGGCGATCATGCCCCAGCGTGAACAGCGTCCATAGGTAGGTTTGATGCCGGTGATGCCGCACAGTGCCGCGGGTTGGCGGATGGACCCCCCGGTATCGGTCCCGGTGGCGGCCACGCACAGACGGGCGGCGACGGCGGCGGCCGAGCCGCCGGAGGACCCGCCGGGGACCCGGGTCTGGTCCCAGGGGTTTTTCACCGGGCCGTACCAGCTCGTCTCGTTGGACGAGCCCATGGCGAACTCGTCCATGTTGGTCTTGCCGAGCACCACGGCCCCGGCGGCGGCGAGGCGCTCGACCACGGTGGCGTCGTAGGGGGCAATGAAGTTATCGAGCATCCGGGAGCCGCAACTGGTGCGCAGACCCTGGGTGCAGAAGATATCCTTGTGAGCGATGGGGATGCCAATCAAGGGCCCGCCGGTGCCGGCGGCCAGGGCCAGGTCGGCCTGCGCGGCGGCGCTCAGGGCAGACTCAGCGGCAACGGTGATAAAGGCGTTGAGACTCGGGTTATGCCGCGCGATCCGCTCCAGGAAGTGCCGGGTCAGCTCGACGCTGGAATAGGTGCGCTCGCGCAGCCCCGCCGCCAGCTCGGCAATGGTCTTGTCATGCATTATTCGATCACCTTGGGGACCAGATAGAGCCCCGCGTCGGTCTGGGGTGCAATGGCCTGGAAGCGGTCGCGCTGGTCCGGCTCGGTGGCCAGGTCCGGGCGCAGCCGCTGGGTCATGTGCAGTGGGTGGGCCATCGGCTCGACGCCGGTGGTGTCGACCGCATCCATCCGGGCGACCAGGTCCAGGATGTTGGAAAGGTCGTGGGCATAGCGGTCACAGTCCGCCGGCGCGACCGCGAGCCGTGCCAGATGGGCGATCTTCTCGACGTCCGATCGATCCAGTGCCATTGCTGTCGTGTCCTCTTGAGGCAGGGTGCGGCCGGGCGGCCGCACCGGTAAACAGGAGAAAATACCATAGCCCAGGGGAGGGCGGCACCTCCGCCGTTGGGCCGCTTTAGCCGCGTCGCCTTGCCGAGGGCGAGTTGCATTGTTAGATTACCGCCTCTTTGCCCTGGACTCCCCGGCGGGCCCCCTCAGCGGTCCCCTTCGGCGGACCCCGGCCACCGGGTCGATCCGGCGCCGCGCGCCGCATTTTTAAGGTAAATACCTGATGCTTTTCAGACGTTTTCGTGGGATCTTTTCGACCGACCTGGCGATCGACCTGGGGACGGCCAATACCCTGATTCATGTGCGCGGCCAAGGTATCGTGCTCAACGAACCCTCGGTGGTGGCGATCCGTCAGGAGCGTGCCGGCGGACCCAAGACAGTGGTGGCGGTGGGTGAGGAGGCCAAGGCGATGCTCGGGCGCACGCCCCAGAACATCACCGCCATCCGCCCACTCAAGGACGGGGTGATCGCGGACTTCACCGTCACCGAGAAGATGCTCCAGTTCTTTATCCATAAGGTACACGAGACACGCATGGTCCGCCCGAGCCCGCGGGTGCTGATCTGCGTGCCCTGCGGCTCGACCCAGGTGGAGCGCCGCGCGATCAAGGAGTCCGCCGCCGGTGCCGGCGCCCGCGAGGTCTACCTGATCGAGGAGCCGATGGCGGCGGCCATCGGGGCCGGGCTGCCGGTCGGCGAGGCGCGCGGCTCCATGGTCATCGACATCGGCGGGGGCACCTCGGAGGTGGCGGTGATCTCGCTCAACGGGATCGTCTATTCCAACTCGGTGCGGATCGGCGGCGACACCTTCGACGACTCGATCATCAACTATGTGCGCCGCAACTACGGTACACTGATCGGTGAGGCCACGGCCGAGCGCATCAAGCACGCCATCGGCTCGGCCTTCCCGGGCAATGAGGTGCTGGAGATCGAGGTGCGCGGGCGCAACCTCGCCGAGGGCATCCCGCGCAGCTTCACGCTCAACAGCAACGAGATCCTGGAGGCGCTCCAGGAGCCGCTCTCGGGCATCGTCGGGGCGGTCAAGACCGCCTTGGAGCAGACCCCGCCTGAGTTGGGCTCGGACGTGGCGGAGCGCGGTATCGTGCTCACCGGCGGCGGCGCCCTGCTGCGCGACTTCGACCGGCTGATCGAGGAGGAGACCGGGCTGCCGGTGGTGGTGGCCAGCGATCCGCTGACCTGTGTCGCCCGCGGCGGCGGCAAGGCCCTGGATATGCTCGACACCCGGGGGCTGGATCTCTTCTCGACCGAGTAGGCTGGAGGCAGCGCGTGTTGGCTCGGCGTCGGCGTCGGCTCGGCGCGACCGTGCCGCGCGTCGCATCCATCCTGTAATTTTTTTCTGCCCCTTGTGGCGTTAACTTATCTGGGTCCGCGCGGCGCCACGTACCCGGGTCCGCATCGCCTGCCCGAGAGGCATTGCCATCAAACCCCTGTTTCTCCATGGACCCTCCCCGACCTCACGCGTGATCCTGGCGGTGATCCTGGCGATCGGGCTGATCCTGGCGGACCATCGCGACCCGCGTCTGGGCGCCCTGCGCTCGACCCTGGCGGTGCTCGTATATCCACTGCAATTGCTGGCGGATTTCCCCATCCGCTATGCCCGGCAAACCCAGGACCGGATGGCGGACGAGGACCAATTGCGCAACCAGAACGCCGAACTGCGGCGCGATAACCTGATCTTGAGCGCGCGCTCGCAGCAGCTCGTGGCCTTGGAGGCGGAGAATATGCGTCTGCGCGACCTGCTCGGGTCCTCCTTCAAGCTCGGTGAGCGGGTGCTGATCGCGGAGATCCTGGCCGTCGACCTGGCCGATTACCGCCAGCAGGTCCTGATCAACAAGGGTACCAACTCCGGGGTCTTCGTCGGACAGCCGGTCTTGGATGCCAACGCCGTCATGGGCCAGGTCATCCATACCAACGCCTTTTCGTCGACCGTGTTGCTGATCACCGATGCGGACCATGCCCTACCGGTGCAGGTGAATCGCAACGGGTTGCGCGGCATTGCGGCGGGGTCCGGGGCGGGGCGTGAGTTGGATCTCCTGCATATTCCCAAGAATGCAGACATCCGGGTCGGCGACCTGCTGGTGACCTCGGGGTTGGGCGGCCGTTTCCCGCCGGGCTATCCGGTGGGGCTGGTCTCCGCGGTGGGACAGGTGGCGGATAACCCCTTCACCACCGTGAAGGCGCAGCCCAGCGCCCGGCTCGACCGTAGCCGCGAGGTGCTGCTGGTCTGGACCCTGGGTCCGCAGCAGCGCCAGGACACCCTGAGCCGCAGCGATGCGGCCTTCGGTACCCCGCCCGGCACCGGCAAGTCGGCGGCCCGGCAGGGGACGCGCCATGAGTGAGGCGGTGCGGCGTGGCACCTGGGCGGTGTGGAGTAGCCTGCTCATCGCCCTGTTTTTGACCATCCTGCCGATGCCCGCCTGGATGGATGACTTCCGCCCCCCCTGGGTGGTCCTGACCCTCATCTTCTGGTCACTGGCACTGCCGGAGCGGGTGGGCGTATTCTCCGCCTTCGCCGCCGGGTTGACGCTCGATGTCACCACCGGCGCGCTGCTCGGCCACCACGCACTGGGATTTTCAGTGGTCGCCTACCTGGCCGTGGAACTGCACCAGCGGGTGCGCACCTTTCCGCTGTGGCAACAGACCCTGTTCGTCTGGTTGCTGCTGCTGGTGGAGCGGCTGCTGTACCTCTGGGTACTCGGTGCCGCCGGCCAGCCGACCCCGAGCCTGATCTACTGGGTGCCGACCTTCCTCGGTGCCGCGCTCTGGCCCTGGGTCTTCGTGGTGCTGCGCGATCTGGCCCGGCGGGCCGGGGCGCTCTGAATGCTGCGCCTGGACTCCAACCTGCAGGACCGGCAACGCGAGCAGCGCCTGGTCGGGGCCCGGGCCATCGTCGCCGGCGTGCTGGTCTTGGCGGCCCTGTCAGTGGTCCTGGTGCGGCTCGTGCATTTGCAGATCACCGACCACGAGCACTTCTCAACGTTGTCGCAAGACAACCGGGTCAAGCTCCAGCCGGTCCCGCCCAGCCGCGGGTTGATCTATGACGCCCACGGCGCCCTCCTGGCCGACAACCATCCCTCCTTCTCGCTGGAGATCACGGTCGAGAAGGTCGACGACCTCCCGGGCACCATCGCGGCCCTGGCGCAGATCGTCCGACTCGATGACAAGGACCGGGAGCGCTTCGATCGCCTGAAGGCGCAGCGGGTGCGCTTCCAGGGCGTGCCCCTGCGGCTGAATCTGACCCCGGAAGAGGTGGCCCGTTTCTCGCTTGACAGTTATCGCTTCCCTGGGGTTGACGTGCGGGCCGAGTTGATCCGCACCTATCCATTGGGGGCACTCACCGCCCACGTCTTGGGCTACGTGGGGCGCATCAACGAGCAGGAAATGGGACGCATCGACGCCAGCGACTATGCCGGGACTCACTTCATCGGCAAGGGTGGGGTGGAGAAGGCCCATGAAGGGTTGCTGCACGGACAGGCCGGCTACCAGCAAGTGGAGGTCAACGCCCACGGCCGGGTGTTGCGGACGCTGGAGTCCAAGCCCCCGGTGGCGGGCCGCGACCTCCACCTGTATCTCGATCTCGGCCTGCAGCGCGCCGCGGCCGCCGCCCTGGGCGATCACCGTGGTGCCGTCGTGGCCATCGATCCGCGCACCGGCGGCGTGCTGGCCCTGGTGAGTAACCCGAGCTTCGACCCCAACCCATTCGTCGAGGGCATCGGTGCGCAGGAGTATCACGCCCTGCTCTATGCCCCGGACAAACCACTCTTCAATCGGGCGGTACGCGGTCAGTACCCCCCGGGGTCTACAGTGAAGCCCTTCGTCGGCCTGGCCGGATTGGCTGAGGGTGTGATCGACTCCCACAAGGTCAAGTATTGCTCCGGCGCCTATCGGCTCCCCGGCCAGAGCCACAGCTACCGCTGCTGGCGCCATGGCGGGCACGGCGGGGTGGCCCTGGAGGCGGCCCTGGTGCAATCGTGCGATGTCTATTTCTACGACCTGGCCCACGAACTGGGGATCGAGCGGCTCAAAAACTTCCTGGGTGAGTTCGGCTTCGGCGCCCGCACCGGCATCGACCTCGCCGGCGAACTGGGCGGACTGGTACCCTCCAAGGAGTGGAAGGAGCGGGTGCGCAAGCAGCTCTGGTTTCCGGGTGAAACCCTGATCGTCGGTATCGGCCAGGGGGCCTTCTTGGCGACCCCCCTGCAACTGGCCGTGGCCACCGCCACCATGGCCAATCACGGTCACTTTTTTCAGCCCCGGGTCGCCCGTGCCGCGCAGGTGCCGGGGGCGCCCCGGGCGGAGGACCTGCCGGTCGTCTCCCATCTCATCGATGCGGGTAATCCGCAGCGCTGGGAACAGGTCATTCACGCCATGACCCAGGTCGTGGAGAGCCCCCGCGGGACGGCCAAGGGGATTCGCAGCCGCGACTACCGCATCGCCGGTAAGACCGGGACCGCCCAGGTCTTCACCCTGGGCCGTAACCAGGCCTACAACGCCGCCCGGCTGGCGGAGAAGATGCGCGACCACGCACTGTTTATTGCCTTCGCCCCGGCCGATGACCCGCGCATCGCGGTGGCCGTGATCGTCGAGAACGGCGGGCACGGGGGTACCGTCGCGGCACCGGTGGCCCGCAAGGTCATGGATGCCTATCTCGGGGGCTCCACCCTGATCGCCGAGCCGGAGGCCGCCGATGGCGATTAGGCCCGGGAGCGCGGGGGCGCAGCGGCTGGATGACCCCTCACAGTCCGGTCTGCTAATGCGTCTGCACATCGACGCCCCGCTGCTGGTCGGGCTGCTCCTGCTCTGTGCCTTTGGTCTGGTGGTGTTGTTCAGTGCGACCGATCAGGATGCGGGTGCGGTGGAGCGTCAGTTGGTGCGGCTCACCCTGGCCTTCGGTCTAATGTTCGCCGTGGCCCAGGTACACCCGTACCAACTGCGACGCTGGTCGCTCCCGCTGTATGCCCTGGGTGTCCTCATGCTGGTGGCGACGCTGCTGATCGGGGACGTGGGCAAGGGCGCCCAACGCTGGCTCGATCTCGGCGTACTGCGCTTCCAGCCCTCGGAGATGCTCAAACTGGCGGTCCCCATGACGGTCGCCTGGGTGCTGGCCGACCGGTCGCTGCCACCGCGGCTGGGACGGGTGTTGGCGGCGACAGTGCTGATCTTGATCCCGGTGGTGCTGATCGCCAAACAGCCCGATCTGGGCACTGCCATCCTGGTCGCCGCCGCCGGGGTCACGGTCCTGTTCATCGGGGGCTTGAGCTGGCGGGTCATCCTGCTGGTCGGCGCCGCCGCCGCCGCCCTGGCCCCACTGCTCTGGTATCGCCTGCACGATTATCAGCGCCAACGTGTACTCACCTTCCTGGACCCGTCGTCCGATCCCCTGGGGACCGGCTATCACATCATCCAGTCACAGATCGCCATCGGCTCCGGGGGGCTGCACGGCAAGGGCTGGCTGCTTGGCACCCAGTCCCATCTGGAGTTTCTGCCGGAGCATCACACCGACTTCATCTTCGCGGTGATCGGGGAGGAGTTCGGGCTGACCGGCATCCTGGTGCTGCTCGCCCTCTACGTTTTTATCATCTACCGGGGCTTAAGTATCGCGGTCGACGCCCCGGACACCTACGGCAAGGTGCTCGCCGGCGGGCTGTCCCTGGTGTTTTTTGTCTATGTCTTTGTCAACACCGGGATGGTCACCGGTCTGCTCCCGGTGGTGGGGGTCCCGCTGCCCCTGATCAGCTACGGCGGGACCTCCATGGTCACCCTGATGGTCGGTTTCGGGATGCTGATGGCAATCCAGACCCATCGAAAATAGCTTTTAATTGAGTGCGCTTGAGGATAGGCTTAACGTGGACTGTCATCAGAGGGGAAGCCACCGATGAACGCACAAACCGAGCCTCGCCAAACCCCGCCCGACCGCCTTGCCCCGGCCGCGGCGGCGCTGCTCCTGTCCGCGGCGCTCCTGCTGTTGGGCGGCTGTTCCGGCCAGGGCACCCGCGATGCCGACGGGGCCTACCGTCAGTTGGACCCGAACGCGATCCCGGACGCGGTCCCGCGCGTGGAACCCAGGTCCAAGTACGGGAACATGGCCAGCTACCGGGTCCGCGGGCGGGTTTACCATACCCAACAAGACGGCCGGGGACATGTCGAGCGTGGCCTGGCCTCCTGGTATGGGAAGCAGTTTCACGGCCAACGGACCAGTTCCGGCGAGCGCTATGACATGTACGGCATGACGGCGGCCCACAAGACACTGCCCCTGCCCAGCTATGCCCGCGTCACCAACCTGGAGAACGGGCGCAGTGCCGTGGTGCGCATCAACGACCGGGGGCCCTTCCACTCCACCCGGGTCATCGACCTGTCCTACGCCGCTGCCACCAAGATCGGGGTGTTTCCGAAGGGCACGGCCACGGTGGAGATCCGGGGCATCGACCCCGCGGCGCCCAACGCCGCACCTGGCCTGGCCCCCAGCGCCGATCCTGGCCCCTTCCTGGCGGACTCCGGGGGGCCGGGCGATCCGCTGGGGGGCAAGGCGCACGATGCGGCCATCGCCCAGTCGCTGGCGATTGCCTCCAGGGCGTCGGGGCCGCCGCGGCGGCGGGCCGCGGCGGCGGCACCGCCGCTGCGCGAGCGGGCCGCAACCTCGGCCTTCGCCGCGCTGGATGCCGAGCCGACCCCAGAGCCAACCCCGGCACCAGTCGCGCGCCCGGCCCCGCGGGCGGTCGAGAAGACTCCCCCGACCAGGGTGGCGGCCCGTTCACCGGCGACGCCCCCGGTGGCCGCGCCAGTCACCGCCCCGGCTGCCGTGGCGGCGCGCGTCCCGCCCGCGGCGGCGACTGGGCAGGGCATCTATCTCCAGATCGGCGCCTTCGGCGATCAACGCAATGCCGAGCGACTGCGTGACCGGTTGAGCCCCCACCTGGCCGCGCGGGTGCGCGTCCAGCGCCCCGCGGCGGACGGGTCCCTGTACAAGGTCCGGGTCGGCCCCCTGGATTCAGAGGGCGAGGCGCGGCGGCTCTCCGCCAAGCTGTCGAGCCTGGGCGTGAGCGAATCCCCGCGGCTGGTCTGGAACTGACACAAGAGCGTTGGCACGACCCATGACCCAAAATCCGGCCATGACTCACGCCAAGGCGCCAAGCCCGCCAAGCAATACCATCGGGTAGCCCCAGTCTCCAGATCACCCGCTGACTGACTTCCCCAGCGCCGATAAGGCACGGAAAAACCTTGGCGAGCTTGGCGCCTTGGCGTGACAGCTGCCCTTTCCAGGATGACCCCACTCCTGCGGGTGGGACCGCCCTGGGGCGTAGTGATCCTCATTTGCCGCCCCTGCATCGGCGCGGCGCGCGATTCGGGGTAGAATTGGCACAGTTATTCGCCCGCCACCCCGATCCCCGGTTACGCCCCATGAAGTTGCAACCCGCGCTGCTCCTCCTTTGCCTGTTCGCCCTGCTGCCGTTCAGCCTCCGCGCCACGGGGGCGCCGGCCGCAGCGGCCCGGCCCCAGGCCGTGACGGCGCCACCGCCGGCCGTGTCGGCACCGCCCGCCACCGCCGTCCCCACCGCGGCCCAGGCCGTGCCCACCCCGCCGCAGGTGGAGGCCAAGGGCTACCTGCTGATGGACTTCAATACCGGGGCCGTGCTGGCGGAGTCCCAGGCCGACGAGCGCCTGGAGCCGGCAAGCCTGACCAAGATCATGACCGGCTACACGATCTATCGCGAGTTGGCCGCCGAACATGTGCATCTGACCGACCCGGTCATGATCAGCGAGAAGGCATGGAGGACCGGCGGCTCCAAGATGTTCGTGAAGGTCGGCACGCAGGTCCCATTGGAGGATTTGCTCAAGGGCATGATCATCCAGTCCGGCAACGACGCGAGCGTCGCCCTGGCCGAGCATGTGGCCGGCAGCGAGCAGGTGTTTACGGACCTGATGAACACCAACGCCCAGCGTCTGGGCATGACCAACTCACACTTCGTCAACGTCACCGGGCTACCGGAGGCCAACCACTTCACCACCGCCCGCGATATCGCCAAGGTCACCGCCGCCCTCATCCGCGAGTTCCCCCAATTTTATGTGTGGGACGGCACCAAAGAGTATGAATACAACGGCATCAAGCAGCAGAACCGCAACAAGCTGCTGTGGCGCGACCCCACGGTGGACGGGGTCAAGACCGGCTTCACCGACAATGCCGGCTACTGTCTGGTCGCTTCCGCCAAGCGCGACTCCATGCGTCTGATCTCGGTGGTCTTGGGCACCAAGAACCCGGAGGCGCGCGCGGTCGCCAGTCTGGAACTGTTGAATTACGGCTTCCGTTTCTACGAGAGCCGGGTGCTCTATCCGGGGGGACAGCCGGTAGAGAACCTCCGTGTCTGGAAGGGCGATCTGCAAGAACTACCGGTCGGTCCGGCCTGGGATGTCTATGCGACCATCCCGCGCGGGCGTTACGGGGAGCTGAGTGCCCGCCTGGACAAGACACCGAACGTCACCGCCCCGGTCGCCAAGGGGGCGCGGGTTGGCGACATCGTCGTCCTGCTTGCCGGCGCAGAGGTCGCCCGGGTGCCGCTGGTCGCCCTCCAGGCCGTTGGCGAAGGCAGTCTCTGGCAACGGACCAGGGACACGGTTTGGCAGTGGTTCTGATGGCGGCCGACCAGTTAGGGGGGCGATTGGACCATGACTAAGCGACCATGGGCGCCCAACGCCGCCAAGGAAAAGGCCCAGCCCGACTTCCCCTGCCGCTACGCGATCAAGGCCATGGGGCGGGCGGACCTGGACTTCCAGTCGGTGGTGCTGGAGATCGTCCGCCGCCATGCCCCGCACCTTGACGACGCCGCCGCCACCGCGCGGTTGAGCAGCGGTGGCAAATGGTTGGCGGTAACCATCTCCATGGAGGTACAGAACCGCAACCAGCTCAATGCCATCTACCGGGACCTGTCCGCCCATGAGCTGGTGGTTTGGGCCTTGTGAGGGCGGATCGGCACAGCGACTCGGGGACGCCCGCCCCCCCCGGACTCATCCTGCGCCGCCGGCCCGGTCTCCAGGACTACCAGTCCACCTGGGAGGCGATGCGCGCCTTCACCCGCGCGCGCGACGCCACGACCCCGGACGCGCTCTGGCTCCTGGAGCACCCACCGGTCTTCACCCTGGGGCAGGCCGGGCGCCCCGAGCACCTGCTCAACCCCGGCGCCATCCCAGTCATCCAGACCGATCGCGGCGGCCAGGTGACCTACCACGGACCCGGCCAGCTCATCGCCTATCTGCTGTTTGATCTGCGCCGTGCCGGGATCGGGGTCAAGCGCCTTGTACACATTCTGGAGCAGTCGGTCATCGAACTGCTCGCCGCCCGCGGGATCGCCGCCGCCGCGCGCGCCGACGCCCCCGGGGTCTATGTGGACGGGGCCAAGATCGCGTCCTTGGGGCTGCGCGTGCGCCAGGGGTGCAGCTATCACGGACTGGCGCTCAATGTGGCGATGGACCTGGAACCCTTTCGGCGCATCAATCCCTGTGGATACCCGGGCCTCACCGTGACCCAGATGACCGACTTGGTGTCAGGCGTGTCGATCGAGGACGCCGGCCGCGACCTGGCAGCAGCCTTGGAGCGCCTCCTGGAACGCGGCTAGTGGCTTCCGATCCTCCTGCCCCCGGGAGGGTTGGGATGGCGCTTACTCGCGCCGGATATTGTCAAGGGCGAGCTTCCCGGCGGCCACAAAGCACGTATTCTCACGTCGCTAGTACCGCAGGATGAAAATCCTAATACCGTTTCTGAAGAGCGCGTTGTAAGATGCAAACTTCGTGATCTACTCTGGTTTTTTCGATGCCCTTGCTTCGTCCTGCGCCTGTCCTCGTAACCGATCGCGAGCGTCAACAA
>NZ_CAJAXH010000047.1 GCF_903946935.1 uncultured Thiodictyon sp.
CAAACCGACTTCAAGCGAAACACAGGTTTATATTGCATCCGGACGCTTGCTTCTTCGGCAGATCTGCAATAATCAAACGCCGTATTTATTAGCCGTTAAGTAAGCCTCTATCTCAAAATGGTTCTTAGACAGCCTCTAAGTAAATTGTCCCCGGAACTCCGCGGATTCCCAGGACGGGACGAACATTTCCCGCAGCCCTGCGATTTGCGCAGGCAGGAGGCCAAGGCAGGCAACTCCGAGATAGGTCGCCGCACGTGTCGTTCCCACATATAGGTACTTGCCGAAGAGTTCCGGATGAAGGTCGGCCAGTCGATCGACGCCGACAAAGAACACCGCCTCGAACTCAAGGCCCTTGATATGCTCCACCGCGAAGACCCGAACGTCGCTGTCGTTCCCCATGACCTGGCCCTGGGGGCAAGGACAGACTCGGATGTTGTCTGCGCCCAGTGCCGCGTTCAGAGCATCGGCGGTGGGCTGCACCTCGGACTCCTGGTTAACGAAGATGGCAATGGACGGTAGCTGACGGACGAACCGCTCTATCTCACGAACCCGCGCCGATAGCCAATCGACTACCACGAGGAAATCGCCTGCGGACTCCAGCAGCGCGGGCTTGACTCCTTCGCTGTCTACTTTCTCCGGCAGTACCCCGATGTCGCCCACCCCACCCGCCGCCCGGATAATCGCACCAGCGAGTTCGTTGAGCTGTCGGCTCTGGCGATAGGAGACGTTGATCTCCCTGATATCTATATCGCCGATCGCCCAGGTCAGATCACCACGAGACCGTGTACCCCAGGTCGTCAGGCGCTGGTTGAAGTCCCCGCAGGCGAAGAACGACCGGGTGTAACGATGGCAAAGACCGGCCATGCACGCCAACTGGAGCGGCGAGAAATCTGTGGCCTCGTCGACCAGGACTTGGTTTTGATTCCGGCGTGCGAGGGGCTCCAATACAGCCCAGCGACGATCATCCAGATTCTTCGCGATGCGTGGGTCGCGCAGCAGGTCACCGCCGCCACGCACGTTGCTCAGGAGCATCACGTCAAGCTCCAGAGGATGCAGTTCGCTGGCCGCGATTGCTTGTCCCTGGTACCAGCGGCCCTCTTGCTGTCGGGCTCGCCGGAATGCCCGGTAGCGGGACGGGATGCGGCGGAAGTAATCCCGGACCGGGTTGGCAAAGCGCTGAAGATGGGTCTGCCGGACCAGACTATTGCCAATATCGCCCCGGGATGCCTGCTCCAGTGCCCGGTCCCCAAGCCAATCCAAGACAACCCCGTTTCGCGATTTCTTGCTGATACTCCGACCAGCGGCGGCCGCACGGGCTTGGGTGCGGACCGCTTGCATGTATGCCGTCATGGCACGCTGCAGCTTGGTCGCCGACGGTGTCGTCTCTTCATCTTCTGTGTCTTGCTCGTCCTGTTCATCCAGGTCGTCGTCATCCGAGGCTGACTGGTCCTTAATTCGCTCGATGAGATCACCCAGGGCATCGAGAAAGCCGTTGTCCTTTCTAACCTGCACACTCAAGGCCCCGCGGATCGCCTGATCCGTTTCGCCTTTGAGCTTGCTCCGCAGTTCGGCGGCTTTATCCGCCTCCGTCGCCAACGCGATCAGCGTGGCCGCCTCGCTCCCGGACTCGCTGCGCCTCAGCACAGTGCTCAGCGCTTCTCCAAGCGCGGAGACGGCGGTATCCCGATCCTCCTGAATGCGTTGTGCCGACTGTGACAGATCTTCCAGGAACCTGGTCCGCTGCCACTGCTCGAAGTCGTCGAACCAACCGATGGCTTGCGCCTCAGCGTCCGTCGACAGATAGGTGGTCGCATCCTTGAGGATGAAGCTGCCGCTGCCGGTTGCCGTGCGTAGGATGCCAAACGCCTCGCGCCCCAACTCGCGGCGAAAATCATACCAGGTGCGAATGCGCTGATTGGGCGCGGCGATGCTCTCCCGATTGAATGCCTCCTGGAGATACTTCTTGAGGAGCTCGGTTGGCGTGAACATAATCCAGCTCGCCATGTGCGGTAGACCACCTTCCGCTGCCACCAGCTCCACCGTTGCGCGCTCACCGGCGTCAAGGAACTCCAGATCGAGCTTTTGTCCAAGGCGGCGAATCAGGGTCGTCGTCTTACCGGTCCCCGGGGGACCGAGGAGGGCTAGGCGCTTGTTCAAGGGCAGGCGAAAGATCTCGTCCTGATATTGATCCAGCACCGGGCGGTCGCGCAATTCCATCTTCGTGATGACACTGCGCCTGATGCCTTCCACGATGTTGGCCGCCTGCTGATCCTCCACCAGCAGTTGCCCCAGCACGTCCTCCTCGGCCTCGACCGCCAGTTCTTCCAGCAAGGCCCGCAGCGATGCAATAGTGAGTGGACCAAGCCCCTCCGACTCGACGATGGAATCGCGGGAGTCCCACACCTCCTTCTCTCGTCTCGGTCGTAGCAGCGAGCGTTCGACGACCTCAACCGCACGGCCGTCGGGAAGGGTGGCGGTCTGCCCCACCTCCAAGGCCGCAAACCGGCCAACCGGGGCGCGATAGCTCGCAAATCTGGCGGTGCCGATGCCTGAAGGCGGTGCGGTGCGGCAGATGTAATAGGTCTCGCGGTTGCCGCCGCAGTCATCGACAACCACCCGCGCGATGGCCGGCTCATCGCGCAGGGTGAGGAGGTTTAGGTAGCTTTCTTGATTGAGTTGCCGTATACGCCGGAGTGCGTTTTCGCCGGTTGCAACGTTGAAGTCGCTCAGGTCATCTGGGCGAATCCCGTGGGAACCGCTTTCAAGCCTCTGTCGCGCCTGCCCCGCGACCATTGCAAAGGTATCAAGTGCCTCGGTCGCGACCCCTTGGATGTAAACCTTGTCGTCTTCCTTCATCGTTGGCTCTGGTTGCTCTAGAACAGGGGATAGGATGCTTCAGGGAGTTCCCGGGACAGTGCGGCTCGGCAATGTCGCGTAATCTAGTGGGTGAAATTCCCACCTGGATAATCGCTAGCCATGA
This sequence comes from uncultured Thiodictyon sp., assembly GCF_903946935.1. GTDB lineage: Bacteria > Pseudomonadota > Gammaproteobacteria > Chromatiales > Chromatiaceae > Thiodictyon. The sequence continues at coordinate 2,981 of NZ_CAJAXH010000047.1, forward strand.
GCCCAGTATCGAGCCTTGCGTCGCGAACGGCAACGGGCGGGGTCTGTCTGGGGGTCTGTCGGGGACAGACCACATTTAATTGCTTAAAGGCGCAACTGAGAGCAAATGGGACCAAGTTGGAATACATTTCGGGATAGCATGGCTAAAATTAACTCGAACTCTGATCCCTTTACCCGGCTCTGCCCCGGCTCCCCGACTCAGAAACCACTGGGATGCAGGCTAATACAAGACCCATAACCCGTCAAGTAACGCTGGAGAGAATTTATTGCCGCTAGGATCACGGTATTAAGAGACCTTTACACATGCGGTGCCCCACTACCAGTGCCCCCCGCAGACACCCTCAATCCTGCCACCCTGCGCGGAACTGGCGGGGTTGAACGACATCATCGAGGGCCAGCCCCTGGTGATCGCTGAGAACGGTGGGGAGGTCATCCGATCGCACCCGAAGTTCCGGGTGTTTGCCACCGGTAACTCGGTGGGCGCGGGGGACGGCTCGGGCCTCTATCAGGGGGTCTTGCGCCAGAACCTGGCCTTCATGGACCGCTTCCGGGTGGTCCAGGTCGGTTACCCCGAGCCGGTGATCGAGAAGGCGATCATCAAGACCCAGGTCCCGAAGCTGCCGGACCTGATCGCGGAGAAGATGATCACCGTGGCTGGTGAGATCCGCCGGCTGTTCGTCGGCGCCAAGGAGGGTGGGGCGGAGCTGACGGTCACGATGAGTACGCGGACCTTGGTCCGCTGGGCCGGCCTGTCGTTGACGTTCAAGGGCGCCCCGAAGGTCTTCGAGTACGCCTTGTCCCAGGCCCTGACCGCACGGGCGGAACCGGAGCAGCAGG
>NZ_CAJAXH010000048.1 GCF_903946935.1 uncultured Thiodictyon sp.
CGATTACTGCTCTGCCGAACCTTTATATCAGAGGCTTACGCTATTTTCAGACGTTGCCATAGAGCCGTTTTCTTTTTGTGTAACCGCTCTATCCTGCTGTTTTTGAGAAACTATGCGACCTACTGAGATCCCAGAGAGCCCCCGCCGCGCCGCTCGGCGCACCCTCAAAGCCCGGTCGGCCAAGTTTACCGTGAAAGTCAGCACGGGACCCGGTGGGAGCGGCTCCCACGGGGGACTTTGACCGTCCGGCGCACAAGGCCAAGGTATCGGCGCGATCCCCAATTGCCCCCCATCCCGAACCGCCCTAAACTCCCCCCATGCGCCACGCCATCGACCCCAAGATCGACTGTGTCTTCAAGGCCCTGCTGAAAGGTCTCAATCCGCCTGTAACAGGCGACCAAACGACACCATGACTACGACTTACGCCGAAGACATCGCCGCCTGGTCCCGCGAGCAGGCGGGCTTGATTCGCCAGGGCCGCTTCGACCTGGTCGACATCGAGTTCGACTGGCCCCCCGCGGGTTGATGACTGAGCATGACTGAAAAAGAGACACCAGGCGGGGCGGTGGCCTTTCACCACGGCCCCGACCACAGCGCGCCCTATCCGGTGAGCCGGTTGGCGCCCGCCTTTCACAGTCCGGACCTGGCGGCGGAGGTGGCGCGGGCCGAGGCGATGCTCAGTGCCCGCACGGGGGCCAAGCTGCGCGTGATCGCGGATCAGATCAAGGCGCTCCAACAGGAGGCGCGCAAGGTCCTGGACGAGGCCCGGGAGGAGCAGTCCCTGAGCCAGGCCGAGTGTGCCTTCAAGCGCATCCCGGGCAAGACCTACCATCTGTATCGCAAGGCGGACGGACGGCCCTTCTTCTCGATGCTGTCCCCGGCGGACTGGGGCGGCCACCCGCCACAGGCGTTCGTCGGCTCCTATCGGTTGGAGTCGGATTATTCCTGGACGCCCGCAGATGGGGCAGGGCGGGCGGACGACACCGGGGACCTGGTCGGTCAACTGCTGCGGATCGGTGGGCTGACGGCGCCCGGGTGAGTGGCTGGTCCCGGCCGGGGGCGCAGGTTCGCCAGGAGAACCGCATTCCGGGCTCATCTATAAATCTATATACAGTATTTGTTTCTGCCGAGACGCAAGAACGGTAACAGCGTCTGTGTATGCTCCTCCTCAGCCGCTGCGTGAGTCGCTTGCCCCTGATAACCGATTGAAAAATATTAGCGTCATTGTGTCCCAGTGTGGGGGCTAGGCGCTCTACCTGTCAGGGGTTTCCGCCGTTCGTGCGGGGGCGTTCGGCCCCCCGCCGGGTCCTGCCGTTCGTCGGTTTTACCGTGGAAGGCGTCAGGTTCATCCGGTAATTTGGCGGTTTCTCTGCGATAATGGCGCGCTAAATTCAGTGCCGGCCGACACCCGGATCAACCCTAGACCGACGAGACGAGAGGTTCACCGACCCATGGCAACCGACAGCAAAAAACGCGTTTTCGCCTTTGAAGAGGGGGACGGCAAGAACAAACACCTCTTGGGCGGCAAGGGCGCCAATCTGTGTGAGATGACCCAGATCGGGCTGAACGTTCCGCCCGGCTTCGTGCTCTCCACCGAGGCCTGCCTGGACTTCCTGGCCTCGCCGACCAAAGACCTGCCCCCGGGCCTGTGGGAAGAGGTCCAGGCGCAGATGACCGCGCTGGAGAAGAAGACCAAGAAGGGCTTCGGTGCGGCGGACGAGCCGCTGCTGGTCTCGGTGCGTTCCGGCTCGGCCATGTCCATGCCCGGGATGATGGATACCATCCTCAACCTGGGCCTCAACGCCACGACGCTCAAGGGCGTGATCGAGGCCACCGGTGACGAGCGCTTCGGCTACGACGCCTATCGCCGCTTCATCCAGTTGTTCGGCAAGATCGCGCTGAACGTGGACGACGTGTATTTCGACAAGCAGTTCGAGCTGGTCAAGATGGCCGCCGGCGTGAAGGAAGACGTGGCACTCTCCGCCGCGGACCTGAAGGACGCCGCCGAGCGCTTCCTGCGCGTGGTGCAGGAGCAGACCGGCCGGCCCTTCCCGGAGGACCCCTACGACCAGCTGCTGATCGCCATCAAGGCGGTGTTCGGCTCCTGGGGCGGTAAGCGCGCGGTCGATTACCGCCGCCAGTTCAACATCACCCCGGCGATGGCCAACGGCACCGCGGTGAACATCTGCACCATGGTCTTCGGTAACCGTGGCGACGACTCCGGCACCGGTGTGGGCTTCACCCGCGACCCCGGCACCGGCGAGAACATCCTATACGGCGAATATCTGGTCAACGCCCAAGGCGAGGACGTGGTCGCGGGTATCCGCACCCCCAAGCCCCTGTCCTCGCTCAAGGCCGATATGCCGGAGATGGCCAAACAGCTCGACACCCTGCGTGATCGCCTGGAGGGCCACTACAAGGAGGTGCAGGACTTCGAATTCACCATCGAGCGCGGCATCCTGTACTGCCTGCAGACCCGCAACGGCAAGATGAACGCGGTGGCCCAGGTGCGCACCTCGGTCGAGATGGTCAAGGAAGGCATCATCACCAAGGCCCAGGCCCTGCAGCGCGTCGCCCCCGACAGCCTGGAGCAGATGCTGTTCCCGCGCCTGGACCCCAAGGCCAAGGTGACGGCCGTGGCCTCCGGCCTGCCGGCCTCCCCCGGTGCCGCCTCCGGCATCGCGGTATTCGACGCCGACCGCGCCGAGATGCTCGGCAAGGAGCAAGGGTTCAAGGTCATCCTGGTGCGTGAAGAGACCAAGCCGGAGGACATCCACGGCTTCTTCGCCTCGCAGGGCATCCTGACCTCGCGCGGCGGCAAGACCTCGCACGCGGCGGTGGTGGCGCGCGGCATGGGTAAGTGCTGCGTGGCCGGTGCCGAGGGCATCCATGTCGACGTGGATCGGCGCATCGCTATCGTCGGCGACACCAGCTTCAAGGAAGGCGACATGATCACGCTCGACGGGACCTCCGGTAAGGTCTATCTGGGCGAGATCCCGACGGTTGAGCCCGAGTTCACCGATGAGCTGGTGACGCTCCTGAGCTGGGCCGACGAGGTGGCGCGGATCAAGGTGATGGCCAACTCCGACACCCCCGTCGACGCCCGCCGTGCCCTCAAGTACGGCGCGGTCGGCATTGGCCTGGCGCGCACCGAGCGCATGTTCAATGACCCGGCGCGCCTGCCGATCGTCATCGACATGATCGTCGCCGATACCCAGGAGGACCGCCAGGCCGCGCTCGACCGTCTGCTGCCCCTGCAGCAGCAGGACTTCAAGTCACTGTTCGAGGTGATGTCCCCCTACCCGGTGGTCATCCGCCTGCTGGACCCGCCGATCCACGAGTTCCTGCCCAACGAGAACGTGCTGGTGCGCGAGATCGCCGAGTTGCAGCAGTTGGCCAAGAACGCCCATGGCCTGACCGCGCTGGGTGCGGCCATGACGCTGATGCAGGCCCCGGAGAAGGTCCGTGCCGAGGTCGACGGCCTGCGTCGGCAGCTCGATCCGATGCTGGTGGAGTCGGTCATCGTCAAGAAGGAACAGATGCTGCGCAAGGTCCGGGCGCTGTTTGAGACCAACCCCATGCTCGGGCATCGCGGCGTGCGCCTCGGCATCAGCTTCCCCGAGATCTACCAGATGCAGATCCGGGCGATCCTGGAGGCGGCCGCCGAGTGCCAGAATGCCGGCATCGAGGTCCACCCCAAGATCAAGGTGCCCCAGGTCTGTACGGCCCAGGAGCTCAAGATCGTCAAGAAGTGGGTCGACGCCATCCACGAGGAGATCAAGGCGCGCACCGGCAAGCCGGTGAAGTTCCAGTTCGGCACCATGATCGAGGTGGTACGGGCCTGTATGCGCGCCGAGACCCTGGCCGAGGAGTCGGAGTTCTTCTCCTTCGGCACCAACGACCTGACCCAGGCGGCCTTCTCCTTCTCCCGGGAAGACGCCGAGAACAAGTTCCTGCCGCTCTACACCGAGTCCGCCGTCCTGCAGGACAACCCCTTCGAGGTCCTGGACGAGAAGGGC
>NZ_CAJAXH010000049.1 GCF_903946935.1 uncultured Thiodictyon sp.
AATCCCGCGACACCGTCGCCGCCACCATCCAGCGCCTGGCACGCAACGTCCGCCTGGTGTTTGACTACCTGGGCATGACCGAAAATTCCCGCCGTCGGCGGGGACGGCCAGCCACGGCGGGCTAGAACGGATTTGCCGTGGTCAATACTTCGCACTGTGTTGGGGATCAGTGTCGGTGGATTCGAGGCCGATTGCGTTCGGGGCGCGCTTTCGACGCGTTCGGCGGTCCCTCGCGGGGGCACAAGCGCCAGCAATCCGCAGCCCTGAGGGCCAAGTGGGTATGGGCAGCGCGGCCTTGATCGTCGTTCCGGCCAGTCCGCCAGTTACCGCGAGTCCGCGGCGGCCGAGAGGTTGCCGTCCCTGGTCTGGATTCCGGGGTCCCGGCCGGAATGACGATCGGTCGGTCAGGTTGCGGACGGGCGGATTAGACCATGTAGGGCGGGGGGTTGGTCAGTGGTCGCGCGTCGGCGCGACTTGGTTCGTTCCTGGGAGCGCCGACATTCTGTCGGCGAGCCGCCGTCAGGCGGTCTGCGTTGCGCGGTTGACCCGTGGGGTCTTGTTGTTTGGCCAGCTTGCAATGGCGCTGCGCATCATGGCCGACAGGATGTCGGCGCTCCCACGGCCCGGCGGTTGCCATCCCTGGCGCGTATGCCGGCCGCCCGGCCGGGTTGGTTGCGGAGGATGACCGGTCCCTCTGGGGGGTGAGGGACTGGTGCAGCACCCTGCGCGGTTATGCGATGGGGGTGGGCGTTCCCTGCCCAGGCGGTCGGTTACTTCTCGTATTTGGCCTTGGCGTCTTCCAGGCAACGATCGCTGTCCGGGGCCATTAGGGCGGCGCACTTTTCCTTGGCTACGGCGTAATTCGCATCACTCTTTTCTGCGGCGGCGTCCTGGCGCGCGGCGACGCCGGCCTCTTGCGCCTTGGCGTCCGCGGCGGCGGATGTGTCACTCGCGGTCTTATTGGCTTGCGTCACCTTCAGTTGCGCCTCGGCGTCGGCCCGGACGCGGGTCTCGACCGCCTTCGCCTCCTTCACACAGAGGTCCTTCTCATTGCCGGTCTGGTCGTCGCACTTTTGAATCGCGACCCCGTAGTCGGCCTCCGCCTTGGCGACCACCGCCTTGTAGTGGTGCTTGGCCGATGGCTCATAGCTCGCTTCGAGCTCCGCGCCGGCGACCTTGGACTTGCCCTTGGCCTCGGCGAGGCAGATATCCTTGGCGTTGTCGGCCAAGGCGTCGCATTTGGCCTTGTCGGCCGTATACTCGGTGGCGATCTTGGCCTCAGCGGCCTTGTACGCGTCTTTCGTCATCGCCTCCGCCATCACCCCGGCGCTGAAGACGAGGCCGATAGCCATCGAGATGGCGGTCAGTTGCATGTTTTTCATTGGTAATTCCGGTCGGTGGTGAATGAGCGAGTAGCAGGGCATACAGTGGCCTTGGTACGCATGACGCCTAACGGCCATGGCGCCCGCACCGTCCCGAACGATGACATTGGCGGGCGCCTTGGCCGTTCCCTCACCCCGCCCTCCCCCAATAGGGAAGGGAGAAGTGGGCCGCGCTTCCGGCGCGACTTTCACGGTAAGAATGCCGCGATGACAAGCGGCCATCAGGGGTGAAGGGGTCATGCCGCCGTATCGCGACTGTGCAGGCAGATTATTGAAAGAGGGTAAGGGCGTCGGTACGCTGGCACACGTAGGATCCAAGGCGGAATAGGCCGCCGGGCGGGCGAATGGCCTCGCTCATGACTGCGGTGGACGGCCGCGGGGCGCACAGCGCCCAACACCTGCGTGACACCGCAGGAGCGGTGTCACGAGCAGCCAAGTTGAAGTCTGGTGCTTCAACGCACGGGCACATCGCGCGTATCCGCCGGACCTTCTGTCGAGTCGGCAGCAGTCGGCCGGACGGAGCGCCGGGCATGGACGGCGCGCGCACCGCGGCGGTACAGTGGCCATCCTGCTCATCGGGTCCACCAGAGGCATCGTATGACATCCCCCGACGGCCTGCTCTCCGAACGCTTTTTCGACGCGCTGGGCTATGCCGCGCGGCTGCACAACCGCCAGGTGCGCAAGGGCGGCGGCACGCCCTATGTCTCGCACCTGATGGCGGTCGCGAGCCTGGTGCTGGAGCACGGAGGCAGCGAGGACGAGGCGATTGCCGCACTGCTGCACGATGCGATCGAGGACCAGGCCGAGCACCGTGGCGGGGCCGCCGCCCTGCGCGCCGAGATTGAGCAGCGCTACGGGGCGCGGGTGCTCGGGATCGTCAACGCCTGCACCGACGCCGAGGTCGTGCCCAAGCCGCCGTGGCGGGCGCGCAAAGAGCAGTATCTGCGCCACCTCGGCGCGACGCCGGACCCGGCCTATCACCGGGTGAGCATCGCGGACAAGCTGCACAACGCGCGTGCGATCCTGCTCGACTACCGCGTCGACGGCGACGCACTGTGGCAGCGCTTTACCCTGTCGGACCCCGCCGAGCACCTCTGGTACTACCGCGGTTTGGTGGAGGTCTTTCGCTCGGCCGGCCAGGCGCCGCCCTCGCTGGTCAATGAGTTGGATCGCGTGGTCACGGAGTTGGAGTCCATGGTGCGGCGGGGTTGAGCAACGTGCGTTCGACGCGTCTGCGGTTTTTCGCAAGTCGCACGTTGACAGGGGCCGCGCGGGCACGTAACCTTGTCAATCTTTCCGGGGCGTAGCGCAGCCTGGTAGCGCACCTGAATGGGGTTCAGGTGGTCGGAGGTTCAAATCCTCTCGCCCCGACCAATAGTGAGCTGGGCGGTAACAGATTCCTCTGTTACCGCCCTTTTCGTTTGTGAGGTCGCAGATGCTGCCGGGGCTTATGCCGCGGCGCGGGTCGGCCTGCATCCCCCAGCCTTCGGCTTTTCCAGCAGTTCCGCCCATGTCCCTGAATACGACAGAAGAAATCATTGAGGATCTGCGCGCTGGGCGCATGGTCATCATCATGGATGACGAAGACCGTGAGAATGAGGGCGATCTCCTGCTCGCCGCCGACTGCGTCACGACTGAGGCAATCAACTTCATGGCCCGTTTCGGGCGTGGTCTGATCTGTCTCACCCTCACCCGTGAGCGCTGTGAGCGTCTGCGTCTGCCGCTCATGGTGAGCGACAATCAGGCCCCCCATTCGACCGCCTTCACCCTGACGATCGAGGCCGCCGAGGGCGTCACCACCGGGATCTCCGCGGCCGATCGGGCCGCGACGGTGCGGGCCGCGGTGGCCCCGGATGCCGAGCCCAAGGACCTGGTGCAGCCCGGACACATCTTCCCGGTGATGGCCGAGCCGGGCGGCGTGCTGGTGCGCGCCGGTCACACCGAGGCCGGTTGCGACCTGGCTCGGTTGGCGGGGCTGGAGCCCTCCGCGGTCATCGTCGAGATCCTCAACGAGGACGGCAGCATGGCGCGCCGGCCCGACCTGGAGGTGTTCGCCGCGGCCCATGGGCTGAAAATCGGCACCATCGCCGACCTGATCCACTACCGGGTGGCGCATGAGAAGTCGGTGTCGCGCGTCTGTGAATGCGAGCTGCCCACCGAGCATGGGACCTTCCAGGTGGTTGCCTACCGCGACCATATCGACAATGAGATCCACCTGGCCCTGACCATGGGCGAGATGAGCGCCGAGCGTCCGACCCTGGTGCGCGTACACTTGCAGAATACGCTGTGCGACCTGTTCGGCACCCAGCACGGCGCCTGTGGTTGGCCCTTGCAGTCGGTCATGGCCCAGATCGCCGAGGCCGGTCACGGTGCGATCGTCATCCTGCGCAATCGCGATGGCGCCCAGGACCTGCTGGCCCGCTTGAAGGACCTCAAATTGCACGACGGCGATGACCCGGTGCCGCCCCGCCGCCAGAAGGACCGCAACGAATTGCGCACCTATGGTATCGGCGCGCAGATCCTGGCGGATTTAGGTGTGCGCAAGATGCGGGTCATGAGCGCGCCCAAGGCCATGCACGGGATCTCCGGGTTCGACCTGGAGGTCGTCGAATACGTCGGCGGGCGCTGAGTCTTAAGAATTCGGTCCGCAAATGAACGCAAATGAACGCAAATGGAGAAGGGCGTCCGACTTGAACGTCAGTTCACTTGACTCAGGCGAGCACTGCAAGTGCCCCGAACACTGATTCGTATTCTCCCCATTTGCGTTCATTTGCGTTCATTTGCGGACAAATCTTTTCTAGGTTTTTCTCGCAGTACTCATTTGAACATCGGAAGACCGCATCATGACCATCAAGACCATTGAGGGCGTCTTGCGCGCCGACCAGGCCCGTTTCTGTCTGGTGGTGTCGCGCTGGAATGGCTTTATCGTGGAGAGCCTGGAGAAGGGCGCAGTGGATGCCCTGCTGCGCCACGGGGTGGCCGAGTCGGATCTCACCATCGTGCGGGTCCCCGGGGCCTTTGAGATGCCGGTGGCCATTGAGCGTATCGCCGGTAAGGGCGGCTATGACGCCATCGTGGCCTTGGGGGCGGTGATCCGCGGCGGCACCCCGCACTTCGACTATGTGGCGGGTGAGTGCGTCAAGGGCATGGCCCAGGTGAGCCTCAAATACGGCATTCCGGTCGCCTTCGGGGTGCTCACCGTCGACAGCATCGAGCAGGCCATCGAGCGTGCCGGCACCAAGGCCGGCAATAAGGGTGCGGAGGCCGCACTGTCCGCACTCGAGATGGTCGATCTGCTGCGGCGGCTGGGCTGAGACCGCCATGGCCAATCCCAGCGGTCCCAGCTCGAGCGATGAGGCCCGGGTCAGCCCCCGCAGTCAGGCGCGGCGCTATGCCGCGCTGGCACTCTACCAGTGGCACCTCACCAAGGAAGACCCGGCCACCATCCGCGCGCACATGCTCAGTGACCCGGAGTGGCTGGATGCCCTGAATAACTCTTTGAGTGGGGCCGCGGAAGATACCGTGATCGACCCCAAGAACCGCTTCAAATTCAATCTCGACCTATTCGACGACCTGATGAAGGGCGTGCCGGCGCAGATCATTGAGATCGACGCCGCACTGGATCGGGTACTTGATCGCCCCATCACCCAGGTCGACCCGGTAGAGCTCGCCATCCTGCGCATCGGCGCCTATGAAATACTGTTCTCTCCCGCGATTCCGGCCGGGGTCGCCATCAACGAGGCGATCGAACTCACCAAGCTGCTCGGCGCCCACGAGGGGCACCGCTATGTTAATGGCGTGCTCGACAAACTCGCCCGCCGCGCGGCGGCCCGTGCGGCCGGGTCCTGAGGTCGGTGCGACCTTGGACCTGGTGGTTGCCGAGCGTTGAACCGGGCTGTACTTCCTCATCGCAACACCCGTCCCCTCACTCCACCATCGCCCGGTAGCTGTGCCAGGTCGCATAGCCCAGCACCGGGAAGAACACGATAAAGGCGCCGAAGAGGGTCAGGATACCGATCGTACTCAGGACGACGATGATGGCGGCCCATACCAGCATCGCCGGCCAGTTGCGCCAGACCGCCCGCGCGCTCAGGCCGATCGCCGCGATCGGGTTGCGGTCCCGATCCACGATGAGCGGGATGGCCACCGCGCAGGTCACGAAGACGACCGCCGCCAGCAGGAAGCCGATACCGACAAAATAGGCCAAGGCCCAGGGATCGCCCTCGGCGGACAGGAGGCCCAGATAGCCATCGATGCTGGGCGAGAAAAACTCGAACTGGAGCGCGAACAGGATTGACGCCACGCGTACCCAGGCGTCCATGATAATCGTCAGCAACACTGCGAAAAGTGCAAGGTGGGTCTTGTGTGCCGCCAGGGTGCGCAGGGCCGCGCGAATGCTCACCGCCTCACCTGCATCCAGTTGACGGGCGGCGACATAGAGCCCGCTTGCCATATAGGGACCGATCAGGAGGAGTCCGCTCACGAAGCCGAGGGTGAGCCAGGGTTGGCTCGCGGTGAGCAGGGCGGTCGCCCAGCACGCCGCCGCGAACAGCACACCATAGAGCAGGCTATGGCCGACGGCGGACCGGAAGTCATCGACACCCGCTTTGAGCCAGGCATAGGGGGCGGTCAACGCAACCCCGCGGACCTGGTCGCGGGCCAATTGAACGCTCGATGTCGGACGGGTGATCTGAGGATCCATGACGGTTTCCTGCAAATGAGGTGGTGAGACTCGGCCTGGAGTCGGCACCGCCCCCGCACCGCGGCGTGGCTGATCCCGACCGGCTCCAGACTTGGCGTGTGCATCGACGCTCGCAGACCGTACTCACCCGAGCGGGGCGATGCAGTAATCGAAAGTTGTGGTGCGACAGCGCCCTAATCAATCGGGGGGCACCGCAGAATTCGGAAAGAAATCGGGCGACTAAGTGCGTGCAGAGGCGCCATTGACCGATGGGCGCCTCGGCGCGATCAAGGCGCGGCTAGAGTATGTCCGGCAGGGCCTTGCGGATGGCGGCCGGGTCAAGGCCAGCGAGGCTCTTGTCGATCTCCGCGGCGATCAGTTGGCGCAGGGTGGGGGACTGATGGTGGCGCAGCATCCCGAGAAAGGCGGGGGCGGCGATCACATAGAGCTTGCGGAAAAGTCCCTGGTTGCGCGCGTCTTCCAGTGCCTCGCAGACCTGGGCGGCAAAGCGCTCGGCGATGTCGTGCTTGTGGGGGCGGTTCTCGCTGTTCAAACCATGGCCGATGACGCTTGGGTTGCGGTCCTGGCCGGCCCGGTCGCTGACCAGATCGCCCTCGTGCAGGCGGGCCTCCGGGGAGGTGAGGGTGCGGACCTCATGGAGCGGGCTCGCGGCCTTGTCGGCGGCGAAAATACGTGCGCGGCTCTTGTCTGCAACCAAAATCCAGGTGGACATGGTGTGAACTCCCTCGGGCTGAGGTCGTGGATGGCCGGCGGGGGAGGGCGCAACCAAGTGGCAGGCGAGCTCCAGCACCGGTGGTTAGGCGTGATGCCTTCTCTTGAGTGTAACGGCAAGGCCGACACCCCTATACTTTAGCACTCCCTTGTTCTAACCGGATACCCGAGTGCCGCCCCACTGGAGCCCCATCCTCACACTCCTTGCCCTGTTGCTCGTGGCCAACGGGGCGCCTGCCGTGCTGGCCGTGCTGGTCGGGCGGACGCCCGCCCGGCCACTGGATGGGGGGATGCTGTTGCGCGACGGCCATCCGGTGTTCGGGCCGTCCAAGACCTGGCGCGGCTTGGTCGCGGCCTTGGGGATAACACCTCCCGTCGCGATGTTACTGGGGTTCGGGTGGGGTCTGGGATTGGCCATCGCGCTGGGGGCCATGGCGGGCGATCTCATCGCCAGCTTCATCAAGCGCCGGCTGGGGCTGGACTCGGGTGCCTCGGTGCCGCTCCTGGACCATCTACCCGAGACCCTGATTCCGGCCCTGCTTGCCAAGGGTGCCATGGGTCTCGACTGGCCGCACCTCGGGGTGGCGGCGGCAGTCTTCACGGTCGTTGACCTGTTGGTGACTCCCTTGCTCAAACGGCTGGCGACGTTGGGACGCTAGTGGTGCGCTGTGCGCCCCGATGCCGGCGGCCGGAGTTACCATCAAGGCCGGCGCGCATGAGCAATTGACCGCTGAATTTCAACCGGCACGGAGATTGCTAAAAACCAAGTGGCGGCATAGTGATAATCCTCGCCGCTTTCGTCGATCACGCGAATATCTCCATATCTGGGGCAAAAGGCAAAATGGGCTAGGCTCGAACACATTCCGAGCCAGGACGGCCCCAATTAAATCGAGCGTGTTCCATCTTGGCGCGGGCGCCCACGGCGGCGAAAAGACCATGAGTCGCTCGATTAGGGCGAACTGTCGATGTGATTTAATTGAGCCTGGCCCCTATTGCTTTTCACTATAAAGGGTATTGATCCCTTTTCCCGCTTGTTAAAGGGCTTAAGCGTTGCATTGTATCTTTCATGATTTTACCTCTCTTCTATATGTCATCTTGGGATTGCTTATTTTTTAACAATCAGATGCTTACGCTGGTGGAAAGCCTAAGCCGGGCCGTACTGCTTCCTTAACGACGCGAAACATAAAACGCCAAGTTCGGCGGCGCATACGGGCTCGGCTTGAGGCGAATGTTAGGCGTTGCGACGCAGGACCATGACATAGATATTTGCTCCATCCCATATTCCTGTGCGAACATCGGGAGCGATCATCGACCACGCCTCCACCAGGCTACCATTCGGTGTCGCGTCACACGCGATTAGACAGGCGTACTGATAGTCCCAAGCGGGGTGGGTGGCGGTCTCTTCAATGCTGGTTAGCGCAAGATAGAAGAAGGACTGATAGATATCGGCCGCTAACTCGTCTGCGGCGCGCGTCACTGTGCCGGTGGAAAAGTACTTACCCTCAATGATGGCCTTGAATGGTGCGGGAGACCTGATTGCAAGATCTGGACAGCTCTGGATCAAGGCGTTGCCTTTAGCTTCGTTCCTCCATTGCGTAACGATGTCTCTCGGCTTAGACCCTAGCGACTTCCCGAATGGGTGGCGTTTCGAGCGCGCGGGAGAAGCGCTCGCGATTCCGGGAAGAGAGCGAAACGACTCCGACAGCAATGCGCGGGTAGCGTCCGAAGCGCTCATACCAATGCGGGAGACGAAGTAGTCATGAATCGCTGGCGCAATGAATTCGTTCAGTAGGGCGCCCTCGGGGAAGGCCATGTGCCTACGGTCTGTAGACGCTTTGGCGCCGGCCACGATTCTCGCGATCGATGATCGCAGTTCGGCGGCTGGAGGCAGACGCGCTTGAATGTGCTCCTGCAGTCCCCGATAGAACGCCCATGCCTTGGCGTGAGTCTTCAATGGCTCGTGCATGGCTACTCGGCCCCTAATGCTTGAGCGAAGCGGCACGCGTGTCGACGTGCGGCTTGCTGATTGCTGATTGCCCTGCCATCAAAGCCATGGTGTGAGTAGCCCCTTGCGCGGCAGAAGGGCACTAACCACTCTTGCTCTAATCTACACTTGAATTTTTCAAGGGCTTCCATTGGGCACCTCAGCCGTAGGGACGCCGGTTACCCGGCGCCCTCGGCGCAGTCCCGGACGTGCAGTTTTCACGCATCCGGTTCCTCGGTTGTACTCACTCATCAAGCGGGCCTTCACAGTTGCCCGTTACAAGGTCCAGTTGTTACTGCCCTCAGTGAGGTTGGCTCGTGTTGATCCGAGCCTGCATGTCGGGCACGAGCTTCCTGTCTAAAATCCGTGGGTGTGGCCTAGTCGATCAAAGTTATCTCGGCGTGTCAATCCCCTGGCGGCGTTCTCCCGCTGCAAAGTTAGTCCTTTGCCGATAGGTGCCTACATCGGAACGGTCGCCAGGAGAGTGTCAGGTCAACCACTCCCGCCGCGAACGAGTCCAGCCCTTCCCATTGCTTGGAAGTGGGTCGCGGGGCGGCGGCTTGACGGCACCGAAGCTGAGACGGGGCGGCGGTCTCGTGTCCGTACCAGGTGCGCTGTCTCGTCCCATCGCGGACAATAGGGCCAACGTGAGCCGGTCTCCCCGAGAGCGCCGCCGCTCTCCCCTCAACCCCCCGGAGACCCGCCATGCACCTGGACCCTTTTATGATCTCGCTCGGTTTCGAGGGCGAGACTACCGCCCCGGGGGAGGCGAGGATGCGGGTGCAACTGCGCCCCGAACACCTGAACAACTGGGGCTCCGCCCACGGTGGATTCCTCTTTACCTTGGCCGACTCGGCCTTTGCGCTGGCCTCCAACTCGCACGGCACCCTGGCCGTCTCCTTGAGCGCACACATGGAGTATTTCAGGCCCACGCGCGTCGGCGACACCATTGAAGCGGTCGCGCGCGAGGTCAGTCTGACCCGGCGCACCGGGGTCTACCAGGTGGAGGTGTCCTGCCAAGGTGAGTTGGTCGGACTCTTCACCGGCACGGTTTACCGCAAGGGCTGAACCGCCAATCCCCGCCGGCCCGCGGTCGTCTGTGCGCCGGACTTGGTCATTATCCCGGCCAGCGGCGATCCGTCTGCAACCGGAGGTCGAGGCTTCAGCCGGTGTCCCGTGTGGGCGTCAGTGATGTCTTGAAGCCGGGTGGGGCATAGGTCCCGCTCGCGCCGTTCGGACGATGCGCGGTCTATTGCAACTGCTGTCGCAAGGCGCCGATATCGGTCAAGCTCAACCCGGTGGCCGTTGCAATAGTTGCATCGTCGAGCCCGCTGGATCGGATCAGGTTCATCGCGATTTGTCGCAGCGCGTCTGCTTTGCCTTGTTCTCTGCCTTCTTCCCTCCCTTCCTCCCAACCTTCTTCCCAACCTTCCTCCCGCGCATCCTTGAGCAGGCTGCGCTCGTCGTGCAGTGCTCGCTCGCGCACGAAGGCGAGCCGCCGGGTCTCGGCGTCGGCGCTCAGGTGTCTGAGTTTGTCCAGCGCGGCGCGGACGGGTTCGTTTGCGATTTGGGACATGGTTTGATCCTCTTGCCAGTGTTCGAACAGCGCAATCCAGGCGGAGAGGGCGCCCGTTGTCCGTTGCAGCCGGTCGGCCTTACGCAATTCGATCAGGTTTAGTTGCAGCTCTTGGCCGAGGGTGACCGTCGGGGTCACGGCGTCGCACATCTCAAAGCACCAGATGGCCTGTTCCCGATGCGCTGGGTCCTGGAACAGGTCGAAGTCGAGCAGATGGATGCCGATGGCCGGCTTGAGGCCGCCGTAGTCGTCGCCGGCCACCAACTGCCCGGTGACGAGCTTCGCCAAATAATAGGCACTGCGCGCACCCCAGGCGCGATAGCGACGGACCTGCATCTCGATGTTGTACTGGGCGCCGTCGGTGTCTTCGGCCAGGAGATCGAGGACGATGTACTTGCCGCGCAGTTCCTCGGCGTCGATGGTCGGGTCCTTGACCGTGAGCCGGGCGATCGGTGCCGCCTGCGGGCGGATGGCGTCAATCAGGGCCGCCAGCAACGTCGGCGCGTCGGCGAACAGCCGCTTGAAGACGTAGTCGTTCTTGGGGTCGAGTAGGTTGGACATGGTCGTCGGCGGTGCGATTGGCTGTACCGAGCATACCCGCTGCATCGGGGCGCGGCAAATCAAGGAAGGCATCATCACCAAGGCCCAGGCGCTGCAGCGCGTCGCCCCCGACAGTCTGGAGCAGATGCTGTTCCCGCGCCTGGACCCCAAGGCCAAGGTGACGGCGGTGGCCTCGGGTCTGCCGGCCTCCCCCGGTGCCGCTTCCGGCATCGCGGTGTTCGACGCCGACCGCGCCGAGATGCTCGGCAAGGAGCAGGGGCGCAAGGTCATCCTGGTCCGTGTACGCCAAGCCGGAGGACATCCACGGCTTCTTCGCCTCGCAAGCCATCCTGACCTCGCGCGGCGGCAAGACCGCGCACGCGGCGGTGGTCGCCCGCGGCATGGGCAAGTGCTGCGTGGCCGGTGCCGAGGGCATCCATGTCGACGTGGATCGGCGCATCGCCATCGTCGGCGACACCAGCTTCAAGGAAGGCGACCATAAGCCGCAAACGCCTGAACCTGTTCGCCGACCGCTACCCGGACCGCCGGCCTCGCGGGTGGAGATCGTGGGGGGTCCCATTGAGCGGCACGAGGACTGTCATGTCCCGGAGCGTGAGGAGTCGGGACTCGATCATAACTCCGGCCACGGGCGCCGGTCGCTACCCCTCGCGACCGGGGGGCCGCTCCTAGCATTTGCTGGGACGCGGGCGCCCTTTTGGGCCTAACCCCCCGCCCTGGTGTATCCTGTACGGTCAAAACCCGACCGCTCGCGATCGATCCGTTCCGCTCAACCAGCTCTGGAAGCCTCTGCACCGTGACTCAGCTCAAGAACGATACCTTCCTGCGCGCCCTGTTGCGCCAGCCCGTGGACTACACCCCCGTGTGGATGATGCGCCAGGCCGGGCGCTACCTGCCCGAGTACCGCGCCACCCGCGCCCGTGCCGGCAGCTTTATGGACCTGTGCATGAACCCGGAACTGGCCTGCGAGGTCACGCTCCAGCCGCTGGAGCGCTTCCCGCTCGACGCGGCGATCCTGTTCTCCGACATCCTGACCATCCCGGATGCCATGGGCCTGGGGCTCTCGTTCGGCGAGGGCGAGGGTCCGCGTTTCGCGCACCCGGTGCGCTCGGCGGCCGACGTGGAGCGGATCGCGGTGCCGGACCCGGAGGACGGCCTGCGCTACGTGATGGACGCCGTGAGCCTGATCCGGCGCGAACTCAACGGCCGCGTGCCATTGATCGGCTTCTCCGGCAGCCCCTGGACCCTGGCGACCTACATGGTCGAGGGCGGCAGCACCAAGAACTATGCCTTCACCAAGGGCATGATGTATGACCGCCCGGAACTGCTCCACAGCCTGCTGGCCAAGGTGGCGGATTCGGTGACCGTCTATCTCAACGCCCAGATCGCCCGCGGCGCCCAGGCCGTGATGATCTTCGATACCTGGGGCGGGGCACTCACCCCGGCCAAGTACCTGGAATTTTCGCTGGCCTACATGCAGCGGGTGGTCTCGGGCCTGACCCGCGAGGCCGAGGGGCGGCAGGTGCCGGTGGTCCTGTTCACCAAGAACGGCGGTCAATGGTTGGACCGGATGGCCGAGACCGGCTGCGACGCCCTGGGCGTGGATTGGACGACCGATCTCGCCACCGCCCGTCTGGCCGTCAAGGACCAGGTGGCCCTGCAGGGTAACCTGGACCCCTGTGTCCTCTATGCCTCCCCGGAGCGCATCCGCGAGGAAGTGGCGACGGTGCTGGCGAGCTACGGACACGGCCATGGCCATGTCTTCAACCTGGGTCACGGTATCACCCCGGATGTCAATCCGGAGCACGCGGCGGCCATGGTGGCCGCGGTCCATGAGTTGAGCCCCGCCTATCACCAGGGCGTCTGAGTCCTGACCTTGCCGCCCGGTCGCGTCGCGGCCGGGGGCCGCTCCTACGCGGGGCGTGATCCTGCGCCTTTGCTGTTCCCACACCAGCCGCGCCCCGCTCCAAATATTCCGACCCCTGTTGCAGCCGATCAATGTCCTAGTGACTGTGACGGCGATCACAGTTATGCTTGTCCCAAATGAAGACGGGTCCCCGCTGCCACCGAACCGAGAAGTCGGGGTTGGCGTGAACCTAGGCCCCCGGCGCACGGGCCGCCCCAGACTCACCAGAGGGCAGGTTCATGTACAGACAAGTGGCGGTGGCGATCATCGGCGCCGGCCCGGCGGGCCTCGCCGCGGCGGCGCAGGTCCGCAAGACGACGCGTGACTTCGTGCTCATCGACAATGGCGGCTTCGGCAGTACGTGCGCCCAGATCGGCTCCGGGCCGTCGGTGGTGGCGGCGCATCTGGCGGCGGGCCTGGCTCGGAGCAGTTCCCTGCCTGTGGGGCGGACCCCGGCGAACCCTGGTGCGTTGCCGATCGATCTGGATGCGCTGCCGGCCGAAGCGCTGATTGCCGGAGAGGCCCGCTTCATCGGCCCCAATACCCTGCGCGCCGGCGGCCAGACCATTGCGGCGCGCTCCATCGTGATCGCGACCGGTGGCGTCAGTGTGGAGCCGCCCTATTGGCGGGACTTTCTTGGCGACCGGCTACTGACCGTCGAGACGGCGTTCGCGCAAGAACGGCTGCCCGCGTCGGTGGCGGTGATCGGCCTTGGACCCGCCGGGTTGGAGTTGGGACAGGTCCTGCACCGACTGGGGGTGCAGGTGATCGGCATCGAATCCGGTCAGACCATCGCGCGACTGCAAGACCCGCTCGTCAACCAACTGGCGCTGGGACTGCTGGGCCGCGAGTTCCCCCTCTGGCTCGGTGCCCCGGCCCTGGTCGAGCCGCGGGGGCACCAGGTGCTGGTGCGCGCGGGGCCGCATGAGGCCGTGGTCGACCGGGTGTTGGTCGCCGTCGGTCGTCGCCCCAACCTCGAACCCCTGAGTCTGGCCCAGACGGGCTGTGCCCGCGACGCCCGGGGCGTTCCGCTCTTCCACCCGCAACACCTGCGACTTGGGCGCTTACCGATCTATATCGCTGGCGATGCGGCGGGCGGGGCCGGCGGTTTGGCGTACACCTTGGAACAGGGGCGGGTGGCCGGTTATAACGCCAGCCACCGTAAACCGATCGCGTTCGCCACCGGAGTACCCACGGCCGTGGTGTTCAGTGAGCCCAATATCGCCTGGGTCGGCCCCTCTTGGTCGACGCTGGATCAGTCATTCCTGATGACCGCGCAAGCGGGTATCGAGGCGCTGGACGGCGACTTGCCCCCGCGTACGGGCCACCACCGGGGCCTGTTGCGGGTCTATGCGGATCGGCGCGACGGCCGGGTTCTGGGTGCTGCCATGATCGGCCCGGGCTGCGAACCCCTGGCCCAGGCGCTCGCTTGGTGCCTGGAACGGCGGTTGACCGTGCAACAGATGTCCGAGTTGCCGCTGGATCAGCCGCCGGTTACGGCGGCTCTGCGCCAGACATTCAATACATTGGCCGCACGAATCGGGCCAGCACGGTCCAAGCGTCGGGGATGGGGTCCGTTGGCCTGGGCGGGCGTGGGCGCTCGCGGGTAGCGCGGGGCCTGGCGTGCCGTCGCCGCCCCGGCGCTTACTCTGACGGTCGCGCCGGGAGCGCGCTCCAATTCTCTCTCCCCCCTCGTGGGGGAGGGCGGGTGGGGGAACGGCCAAGGCGCGAGCCACTCTTATCTTTCGGGGGGGGGGCGGGCCCATGGCCGTCATTCCTCGCTGGCCTTTCTCACCGCGGCCAGGAAGCCCCGGCAGTTTGCCACCAGGTCTGCCCCCTGTGCGTGCAGGTCCCCGCCAATCAGCAGACAACAGTCGCGTCCATAGAAGCGAATCAATTCAGGTACCCGCGCGATCCCCATCCCCCCTGCCGGCACGGGGAAGATGCTCGGAAAGCCGGCCATCGGCCCGGTGGCGGCGTCCACGATGTCACGGCACTCCGGCGCCGTGAAGGCGAAACGCCCGCCATAGCTCGGGAAGATCGTCGCGTCCGCGCCGGCCAGTCGGTTGAGTTGACCATAGAGCACACCGTGTGTCAGCCCCCCGTCGGGATGGAGTGTGAAGCTCCCCTGAAAGGCCGGGTGACTCAGGATCGGCAGTGCCAGTGCGTCGTCGTCCGCCAGGGCGCGCATTGCATCGAGCCCGGCCAGCCCAGGGCAGAACAGCAGCCCCCCGGCGTCGCAGTTCTGGGCCAGCCGGGCGCGCCGCCCGATCTCCGTCGCCGGGGCGGTGACATTGGGCAGATAGCGCGCGCGGCCGCCCGTCTCCCGATTGGCGCGCTCGACCGCCGCGGTGCAGCGCTGTACGCGCTCGTCGAAGGGACAGAAGCGCTGGTCGGTCAGGCCATGGTCGTCCTTGATCAGGTCGATCCCGCCCAGGGCCAGTCGATAGGCCAGGTCCGCCAGTTCCCGCGGATTGAGCCCCATGGGCTTGATGGCAGTACACACGATTGGCCGGTCTTGAATCCCGAGCAGCGCCCGCAGCCCGGCCTGACCAAAGCGCGGCCCCCGGTAGAGTGCCCCCAGTGATTCGCCCAGGTCGAAACGCGTGAGGCGGATGCCCGGCTTGATGCTGATATTGCCAAACAGACAGTTGACGAGTTGGGTCAGTTCCCGCCCCGCGACCTCCACCGGATAGCGGATCACCGCCTCCCAGCGGTCCGCCCCCAGTGGTTCGAGGGCCGCCACCTCACCGACGATCTGGTCGCGGATGGCGGCACTCGGGATCAGGTGATGCGGAAACTCCACCGTCTGTTCCAGACAGATGTCCAGCGCCCGCTGTTGTGCCTGCGTCGCCGTGTGGGTGCCGCCGAGTTGGTAGACGGCGCTGAAGCGCTCACCGCTCAGGGTTAGGGGCTGGTCTTGGGCAGTCATCGGCTCATCCCGGAAAGGGTGCGAAGCCCGCAACTCTAAAGGAACCTGGGTGTCATGTCGCTTAGAACAATCCGGCGGCGCTACTGCGCCGCCGGATTGGATTTGCTGTAGCCGCCGGATCAAGGCAAAATGCTCTGTTCGGCTACTCCCCACCCCCCGTCGCCCGGAGACACCCATGTCCGACAAGGCCCCCTGGATCACCTACCGTCCCGAACTCAAGGTGCTGGATTGCACCGTGCGCGATGGGGGGCTGGTCAACTCCCATCAGTTCAGCGATGAGTTTGTCCGCGCAGTCTATCGTGCATGCGTGGAGGCTGGGCTGGACTATATGGAGATCGGCTACAAGAACTCGAAGAAGGTCTTCCCGACCGATAAGTTCGGCCCCTGGCGCCACTGCGCCGAGGAGGACCTGCGCCGGGTCGTCGGCGATCACACCGCGGCGGCCACCGGGCTCAAGCTCGCCGCCATGGCCGATGCCGGCAAGAGCGACTGGCAGCACGACATCGTCCCGGCTGCCGACAGCCCGCTCGACATGATCCGTGTCGCCTTCTATGCCCATCAGGTCTCAGAGGCGGTGGAGATGATCGGCCACTGCCATGCCTTGGGCTACGAGACCACGGCCAATCTGATGGCCGTCTCCAATATCACCGAGGAGGAGATCGACACGGTCCTGGAGGCGGTTGCCGCCACCCCGGCCAGCACCATGGTGATCGTGGACAGCTTCGGTTACCTGTATCGCGAGCAGATCGATCGGCTCTACAAGAAATACGCGGCGGCGATGGCCGGCACCGGCAAGGAGGTCGGCATCCATGCCCACAACAACCTCCAACTCGCCTTCGCCAACACCATTGAGGCGATTATCCTGGGCTGTAACCGGGTGGACTCGACCATCTTCGGCTTCGGTCGTGGGGCCGGTAATTGCCACACTGAACTCTTGCTCGGCTTCCTGCGCAACCCCAAGTTCAATGTGCGGCCCATCATCGAGGTGATCCAGCATCAGGTGGCGCCCCTGCGTAAGACCTTGATCTGGGGTCCGTCGGTCCCATTTAATATTACCGGTCAGTTGAACCAGCACCCGCGCTCGGCCATCGAGTGGAGCGAGGGCCCCCACCGGGACGACTACCTTTCCTTCTACGACAAGGTCGTCTCGGAGATCTGATGCGCCAACCCAAACCGCCCCGTCATCCCTCGGCCAGCCACGCCGGGCACTCAAGTGTCACCCGGGTGCCCCTGGACCGCAACCGGGGCGGGCGCGGCCAGACCGAACCCGCGCCGGTGCCGGCGGATGGCCCCGGCGAGCGACTGCAAAAGGTCCTGGCCGAACAGGGCCTGGGCTCCCGTCGGGAGATCGAGGTCTGGATCACCCAGGGCCGGGTGCGGGTCAACGGTGAGATCGCCAAGCTCGGTGACCGCGTAGCCGCGACCGATCGGCTACGGGTGGATGGGCAGGAGGTCCGCCGTCACCCCCGGCGCGAGGCCGAGAGCCAGATCATCGCCTACCACAAGCCCGAGGGTGAGATGGTCACCCGTCGCGACCCGGAGGGCCGTCCGACCGTCTTCCGGCACCTGCCGCGCCCCAAGGACGGGCGCTGGATCGCCGTCGGCCGGCTGGACATCAATACCTCCGGGCTCATGCTCTTCACCACCGACGGTGAACTGGCCAACCGGCTGATGCACCCGTCCAGACAATTGGAGCGCGAATACGCGGTGCGCATCCTGGGGGCGGTCCCGGACGGCACCCTGGATCGGTTGACCGCCGGAGTGGAACTGGAGGACGGCCCCGCCCACCTGGATGCAGTGAGCGCGCGCGGCGGCACCGGTGCCAACAGTTGGTATCACGTCGTGCTCAAGGAGGGGCGTAACCGCGAGGTCAGGCGCCTGTGGGAGGCGGTGGGCTGCCAGGTCAGCCGGCTGATCCGGGTGCGCTATGGCAATGTCGAATTGGGGCGGCGGCTATTTCCCGGCGTTTGGCGACCGCTGACCGACGAGGAGCGTCGGACCCTGCTGGGCTTGGTCGGGATGGAGCCGGTGCGGCGCGCCCCGCGGGCAAAGACTGCCGCCTCGCGGGTGTGGGCGCCCGGCGCGGCGCGCGGGCCGCGTTCCGGCTAGGTTGGTGGGCAGGCCGGTGCGGGCGCTCTAGCAGGCTGTCGGACTTAGTGATGCAACCGATTGAATGCAAAGAGTTTCCTCTTTTGCGCCAAAAAGTCGTTTTCCTGTTTAATCAATCGGTTACGCCATCAAGTCCGACAGGCTGCTAGCCCGTTACCTGAGCCCTTGGCCGTTCCCCACCCCGCCCTCCCCAATAGGGGAGGGAGAAGTGGAGCGCGCTCCCGGCGCGAATTTCACTCTAAAGCCTGGTGCCAGGCGCCCCCGCGGCTGGCATGACCGGTACCGGGGCGCGGGGCTCCTCCAGGGTCAGGGTCCGACCAGGGATATCATCCCGCGTCAGCGTCGGTCGTGGCATGGGGGCCGGTCCCGGTTGGCTGGCGGGTGACGGGGCGGGCGCCGCCGGTTCGGCCCGTGCCGGCGCCGCCGCGGGCCGCGCGGGACGGCCGGTGCTCACCACCGTGGCCGGGTCCACCACGGCAACAGGTTCGGCAAAGCGGATGCGCAGTTCGCTCGGTGGGCCGTTGAGTGCGCTGCGCAGGGCCCGGTCCCGGCCATAGATGTCGCCGCGGAACTCCACCTTGCCGTTCTCGTTTGCATGGGCCGTCAGGTAATAGAGCAGCACGGGGAGTCGCTGCTCCAGAATGACATAGCGTGTCTTATTGGTGGCTACGACGCGATTGATCTCGCCCTGGTTCCAGTTGGGGCGATTGAGGATCACCTCGGCCAGCTTCAGGGGGTTCTGCACCCGCACACAGCCGTGGCTGTAGGCCCGCACTGACTGGCTGAACAACCCCTTGCTCTGGGTGTCGTGGAGATAGACCGCCTGGTCATTGGGAAAGATGAATTTGACCCGACCCAGGGCGTTGCCCGGCCCAGGCCCTTGGATGAGGCTGACCCGTCGCGTATCGCTGACATTACCGCCCGTCGGCCGGCCGGTGCGCCGGTCTACCACCTTGAACTTGCTGGAGGCCCCGCGCATCTTTTTCTGGATCGAAGGCGGAACTGTCCACGTGGGGTTGAACACCACGTGTTCCATCTCGTCGCGGAAGCTCGGCGTCTGGGCCTGCGGGGTGCCAACGATGACCCGGGTACTCCAATCGATCCCGCTGTTGCGCACCACGTGGGCCATGAAGCCACGCACGTCCACCAGGACATAATCGGGCGGCAGGTCGTCATAGAACCAGCGCATCCGCTCCAGGTTCATCCTGATCTGTTCGACCTTCTTCGGGCTGACTGGTTCGTTGAGTGCCGCCAGCGTGCCCGCATTCAATGCGCCATCCGTGGGGAGACCGAAACGCCGCTGGAAGCGGACCAGCGCCTCGCGCAGTGGCGCATCGAACAGGGCCGCGTCATCGGGCGGGGCGGCGTCGTATTCGCCGAGCGCCCGCAAATGATCGCGCAATCCAATCACCCGTGGGTCGCGGCTACCCTTTACCAGCTTGCGACCCGCGGGGATCGGGGGCAGACCATGCACCGCGTCGGACCCGCTGTATTCGCGCAGGCCCCGTTTGAGCTCGGTATAGAAGAAGGGCTGGGGGGCGAGCGTGCCCAGGGCGGCGCTGGTATCTGCGGCGGCCACCACACCCTCCATGGATTGAACCAGGGTCTGCGCGGGGATGGCTGGGCGGTGATTCCAGGCGCGGTTGATCGCCACCGGGTCCAAGCGCCCGAAGCGGATGTGGTAGCTGTAGCGCAGCAGCGCATCGCTCAATTGCAGGTCCGCGCCCAGACGGCTGGCGGGCGGCAGGACCGCCAGTGCATTGGGCTCAGTCAGGGCGCGCAGGGTGGGCAGGTGGTAGTCGGCCGGATTCAGTCCATCGGCCACACTCTCCTGCACCACGCGCAACAGCGCCGCGACCTGCTCCGGCCGCTCCCAGGCCAGGCGGTAATCGCGGGCCGCGTAGAACTCGGCCAGCAGCCGACCGGACTCCAGCGGCACGCCGCCGATGGTCAGTGGGCCAAGGTCGCGAATGGACTCGGCCGTACCACGCAGCAGCGCGTTTGGCGGCGCGCTCTGCTGGGGACCGGGGATGGATTCATCCGCGACTGCCAAGGCCGGCAAGGCCGGCATCAGGGTCAGCGAGAACAACAGATGCCCGATGCGGCGCAGCTTAGCCATCTCGTCTCCTGCAAAAAATAAGGTCTTGAGCAACATGCCGTGTAGCGTGCTGCCGGTCAATGATGGATCTTAACCGGATTTGCGATTGCGTGTAGCCCTGTTGTCGATCGAATTCGGGCCTAGAGTTCAGCGATCAATTGGACCCGACCCTGTTCATCCACCGACTCCATGCGTACCCGAAATCCCCACAGCCGCCGCACATGCTTGAGCACCTCGGTTGCTGACTCGGCCAGTGGCCGCCGGTTGTGCCTGAAATGTCGCAGCGTCAGGGAGCGGTCGCCCCGCCGATCGACGTTGACGACCTGGATGTTGGGCTCGCGGCTGCCCAGATTGTACTGCTCTGCCAGGGCTTGGCGCAGCCCCCGATAACCCTGCTCTTCGTGTATGGCGGTTACCGCGATCGCCTCCTCCCGGTCGTCATCGCGCACGGCGAACAGATGAAATTCACGCATGAGGTGCGGCGAGAGGAATTGCGCGATGAAGCTCTCGTCCTTGAAATTGCGCATCGCAAAATCCATCACCTTGAGCCAGTCCCCGCCCGCGATATCGGGAAACCAGTCGCGATCCTCCGCGGTGGGCGATTCGCAAATACGGCGGATGTCGCGCATCATCGCGAACCCCAGGGCATAGGGATTGATGCCGTTATAGTAGGGGGCATCGAAGGGCGGCTGAAAGATCACGCCGGTATGGGACTGGAGAAATTCCAGCATGAATCCGTCGCTGACAAAGCCCTCCTCGTAGAGGCGATTGATCAGGGTAAAATGCCAGAAGGTTGCCCAGCCCTCATTCATCACCTGGGTCTGGCGCTGCGGGTAGAAATACTGGCTGACCTTGCGCACGATGCGCACGATCTCACGCTGCCAGGGCTCCAGCAACGGGGCATTCTTCTCGATGAAATAGAGCAGATTTTCCTGTGGCTCCGGGGGCCAGGGGGTATCGGCGGGCGGCGTGCCGTCGGCGCTATGGGTGGGTACCGTGCGCCACAGGTCATTGACTTGGGATTGGATATAGTCGGCCCGCTCGTCCTGGCGGCGCTGCTCCTCGGTCATGCTGAGCGGCGCCGGGCGCTGATAGCGGTCCACCCCGTGATTCATCAGGGCATGACAGGAATCGAGCAGCAGTTCCACCGCGGCCTCGCCATAGCGCTCCTCGCAACTGGCGATGTATTTACGGGCAAACACCAGGTAGTCGATGATGGCATCGGCGCTGGTCCAGGTGCGGAACAGATAATTGCCCTTGAAGAAACTGTTGTGACCATAACAGGCATGGGCAATGACCAGTGCCTGCATCGGCAGGGTATTCTCCTCCATCAGATAGGAAATACAGGGGTCGGAGTTGATCACGATCTCATAGGCCAGCCCCATCTGACCGCGGCGATAGGTCTGCTCGGTGCTGACGAACTGCTTGCCGAACGACCAATGGTGATAGTTGATCGGCAGCCCGACCGAGGAGTAGGCGTCGATCATCTGTTCGGAGCCGATCACCTCGATCTGATTGGCGTAGGTGTCCAGGCCGTAGACCTCGTGGGCCAGCCGGCCCAACTCGCGATCGAAGCGCTCCAACAGCGCAAAGGTCCACTCGGATGAGTCCGAGATGATGCGACTGGTCATGCCACCTGCCTCTTGAAGAGATCCCTGAACACGGGAAAGATATCGTCGGCCCCGTCGATCTGACGCATAACGAAGTGGCGATGGGCCGCGGCCACCTCCTGGTAGGCGTACCACAGGCTCTGATGCTGGCGGGGGGTGATCTCCACATAGGCGAAGTAACGCATCAACGGCAGCAGCTTGGTGACCAGCAGGTCACGGCACACCGTGGAGTCGGAGTCCCAGTTGTCGCCGTCGGAGGCCTGGGCGGCATAGATGTTCCAGACGCCCGGGTCATAGCGTTCGCGCAGCACATCATAGGTCAAATCCAGCGCGCTGGAGACCACGGTACCGCCGGTCTCGCGCGAATAGAAGAACTCTTGCTCATCCACCTCCTGGGCAATGGTGTGATGGCGGATGAAGACCACTTCGATGCGGTCGTAATTGCGCTTGAGAAAGAGATACAGCAGGATGAAGAAGCGCTTGGCCAGGTTCTTGCGGGCCTGATCCATGGACCCGGACACGTCCATGATGCAGACCATCACCGCCTTGCTGGTCGGCTCGGGCCGCTTGACGAAGCCCTGATAGCGCAGGTCGAAAGTATCGATAAAGGGTAGCGCCGCGATGCGCGTACGTTGGCGGTCGATTTCCGCTTGCAGTGCCAGGACGCGGGGGTCGTCCGCGGCCGTCCCTAATGCGAGCAGCGCCGCGAGCTCCTCCTCCAAGGCCCGGATGCGGGCTCGGTAAGGGCCGCCCAAGGCGGTGCGCCGCGCAATTGAGCCCTTGAGTGACCGAACCACGTCGATGTTCGAGGGCGCCCCATCGGTGCGGTAACCGGCCCGGATCGTCTTGAACTCGGTACTTCCAAGCAACTGATTGCGGACCAGGTTCGGCAGTTCCAGATCGTCGAAGAGGAGATCCATGAACTCCTCTCGGGACAGTTCGAAGAGGAACTCGTCCTCCCCCAGTCCGCCCTTGCCCGCCTTGCCCTGGCCGGAGCCGCCGCGTCCGCCGCCCTCCGGTCGCTGGATTTGGTCGCCGGTCATGAAGTCCCGGTTGCCGGGGTGGACCATGTCACGGGTGCCGCCCTGGCTGTGATGAAAAATCGGCTCGGAGATGTCCCGCGAGGGAATCCCGACCTGTTCGCCCGAGTCGATGTCGGTGATGCTGCGCTGGTTGACCGCGTCGGCCACCGCCCGCTTGAGCTGAGTCTTATAGCGCTTGATAAAGCGCTGGCGGTTGACGGCGCTCTTGTTGCGGCCGTTCAGTCGCCTGTCGATGAAATGGGACATGGGGTAATGGTGCTCCAGGACCTGCTTGCCGAAGATAGCGAGGGCGGCGCCGGCCGGCGGGCGGCGCCGTCACCCGTTACCGGCGCCGCGGCGCGCTCATTGTGCCTTGCGGACCCGCAGATACCACTCCGACAGCAGGCGAACCTGCTTGGCGGTGTAGCCCTTGTCGGTCATGCGGTCGACGAACTGATCGTGCTTTTTCTGGTCGTCCACCGAGGCCTTGGCATTGAATGAGATGACCGGCAGCAGTTCCTCGGTATTGGAGAACATCTTCTTCTCGATGACCACCCGCAGCTTCTCGTAGCTGGTCCAGCGGGGATTGGCGCCGCCGTTGTTGGCGCGCGCCCGCAACACGAAGTTGACGATCTCGTTGCGGAAGTCCTTGGGGTTGGAGATACCGGCCGGCTTTTCGATCTTCTCCAGCTCCTCATTCAAGCCGCCGCGGTTCATCATCTCGCCGGTGTCGGGGTCGCGGTATTCCTGGTCCTGGATCCAGTAGTCGGCATAGGTCACATAGCGGTCGAAGATGTTCTGACCGTACTCGGCATAAGACTCCAGATAGGCCGTCTGCAATTCCTTGCCGATGAATTCGGCATAGCGCGGCGCCAGGTATTGCTTGAGATAGCTGAGATAGCGCTCCTGGGTCTCCGGGGGTAGTTGATCGCGGGCGATCTGCTTCTCCAGCACATAAAGCAGGTGGACCGGATTGGCGGCCACCTCGGTGTGGTCGAAGTTGAACACCTGTGACAGGATCTTGAAGGCGAAGCGGGTGGAGATCCCGGTCATGCCCTCGTCCACGCCGGCATAGTCGCGGTATTCATGGACCGACTTGGCCTTGGGGTCGGTGTCCTTCAGGTTCTCGCCGTCATAGACCCGCATCTTGGAGAAGATGCTGGAGTTCTCCGGTTCCTTGATGCGGGTGAGTGCGGAGAACTGGGCCATCATCTCCAGCGTGCCGGGGGCGCAGGGGGCATGCGCCAGCGAGCTGTTGCGCAGCAGCTTGGCATAGATCTTCACCTCATCGCTGACCCTCAGGCAATAGGGTACCTTGACGATGAAAACGCGGTCGAGGAACGCCTCGTTGTTCTTGTTGTTGCGGAACGATTGCCATTCCGACTCATTGGAATGGGCCAGGACGATACCCTGGAAGGGCAGGGCCGAGAGCCCCTCGGTGCCGTTGTAATTGCCCTCCTGGGTGGCGGTGAGCAGGGGATGTAGCACCTTGATCGGCGCCTTGAACATCTCCACGAATTCCATGATGCCCTGATTGGCCCGGCACAGTGCGCCGGAATAGCTGTAGGCATCCGCGTCGTGCTGCGCGAAGTGCTCCAACTGACGGATATCGACCTTGCCCACCAGGGAGGAGATGTCCTGGTTGTTCTCGTCGCCCGGTTCGGTCTTGGCGATCGCCACCTGTTCCAGGATCGAGGGATAGAGCTTGACCACCTTGAAGCGGGTGATATCGCCCTTGAATTCCTGCAGGCGCTTCACCGCCCAGGGGGACATGATGCCGCGCAGATAGCGCACGGGGATGCCGTAGTCCTCCTCCAGGATGGGGCCGTCCTCTTCCGCGGAGAAGAGCCCCAGCGGCGACTCGAACACCGGAGAGCCCTGAATGGCATAGAAGGGCCGCTCTTGCATCAGTTCCTTGAGCTTCTCCGCCAGCGACGACTTGCCGCCGCCCACGGGTCCCAGCAGGTAGAGGATCTGCTTCTTTTCCTCCAACCCCTGGGCGGCGTGCCGCAGATAGGAGACCAGTTGCTCGATCGACTCCTCCATCCCGTAGAACTCGGGAAAGGCGGGGTAGCGCCGCAGCACCTTGTTCTGAAAGATGCGGCTCAGGCGCGGGTCGTCGCGGGTATCCACCAGTTGCGGCTCGCCGATGGCCGCCAGCAACCGCTCTGCCGCCCAGGCATAGGCCCCGGGGTCGGCCTTACACAGTTGCAGATACTCATCCAGGCTCATGACCTCCTCGCGGGATGCCTCATAACGGGCCTGGTAACGCTCGAAGATCGACATGCTCTTAACCTCGTTTGCTGCTGTCACCCGCCGGATCGAACCGCGGCGGCTCACTTGACCACCTGTTTCGGGTCAAACCGCGAAAAGACAAGGCTGGTCTGAAATTAAGCAAAGACCGGACCACACTGGCCGTGGTCTTGATCATCGTTGCGGGCCTAAGCCTGGACCTCCAGTCTCCCGGCGGCCTCGGGGCGTGAGAGTAACAATAAGGCCGGGCGGATCGCTAGTCCCGGGCGTGGGGACAATCGGCGTCGGGCACGGTGACTAAGCCGCCCCGTTTTTGTGATAATCGGGCGGCGCGGATCCTCCTCAGACGTCGCGGCCCGCCGCCGCCACCGTGGGACCCATCCATTGAGCATGTTCGCCTTGGACTATTTGGATGCCGAATGCCTGCACGACCTGCGGGTGGCGACCCGCCGTACCCGCTTCGTCCTAGGTCAGGACCGCGGGGGACTTTCCCGCGCAATGAGTGGCGCATTTCAAGGACGAGTTTGCCCCGCTCCAAGCGGCGACCGGGCCGGTTCGCGACATCCAGGCCATGGAGGGTCGCTCCCCGACCCACGCAAACCGCACGCAAACCGAACGCAAACCTGCCGACCAACCCGGGGCAACACCTTGAGTCGGCCCCAGCTATCCACGGACTACCATCATGCTCTATTTGTTGGTTCTTCTACTGATCCTGGTCGCCGCGGCCTTGGCCTATCTCGCCAGCCAGCCGGCGGAGTTTCTCATCCGCCGCTCGCTCCTGATGAATACGGATGCCCGCACCGTCTTTGCCCGGGTCCGGGACCTGCGCGGTTGGTCGGACTGGAGTCCCTGGCTGCTGCACGATCCCGCGGCCCGATTGGAATACAGCCCGCACCCGGACCAGGAGGGCGGCTATTACAGTTGGGACGGCCAGGCGATCGGTGCCGGCCGACTCACCCATGAGCGACTGATGGAGCCCACGCGGATCGACCAGCGCATCCGCTTCATCCGTCCATTCAAGACCGAAAACACCGTGTGGTGGGAGTTCGCCGCCGCCGCGGACGGCGCTACCGAGGTCACCTGGGCCATGCGTGGGCGCCTGCCTTTCCTATTGCGCTTTCTCACCGGGCTCATGACCCGGATGATGGAATACGACTTCGAGCTCGGTCTGGCACGGCTGCGCGGTCGCCTCGACCCCACCGCCGAGCGGCCCGAGATCCGCTTTTTGGGGCCAATCGACCATCCGGCGCAGACGGCGCTCACCATCCCCTACAGCGGCGACCTGGCCGGCCTGATCGCGACGATGGGCGATGGCCTCCCGCGCCTGGGCGCCCACTGCGCCGCGATCGGTGTCACGCCGCCGGGCCCCGCCTTCATGGCCTATTACAAGGTCAATGCCAAGGTCACTCGGTTGCGCTGCGACCTGGCGCTCCCGGTCCCGGAGGGCACCGACCCCGGCCCCTTTGCCCTCAAGCGCCTGGGCGGCGGGCGTTACTACGGCACCGAACTCCAGGGCAGCTACCAGTTTCTGGGGCCGGTCTGGAGCGCCGTCATGGCCCACCTGCGCATGGTCCGCGCCCGCCGGGATCGCTCCCGCCCGTCGCTGGAGCTCTATGTCAGAGACCCGAGCCAGACCAGCGACAGCAATGATTACCTGACCCGTATCCTGGTGCCGATTCGCTGACGTTGCCTGCCCGGCAGCGAACGCGGTTTGTGCTATTCTTGCGCCGCCTGTTGTCTTCACACCATGGGGGTTAAGATGAGCGAGTTTCCTGACTACGACGAAATCCATGTGATCTCGGACATTCACATGGGTGGCAAGCCCGGCTTCCAGATCCTGCGTCAGACGGGGCGCTTGGCCAATTTCATCGGCTGGGTCGGGGCACGCCGGCCCACCGAGCGGGTCGCGCTCATTCTCAACGGCGACATCATCGACACCTTGGCCGAAGACACCAATGGCTACATTGCGGTGGACAACGCGCTGCCGATCTTGGATCGCATCATGGGCGACAGCGCCTTCGCGCCGGTGTGGGATGCGCTCGCCGCATTCGTCAAGCGGGAGGGTCGGCGCCTCGTGTTCGCGATCGGTAATCATGACATTGAGATCGCCTTCCCGAACGTGCAATGGCGGCTATTGGAGCGACTGTGCGGCGATGATGCCCGCGCCCGGGCGCGGGTGGAGTTTTCCACCGCTGGCGCCGGCTATGCCTGTACGGTCGGTCATGCACGGGTGTTTTGCACCCACGGCAATGAGGTGGACGCCTGGAACTTCAACCGCTATGAGGAGTTGTCGAAAGCGGCCCGGCGTATCAACAGCGCCCGCGGCCTGCCCCTCGACGAATGGACGGCGAACGCCGGTACCCGCATGGTCAAGGACGTGATGAACGAGGTCAAGAAGCGGTACGCCTGGATCGACCTGCTCAAGCCGGAAAACTCCGCCGCCATCGGTACCCTGCTTGCCCTCGACCCCTCGCAACTCGGTAAGCTCAGCAAGCTTCCGGCCATCGTCGGCCGCCAGGCGGTCGACGCGACGCAAGTGGACCAGCGCCTCTCGGCCGAGGGTCTGCACGCCCCCGCGCCCACGGCTGCCGTGCCGTCGCTGGAGTCCTTGCTGGGGCCGAACGTGCTCGAGAGTATGCAGTCGGTCGGCGCCCGGCCCGGTCGCACCGGGGACGAAATGCTCGCCGCCTTGGAGCTGGACAGCACCGACCGGCCGGTCAATACCTTCGGCGACGCGCCCTTGGGTGCCGGCCAATTGGTCTGGGATCGGCTCACCGGCTGGCTGACCGGTGTCAGCCCCGATGAGGCCTTGCGGCGGGCCTTGCAGGACTGGCTCAAGAACGACACGACGTTCGACCTCGCTGCGGCGGACGCAACCTATGCCGAGACCGTCAAGAAACTGGGCTCGGCAGTCAATTTCGTCGTCACCGGCCATACGCATCTGGAGCGCGCCATCGACATGGGCGCGGGACGTTTCTACTTCAATTGCGGGACCTGGATCCGCTTGGTCCGCTTTACCGAGGCGATGCTGGCCGGCAGCGCGGTGTTCAAGCCAATTTACGACGTGCTCAAGACCGGTAGCATGGCGGCGCTCGACGACGCCCACTTCAATGGCCAATCCCTGGTGCTGGATCGGACCAGCGCGGTGTCGATCAGCCTCGAAAATGGGCACGCCGTCGGTCGACTCACTCATGTCATCGGCGACGGCAGCGGCCAGCCGGAGATCGTCAAGCAATTTTCGTGAGGCCCACGATGAGTGCAATCCTTGAGGTCAGACTCGAACTGGTCCGGTCCGGTCCGTCGCATAATCAACTGCTCTCGCCGCTCACGCCCTACATCGCCTTGTGCGGCGGCGATAGTCCGGTCACACTGCATCTGCCGTTTGAGCACCAGCAATTGCTGATGCGCCTGCAACGGCTGCGCTACGAGCAGTCCGGCGCGGACATTGAGGTGCAAACGGCACAGCGGCAGGTGGAATTGCAGGACCTGGGCCGGCGGCTCGGCGATTTGCTCGGCGAGATACCGACCTTGCTCGCTGAGTTGAGCCGCGCGCGGTCTCAAGGGCGGCGGCTGGTGCATCTGCGCCTGTCGCTGTCGGCGAGCGAACTGGGCATGGTGCCGTTCGAGACGGCGGTGTCGCCGGCTGGTTTCCCCGGCACCGGTTCGCCCTTGTTCCTGCAATCGAATACGCCGGTCGCGATCACCCGCGAAGTCCGCCGCGGCCGGATGCTGCCGTTGGACTGGA
Source organism: uncultured Thiodictyon sp. (assembly GCF_903946935.1). GTDB lineage: Bacteria > Pseudomonadota > Gammaproteobacteria > Chromatiales > Chromatiaceae > Thiodictyon. Next base: position 28,589 of record NZ_CAJAXH010000049.1, read on the forward strand.
ACCGCAAGCCACAGATTCTGTTGGCGTTCGCCTCGCCGCCGGGGCTTCCGCAGGTGCCGGCCGATGCGCACCTGAGGGCCCTGCGCGACGCGATAAACCCCTGGCTGAAGGTCAAGGGCGATCCGACCCAACGCCTCGTCGAAACCAAGAAACACCTTGCCGTATTGCCCGATGCGAGCCTGCAGGATATCCGCGCCGCCTGCGCCAAGCGGCAATACACCCATGTGCATATCCTGGCCCACGGCGCGCCGATGCCCTTCGCCGGCGACAAGCGCTTCGGTATTGTGCTGTGTCGTCAGGAGGATCGCACGCAACCGGATTGCGTCGATGGCGAAAGTCTGGCGCTGGCGCTGACGGGTAAAGACGCCACCGGTACGACGGGGGAGGGCCCGACCCTGGTGTCCCTGTCCACCTGCGACTCCGGAAATATCAACTCGGTGCTGACGCCTGGCGGCAGCATCGCCCATGAACTGCATGCGGCGGGCGTGCCATGGGTCATCGCGTCGCAGTTCCCGTTGTGGATGAGGGCCTCGTCCATCGTCACCAGCGAATTGTTTAAGTCGCTGCTGGATGGTGAGGACCCCCGGTGGGTACTCTATGGTCTGCGTCAGAAATTGCGCACCGACTGCCCGAGCACGCATGACTGGGCCAGTATCGTCGCCTACGCGACCCTGCCGGCCGACTTCGAGCAGCAGGTCGCGGCCTTCCGCGAGCGGCAGATGCGCGGCAAGGTGGATGTCATCATGGACCGTCTGGACGATCGGACGCTGTTTAGCCGCAAGGTGGAGGCCGGTCGCAACGATGCCGAGAGTCTGAGCCGGCTCGACCTTAACTTTGAGGACGTTCTCAGTCATTGGTTCGGCGCGGCGTCGTGCGATGACGGCGACCGGCTGGGCGCCGCGGCCGCCGTGCGGTTGAGCCTGACTGCGGCCTGGAAAAAGCGATTGGGGATTGCCTACTCGGTCCTTGAAGCGGCGTCGGAGACGAACGAACGCCGCGCGTTGGACTTCTACCGCCAAAGCCGTGACCTGTACCGCCGCGCCTTTGAAACCGAGCCGACCTTGCTCTGGCGGGCCGTCCAATTCCTGTCGCTCAATGCGCTGCCGGTGCTCCGGGACGACAATGCCCGTGCGCCATTTGGGATCGACGCCAGAGAATGGTGGTCGATCGCGATCCGCCTGGTCGAAGTGCAACGACAGTCGTTGGAGGGGGCGCTCCGCACCTTCGCGCTGACTGACTTGGTTGAGTTGAATCTGCTCGGGAGCCATTATGCACCTAAGCGTAATCGCAGCGAGGCCAAGCGGCAAGTCGACGATTGTCTGGAAGACATTTTAAATTTCCAGCAGGTGGACCGCACCCCCGCGAATGCACTGGCCTATCAATTGTCGCGTTACCGGTGCTTCTGGAAAGATTCGGAATGGGACAAGCTCGTGGAGTATGCGCTCCAGACCTTGCGCCCGGGGTTCAGCTTGGCAGACGCTCAGGACGACAACGAAAATAAAGACTAAGCAAGCCACCGAGGACGATGCAGTGACCGCTGCCTGCTCTGGGTGGCGCCGTGGGATGGCGATGTCGGCCGGCGCCCCGGCGACCGCTCCACTGGCTGGCCAGGGCAGGGGAGCGGCGGATTCTAGCGTAACGCGTGGAAACGATCGATGGCGCTCTGGAGCTCCTCGCTCGTCATGAACGCCCGGCGGCCATAGTGCGCCGTCAGACCGAAACGGCTCAACTTGTCTTGCCACAGTGGATTGTAAGGCAGGAGTTCAGCGCTCATGATTGCGTGCTCACGTAGGAACCGGGCGAGTCCTTTCAGGTTTTCATCGGTGTCGGTGATGCCGGGAATCAAGGGGATACGGACGATCACCGGGATGGTCGCGGCCTGGATCAGTTGCAGTAGATTCGTCAGTATGGCACGGCTGCCGATCCCGATATAGCGTCGGCTGGCCGCATCGTCGATCAGCTTGAGGTCGAAATAGACGAGATCCAGCCAGGGCAGCAGCAGGCGCCGAAATCGCGGGAAATTGAAAACGCCATTCGTTTCGATGGCGGTCGGGATGTCGGCCGCCCTGAGTCTCTGGAAGAACTCGTGGAGGAAGGGCATCTGCATCGTGCATTCGCCGCCGGAGGCCGTGACGCCGCCGCCGCTGGAGCGGAAGAACGGCTTATCGATGGCGAGACGATAATAGAGCTCGTCCACGCTGTACCATTGACCGATCAGTTCCAGTGCCCGCTCGGGGCAGGCCGCCACGCAGTCGCCACAATAGGTGCAGCGTGAACGGTCCAGTCGCAGCAAGCCGTCGCTCAGGCGGAAGACCCCGGCCGGGCAGAGCGCCATGCAGTGCCGGCCGCACCGATCCGGCCGGCACGACTCAATGGCCACGGACAGGGTTGGTGTCCGGGATAGTCCCTCGGGATTCTGGCACCAGGCGCAGGCCAACCGGCAACCCTTGAAAAAGATCGTGGTACGGATGCCAGGCCCATCCTCGCTGGCATCGCGTTTGATATCGAAGATGAATGCCTTGGGAGCCACCTTCGATGGTCGGTCTCAGGCGGCCTTGGCCGGCAGCGGTAAGGACAGCTGAATATCGGTGGCGATGGCCCCGAGCTTAAACAGATGTCCCATGTTGCCGGTGACCTGAAGCAGATTCTGGACCAGTAAGCTCGCGACATCGGCAGTCGGATTCTGCAACAGCCCAAGGATCGACGCGATATCCTTGAAGCGGATGATCAAATCGACCTTCCCGGGGTCTTTCTCCAGCGCGTTGGCCGCGGTTTCACTGAGTTCCCGGGTGACGACCACCGCCAGGGGATTGAGCGTCTCGCCGAAGACCGAATGCACATAGAGCTTTTTCGGGTCGGGGCAGAATTCCATCATGACGTTCATATTCTCCCCCGGCTTTTTGGAGCGAATCATGAACTTGCCCTGATAATAGCGATGTCCGCCGGGGGCGTGCGGGTCCGTGATCACGAAATTGTCCTCGAAAAATGCCTTGGCCTTCTTCGCGTGGGCCGGATCCAAGGGATTCTCGGACAGTAAAAAACCGAAGCCCAGGCGCAGCAGCAGGGCCATGCCCTGGGCCAGCAACGGTCCGCCGGAATGCGCGAGTAAAGCGGGCAACTGCGCCTGGCCCACGGCGGTGCCGGCACCCAATTTCAGGGTATCTTGCAGACTCGGCAGGAAGCAAGGAATGATGGGATGCATGCTGATTACCCCATTGAGATAGCGGTCACTGGGTGTTGTTCTTGGCCGGTCGCCAATCCGAAGTTGGCCCGCCGGATGATCTCGGTACGCATCTGCGGACTGAGCGTCACGAAATAGGCGGAATAGCCGGCGACCCGTATCATCAGGTCGCGGAAGGGTGCCAGGGATTGTTTCTCGACAGTTCCCGCACCCGGCCGACTCGCGGCCGTGGCGGCCCGGTCCGCGTCCTCCAGGTCGGAGATGGAAGACACGCACATCTGCACCAGTACCCCGTTTTCATCCGTGAAGGTCTTCATGTAGCGGGCAAACAGTTCGGTATCTTTCTCGAAGTGGGCTGGGTCGCTGGTCGTCAAACTCAGGTTGTAGGTATAACCGTTCTGCACGGTTTGGGGATTGACCGAGGTGACCGACAGCATATGGTCGAGTAGGTTGACCGGGTCCCCGTTGCGCTTCACGATCCCCGGGCAGGGTGTAATGCCGCTGGCAAAGGGCTCGCCGCTGCGCCGCCCGTTGGGCGTGGCCTTGGTCAACATGCCGAAGCCGGCGTGATTGGTCATGCTCCAATAGCCAGGCAGATAGCGCCCACCGCGATGGGTGCGATAGCGGGCAAAGACCTCTTGTATCGTTTCGGTCAACCAGTGGGTGTGCTTGATCGCCACCGAATTGTCATACAGGCCGCCGGCCGTCCGATCGATGCCGGCACCGTATTTCGGTGCCAGGCGGATCAGTTCCCGGATCTCGCTCAGGCGTTTGCTGCCGAGGGTGGGCAGGCGGTCCGGCGTGTGTCCGGGATGCAGCCACTCGGTCACTTCGTCAAGCACACGCGTCGCCAGGCCCTTTTCCTCCTGAGGTTGGGTGCCGAAATTCGCGGCCATGGCCGCGAGCAATTCCGCCCTAGTGACCTTTCCGGAAAAGACCAGGGTCTCGAGGACGCAAAAGGAATCGATCACGTCGGCCAGGCCGATGACCGCGATACCGGCCGAGTTATACTTGGCCCCGCCGGCCGCCACGTCGCGGAACACCGCCCCGCTGCCGTCAGGGGTATTGGCCGGGCCAGTGAACAGGCCGGAGAGCAAGGGCGAGGCCCGATCGATCTCAAAGGCGCGGCCCAGGTAATTGTTGCATTGCACGATGTGCTGGACCATGGCATCCAGTTGGAACCGGAAGGCATCAATGAACTCTGCCATCGAGGTCATCGCGGTTAGCGGTTGCGTCGTATAGTCGGTGGTGCCGTGGAACAGGTTTGGCGACTGGGGGTCGATGCCGTCGCTGCGGTGTTTACCCCCGTACAAAGCGAGTTCCAGGACCGCCGGCAGCACCATCAGCGTGGAGCCGGTATGGCCATAGTGTTTGTAGGCGGCGTTTTCTTCGATGCAGCCGATGGAGGCATAGTCATAGGCATCGGCCAGTGCCTCATCCTCGCTGATCCCCTCATGGGCGGCATAGTAACTCGCCATGGCGGGCACGACCGCCGCGTCGCCATGCAGGGCCGGCGTGGCCCGGGTGCGGATATTGACCTGGCAGATACGCTTCAGATAGGGGTCCATGACCTGCGGGGGTAACGGATTGCCGTCGGCGTCGCGATGATGCACGTCGCGGTGATAGCGGGCGTGGACATTGGGGTCGCGGATGGCGAGGAGTTCCGTGGCCTTGAGGATGATATAGGTCATGTCATTGACCGCGTCCACCACCGTGCCATTCACAAAACGGCAGCCGCCCAGGGTCAGCGCCTGATTGGAGCCGCTGCCCGCGAATAACGCCTCGGAGGCGGCCGGTGACACCGGCACATGGTCGGAGCAGCGCAGGAAGAAATGGCATACCAGTTCCACCGCCCGCCGGGTATAGTGGTCGCGGGCGGCGGTTGAATCCAGTCGCTCCCAATCCTTCAGATAGAAGGGGTTCAGAATTTGGTCGAGGCGTCCGATGGAAAGGCCGAAATTGGTGTTTTCCTGGAGCAGCAGGTGATAGCAAATCCAGATGCAGACCAATGCCTCGTGCAGTGTCTCTGCGGGTTGCGCGGGTACCTTTTGGCAAATCGACGCGAGCGTGGTATTGCCGGCCGCCTGCGCGGCCTCGGCCAGGTGAGCCGCATAGCGCTTGGCGCCTTCAAACACCGCGATCATCCCGTGCAGGAATTCTATCTGCTGCGGTGTACTCGCCAGGCCTTGGGCCAGGTCCCGATTGGCCCGGGCGATCAACCCATCGAGCCCGAATTGCAGCACCCGCGGGAAGTCGGGCACCGTGTGCGAGACGCTGATCGATTTGTCGGGCAGGTAAAAGGAGACCCGCTCGAACAACTCATGGGCCTTTGGGGTTTCGCCCGCCTTTTTCTTCAACGGCGGATCGCTGGACGGCGGGAAATTGCCGCCGGTGACGCGGTCCCGATTCTCATAATCGGCCGTGTCATAGTCGCTGTAGCGGGCCAACTCCATTGCCGGCTTGTGTTCCAGCCAGAACGGGAAGATTTCGCGATTCAGCCGATCGGCGACCGCGGGGTCGATCCGGAACGGATTCTGCGCCCGGGTGGCGACCGTCTTCAATTCCGGCCAGATGCTGTAGCCGCCGGTATCGACATAAATCGGCACCCCGACGAAACTCTTGGTGGTGTGACCGGGCAGCAGGTCCTGGGCGTCGACCAATGGCGTCTTATGCTCAAACACGTGCTTGAGCGCCTGGGCGCGGCGTGTATAAGGAGGGAGCTTCAGGTTCTCGGGAACGCGCAAGAACTCGGTCAACAGGGTCGGTAGCTCGCCGCAGATCACCGGGATGCCTTCCGCTTTGAAGAGCAGGTCGCGCCGCTGCTTGACGACGGGGAATTGCTCCAGGGTAATGGTCCCCAGCGCCAAATCGGTCAGCGTCTTGACCTTGCCGAAATCCTCATTGGGGATGGGAAAGGACGTGACTGTACCCTGAACCCTGGGCGGCACCGAACCCGTATCGAGTCCCACCCTGATACCGCCGCCGGACAAAGGATTGGTAACGGACATAGCTCATCTCCTGAAGGCATAAGAAACTCAATCATACCAGACAGTGTATGGAGGGGGTCTCAGCCGCTCGCCGGGTACCCGTGGCTAAAGGAGCTTAGACCGCTTTATTGCGCTTGGCAAGCGCGTGTATGGCCGATTGTTGCCGACCAAGGGTGCTGGCGGGTAATGGGGTGCGAGGCGTCGGCGCATTGGCGCAATCTCGGCCTTGACATGGCCCCCGCTCTGGGCCGACTCTTTCCCACCTAATTGCCATGGAGACCGGGACCGTGACTGAATCTGCCGATGCCGAGAAGGACAAGCTGCTGGCCAAACTCGCGGGTCTGGAGGCCCTGCGCGAGGACTTGGAGCCGGCGACCTATGAGTCAAAGCGCCAGGCACTCGAGGCCAGGCTCGCCACGCTGGTGCAGACCGGCGGCGGGGCCGTCGTCAATGGCTCCGTCCACACGGCGGGCGGCCTTGATCATAAATCCGGCCAAGACCTAGCGTAGGGCTTGGTGAATCACCGCAGGAGAGCGGCAGGACCCGCGAAATTGTGTACCCTTGGAAGTGCAAACAAACCGAGGGTGAAGCACCATGTTCGAAGGTCCTGCCG
>NZ_CAJAXH010000050.1 GCF_903946935.1 uncultured Thiodictyon sp.
GGCTGACCCAACCGAAATCCCCAAGTACATCGACGATCCACCGCTGATCCTGCTGTGGCGCGTCGATGATCTCGTCCCGATCGTCCTGTGTCTGGTCATCGGGATCTTCACCGGCAGTCCCGGGACGATGTTCAAACTGATCGTCCTGGGCGTCCTTCTGGTGCGCCTGTATTCCAAGTACCGCGAGCGACGCCCCGACGGGCACGCACTGCACTTCCTCTATTGGTACGGCCTGCTGCCCCTGCGTGGGCGTACCACCCCCAATCCATTCTGTCGGCGGTGGCTACCATGAACCTCCAGCGATTTCTTGCCACCTGGGCCGGGCTGACGCTGGAGAACCGGGTCAACCGCCTGATCATCCTGCTGCTCCTCGGCGTGAACTGTGTGTTGGCCGTGACGATCAACCAGACCGATCGGACCGTGGTGCTGGTGCCGCCGGTGCTCGAAGGAGAGGTCTCGGTGGCCCGCTCCTCGGCCAGTCAGGAGGTCCGGGAGGCCTGGGCGCTGTTCGTCGCCGAGCTGCTCGGCAACGTCACCCCCACCAATGCCGAGTTCCTGACCAAGGCCCTGGAACCCCTGCTGGCACCGGCGCTGCGGGTCGAGGTGCTGCGCGTGCTGGACGCCCAGGTTGCGGAGATTCGCCGCGAAAAGGTCAGTCTGGCCTTTGAGCCGCGGGAGATCAGCCGGGACCCTGCCAGCGGCACGATCTACATCACCGGCACCCATGTGACCAGCGGACCGGCCGCCAAGCCGGTCAACAAGTCACGCACCTATGCCCTGCGTGTCGAGTTCAAGAACTACCGTCCGGTCGTGGTCTTCCTGGATTCCTATCCCGGGGAGCCGCGCGTCGGCGCCACCGTTGGGAGCCCGCAATGATCCGTCAACCGACCCTGCTCGCCCTGTGCATCTCACTCGCGCTCGGCACCGCCCAGGGCGCGCCGGAGCCCGACTCCGGGGCCGCGATCCCGCGGGTCGCCTGCGACCTGTTGGATGTCCGCACCGCGGCGACGGGACCCCGTGCCGACCCGACCGGGGCCGGCGAAAGTTCCCCGGCTAACGCACCGACCATTCGCCAGGTCGGCGGACTCGACCTGGCCGCCCGCCGGACCAGCAGCGCCCCCGAGCGCCGTGGCGGTTTCCTGCGCGTCGCCATGGGTCCGCCGGCGGGCCAGGCCCCAGCCATTGCGATGGAGCTGGGACCTCGCAACGTCAGCATCACCCCGGGCACCACGGCCTTGATCGAGATCGCCATCGACCACCTCAATCGCCTCGTCACCCCCTTCGCGAACCCGGTGGTGCGAACCGTCTCGGCGGCCAGTACCAGTGTCGATGGTCATGTGGTCTACGTGGCCACGTCCACCGAGGAACCCGTGTCCCTGTACATCAGCGACGGGCAGAGCAATGACCTGGCGTTGTCGCTCACCCTGGCCCCGCGGTATGTGCCCCCGCGCGAGATCCGCCTGACCGTTCCCGGCTATCGCGGCAAGGGGGCGAGCGGCGCGGGACCCGACGGCGGCAAGTCGGCGGCGCTGCCGGGCGCCGCGGGGGAGGGCAACGGCAGTACCCCCTATGTCGCCGCCTTGACCGACCTGTTGCGTGCCATGGCCCAGCGGCGGCTGCCGGCCGGCTTTCAGGTGAAGGGCAGTGGCCCGAAGGCGCACTGCGCCCCGGGGCTCAAGATCACCAAGACCCAGTTGATCCAGGGGGCGACCGCCAGCGTGCTGACGCTCGGCGTGCGCAATGCCGGCACCGGCGCCGTGCCGGCCAACGAGTCGGCCTGCGACCGTGAAGAAGGCGTTGGCGAAACCCCCGGACAAACCGGACGTGCCCCCGGTCGACCCCGCCGTGGTCGAGGCCCAGCGCGTCGAGATGGCCCAGTTGAAGGATGAGCTGGAGAGCCTGCGCCGCCAGATGGAGGTGGCCAA
>NZ_CAJAXH010000051.1 GCF_903946935.1 uncultured Thiodictyon sp.
GCCGCGGGGCCATACACCCCCCCTTCCCCCTGGCTCCCAGCCCCCCTATGTCCCCCAGCGTCCCGACCGCTCTTCACCACCCTCGTTGGCGATTACCCGCATCATTCACCAACTATAGGCGGGTTTAGGTAGCCATCGACAAAGCTGGAACGGGACCTTGGCCCACTGCTACTCGCGGCGCTGGCAGACCCGAAAACAGTCGAAGTGTTGTGTAACGCGGATGGCAACATTTGGCAGGAACGCCTAGGCGAGCCGATGCGTTGCATCGGGACCATCGGCGCCGGCCGCGCTGCATCATCAAGACCGTCGCGGGCTACCACGGCAAGGAAGTGACGCGGCATAAGCCGATCTTAGAGGGCGAATTACCGCTGGACGGCTCGCGCTTCGCCGGGCAAGTCCCTCCCGTCGTCACAGCACCCACGTTCGCGATTCGCAAAAAGGCCGTCGCGATTTTCACCATCGACGATTATGTGACCGCTGGCATCATGACAGCAGGGCAAGCCGCCATTCTCAGCGACGCCATCGGTGCACATCGAAACATCCTCGTCATCGGCGGCACTGGATCAGGGAAGACCACCCTCGTCAACGCGATCATCAATCGGATGGTCGAGCGCGATCCCGCTGAGCGCGTGGTCATCATCGAAGACACCGGCGAAATCCAATGCGCTGCAACGAATTTTGTGCAGTACCACACATCGCTCGAAGTGCCAATGACGCTGTTATTGAAAACCACCTTGAGAATGCGCCCGGATCGCATTCTGGTGGGCGAGGTGCGCGGACCTGAAGCGCTGGATCTTTTGATGGCATGGAATACCGGGCATGAGGGCGGCGCGGCGACTTTGCACGCCAATAGTGCCCGTGCCGGATTAGATCGTCTGGCGATGCTGATCAGTATGCACCCCGACGCCCCCCGTCCTATCGAACCCCTGATTGGCGATGTGGTTCACATTGTGGTCCATATTGCCCGTACCCCCGAAGGCCGTCGTGTCCAGGAAATACTTGCCATTTCCGGGTATACGGATGGCCGTTATGTCACCACTGCCCTGTAACCAAGAGCCTTACCTATGACCATAAGCACCCTTACCCTACCCCGCTCCCCAATCCTGTATGTCGGCGCCGCCCTACTACTGTTCCTGGCGCTGAGTCCGGATCACGCCGTCGCCGCCAGCAGTACCGGCGGTGACCTGCCTTATGAACCCTGGCTGGTTGCTTTGCGTACCTCCGTTACCGGCCCGGTCGCCTTTGCGATCAGCATCATCGGACTCGTCATCGCCGGCGGTGTCTTGATTTTTGGCGGCGATCTGAACGGCTTCTTTCGCACCCTGATCTTCCTGGTCTTGGTCATGGCTCTGTTGGTCGGCGCGACCAATATCATGACCACCTTCTTCGGGACAGCCGCGGAAGTTGGTAGCGTCGTTGACGCCAGCACCTATAAGGGATTCGTGTAGTCATGGCCTTACGCGCGATCCCCATTCGTCGGGCTGGCAATCGCACCACCCTATTTATGGGTGGGGATCGCGAACTGACGATGTTTGCCGGCGTGATTGCCGGGTCCCTGATCTTTTCCGCTCAAGACCTGCGGGCCACCATCTTCGGAGTCGTCTTGTGGTCTGCGAGTCTCTATGTATTTCGGCTGATGGCCAAAGCGGACCCGCAAATGCGGGAGGTGTATCTACGGCATCGCCGTTATAAGCGCTATTACCCGGCCCGCAGCACACCGTTCCGCGATAACCCGCCCAGCCAAACCAGAGGCTATCAATGAGTTCGCTATCTATTATAACCTACTTAGTGGCCGCTCTTGGGAGCACGCTTATCGGCGTTCTGGTGGCGATGATATTGCGTACGCGCACGTCGCAGCAATTGAAACACCATCGCTCTTCCCAGGCCGGAGTCGCCGACCTGCTCAACTATGCCGCCATCGTGAAAGACGGCGTTGTCGTGTGTAAAAACGGCGCGTTCCTGGCCGCCTGGCTCTATCGTGGTGAAGACAACGCGAGCGCGACGGATGACCAACGCAACCAGGTCTCGGTACGCATCAACCAGGCGCTGGCCAGCTTGGGCAGCGGCTGGATGATCCATGTCGACGCCGTGCGTCATCGGGCGACGGCGTACCCGGCACCGGAGCGCTGCGCGTTTCCCGATCGGATATCCGCCGCGATCGATGAGGAACGCCGGCGCCTGTTCGAGCACCTCGGCGTCATGTTTGAGGGTCATTTCGTGCTTGCCGTGACCTATTTTCCCCCGCTTCTGGCACAAGCGAAGTTCCAAGAGCTCATGTTCGATGACGATGCCGCGGTCACGGACGACAAATCCCGCACCCAGGCGCTGATCAGGACCTTCGACCACGATTGCCAATCGCTGGAAGATCGACTGTCTTCGGCCGTCCATCTGACGCGACTACGCGGCCAGCGCCAGCGCACGGCGAGCGGCGCCACGGTCACGCACGACGCATTGCTCGCGTGGCTGCATTTCTGCATTACCGGCCAGCGGCATCCGATCCAACTGCCCAACGCACCGATTTACTTGGACGCGTTGTTGGGTGGCCAAGAGCTATTCGGCGGGGTCGTGCCAAAAATCGGCCACCACTTCATTCAGGTGGTCGCCATCGAAGGATTTCCGCTCGAATCGACGCCCGGGATGTTGACGGTACTCGGCGAATTGCCATGCGAGTATCGGTGGTCCTCGCGTCTTATCTTGATGGACACGCATGAAGCCGTTGCACATCTCGAGAAATATCGGAAAAAGTGGAAACAAAAAGTCCGTGGGTTCACGTCTCAGGTGTTTAACACCAACTCTGGGAGTGTCGATCAAGACGCGCTCAATATGGTCGCTGAGGCCGAAGCGTCTATTTCCGAAGTGAATACGGGATGGGTCGCGCAGGGCTATTACACCAGCGTGGTGGTACTCATGGGCGAACACCGAGAGCAGGTGGAACAGTCGGCGCGGGTCGTCGAGAAGGCCGTCAATCGGCTCGGGTTCGCCGCACGCATCGAAACCATTAATACAATGGACGCTTACCTCGGCAGCCTGTCAGGGCACGGTGTGGAAAACATTCGCCGCCCATTGCTCAACACATTGAATATGGCGGACCTGCTGCCAACCAGTACGACCTGGACCGGACTCGACCACGCGCCCTGTCCGCTGTATCCGCCGAACGCGCCGGCCTTGCTTCAGTGCGTGACCAGCGGGGCTACACCATTTCGGCTCAACCTCCATGTGCGCGATGTCGGTCACACCTTCCTCTTCGGCCCGACCGGCGCCGGCAAATCCACGTTTGTGGCCCTCATTGCCGCCCAACTCCGGCGCTACCCTGGAATGTCGATCTACGCCTTTGACAAAGGCATGTCGATGTATCCGCTCACCAAAGCGGTCGGCGGCCAGCATTATACGGTGGCGTCCGACGATAACACCCTGTCATTTTGTCCGTTGCAGTACCTCGACTCGAAAGGCGATCGGGCCTGGGCCAACGAGTGGATTGATACCATCCTACGGCTCAACGGGGTCAACACGACACCCGATCAACGCAATGAAATCGATGCAGCTATCACGTCGATGCACGATAGCGGTTCGCGGACGCTTTCCGAGTTCTCCATCACGATTCAGGATGAAGCGATCCGTAACGCCATCAAACCGTACACCATTGATGGACCCATGGGCACCCTCCTTGATGCGAGCACCGACGGCCTGGCGCTGAATGACTTTACCGTTTTCGAGATTGAAGACTTGATGAATCTCGGCGAAAAGTATGCGCTTCCCACCCTACTCTATCTATTTCGGCGCATTGAATGCAGCCTCACCGGTCAGCCGTCCGTCATCATCCTTGATGAGGCCTGGTTGATGCTTGGTCATGCTGCGTTTCGAGCGAAGATACGCGAATGGTTGAAGGTCTTGCGTAAGGCCAATTGCCTGGTACTGATGGCCACGCAAAGTCTCTCCGATGCTGTCAACTCAGGGATTCTTGATGTGATTGTGGAATCGACGGCGACTCGAATCTACTTGCCGAATCCTGCCGCGCGTGAAGATGACGCGGCGGCCCTCTATCGACGCATGGGATTGAATAGCCGTGAACTCGAAATTCTGGCATCCGCCGTGCCAAAGCGGGATTACTATTACGTGTCGGACAATGGCCGCCGCTTATTCAATTTAGCGCTTGGCCCCTTGACGCTCGCGTTCGTCGGTGCGTCCGATAAGGAATCGGTGTCAATTATCCGTGGCCTTGAGGAGCAACACGGTCCCGCCTGGGTCGATTACTGGCTAGAAAGCCGCGGTCTGAATCTTGCTGATTATGAGGTAGCGCGATGATAGTGAATTTCAGTTGGCTTCGCGGACGGCGCCGACTCGCCGATCCAGGCTCCGGCATGGAACGCGAAGCGGCGGACCCTGACGAACTGTCCCCGTCACCAGCGCGGGCCGCCGGCACGGACAACCCCTACCTCAACGCCCGCCGCATCTGGAATGAGCGCGAAGGGTCCATTATCGACGCACGGCAAGCGTGGCAACTGGTCGCGATTCTGTCGCTGCTGATCGCCCTGGCCGCGGTTGGGGGCGTGATTTATTTCGGCAGTCAATCTCAATACGTGCCTTACGTGCTGGAAGTCGACAAGCTCGGCCAGGCCCTTGCGGTAGCGCCCGCGCAACGCGCCGCACCGGTGGACGAGCGGGTACTGCACGCCACCGTCGCTGAGTTCGTCGCTAACGCCAGGCTGGTGACGCTGGATGTCGCACTCCAGCGCAAAGCCATCCTGCGCAACTACGCGCTGCTGTCGCCGAAGGACCCGGCGATGGCGAAGATGACCCAATGGCTTAACGGCAGCGAAGACGCCAGCCCGTTTCTGCGAGCGGCGAAGGAAATGGTCACGACCGACATTACCAGCGTCCTGCCGCAAACCCCCGACACCTGGCAAGTCGACTGGCTGGAAACCACGCGCGGACGCGACGGCGTACAGCAGGGCGAGCCGGTAAAGATGCGGGCGCTCGTGACGGTTTATACGGTCGCGACGCGACCGGATGCGACCGAAGAGCAAATTCGGAACAATCCGCTCGGGATCTACGTGCGTGACTTTTCGTGGTCGCGGCAGAATTGAGTTTGGGGGATAAGGCGATGAACAGGTTTGCGATGCTAACCGGCGGGTGCCTGCTGGGGCTGGGGGCGGCGGCCCTGGCGGCCCCTGCCGACGGGACTGCGCGGGACCGGCCGCCAGGCACATTAGGCACTCCGACGCCGGCGGACGCGATGGACACCTGCACCGGGGTGATGCGCGAGGGGCGCTGTGTGCCGCCAGTGCCACGCGCCGATGATGTGCTGTTCTCCGGTCCCGATCCGATCCTGACGCCGCAGGAAGAGGAGGCCTTGGCGCTAGCCGATGCGTGGCAAGCCGGAAACCCTGACAGCGTGAACTTCACAGCCAAGAACGGCGTGATCATTTTCAAGCTCGGGATGCAGCAACCGAGCATCGTGTGCGCCGTCCTTCAACTCTGCGACATTTCGCTGCAACAGGGCGAGCGGATTACGGCGATCAACCTGGGCGACACCGGCCGGTGGACGGTCGAGTCGGCCCTTGCCGGGACCGACGAAAAGGCGATCCCACACGTGATCGTCAAGCCCACCGATGTCGGATTGGAAACCGCCCTGGTGGTGACGACAGATCGACGTGTCTATCTCGACTTTGGCCATTTTTGGCCTGATGGAAACCCGCATGAATGGCCTGGTTAGGTGTCCGGCGCGGGTGCGTAAGGTCAACGTAGAGTTGGCGGCAGCGGGACGCAGGCGGTATCGTCTGAAGCCGACTAAAACACCA
>NZ_CAJAXH010000052.1 GCF_903946935.1 uncultured Thiodictyon sp.
GACTGCGGACCCCGGCCGGCGAAGCACGGGTGTCTGGTGTGGGTCGTGAGCTGCCTTCCAACGCCCTCTATAGCGACAGGGCGTCGCTGACCGCACCAGGGTCGGCGTGCAGCGCCCGCCGTCCACTTCACATAAAGAACATTATGGGCCACGATACAGGACGCGACACGGCGGGCGGTGATCGGGATCTCGTCGCCGGTCTTCGGATTGCGCCCGGGGCGCTCCTTCTTCTCGCGTAGTTCGAAATTCCCGAACGAACGTAGGCGCACGTCATTGGCCTGGTCCGGCACGAACCCGGTCGACCGACCTCCCGGCACTGGGTGTCGGGCCTGCAGCGCTTCACCGCAGCCGGGCGTCGAGATCCTTGCTACGGTCGCGGACCTGTCGCTGTTGCGCTCATCCAAACTGGAAGAAAGTCTCATTGGCAGGTTAAGCTCAAAGGGTCGGAACAAAACGGGGCAGGTCGTGCGTCATTCATGGCAGTTACTTGCAATGAATTGTTCGCAGGACAGACCTATTCTGGGTGCCAAGTGCTTTTCCAGCGCTGCCTTGGTAAAGGCGATCTGGTTCAGCCGCAGGGAGACGTCGCGGACGACTTCGTCATAGACCCCGAAGGCGTGGTTTTCCTCCATCCTGATCGAGTTCTCGAACTGAATGTGCTGTGCGCCGGGGGCACCGGAAACCGGGCGGTTGTCACGCGCCATCTTGTCAATCTCGCTCAATCCTGCATCGAGCGCGACCTGCGCCTGCGCCACCTTTTCGCGCAGCAGTTGCGATTCGTCATCATAGCTGCCGGTGATGCTGTCATAGCCGCCCTGCGTGATCGGGCGGTTGCTACGGATTACCTTGCGCGCCTCCTGCATGGCGCCGCTGTAGACCTCGACCTTTTGCTGGTCGCGCCAGATGTCCATCGACTTGACCAAGTTCTTGGCGTTGGACAGCAGATCAAGGACTGGGTGCCTGGCGATCATGACCAGAACGTCGTCGGCGCCGGGAACCACCCAGACCGCGGCAATATCCACCGCCATGCCGGTGGTGCTGCGCACGCTGCTGCGCTCGGCGATCAGGTTGACCTCGGCCGCCTGTTCGCAAGGATCGGGCGCTGCCTGCAGGGCGGCATAAATCTCGTCCACCAGCGGCTCGCTGGCCGGCCGGGCCGGCGGCGTGCCACTTGTCCAGGTGGGATGCCCAAAGGCTTTGACGGCGCGTTCGTAGCCGGCATATTGCTTGTCGTATTCGTCCAGAATGGCATAGATGCGATCACCCACCGGCAGGCAGGCTTTCTCCAGCGTGATGACCTGCTTGCGCAGCTTTGCCCCGGTGGTGTCGGCCGTCGGCGTGGTCGAGGCCCGGGAGGGCTTTGCCGCCTGCGCGACCTTGTCCAGAAGGTTGCTGCCGTCGGCAAGCGGCACACTGGCTGCACAGCCCAGCAGTGTGTTCATATCATAGCCTGTCCAACTGGTGCCCCCCAATGGCCCGATACGCCGGCACGGGCCGCCTGCATCCGCTCCGGCATAGGCGTGGAACCCGCCAGGACACATGCAGTTGTTGAAATCGACACTCGGAGTTATCCCGATGTGATTGAACAGCAGCGTGAGCATGTCCGCATTTAGCTTTGACAGCTCCTGCGCCACCATTTTCCGCTGCCGTTCCTGCACCTGTTCCGGGGTTGCGGGGTCGGCTGCGGCAACGTCCGCAAGTGCGAGCAAGACCGATGCGATAAGGGCGGCACCTGCCACAACCCCTCGCCCGGCGCGGGGCGTGATCCTGTTGGTGTTCATTGGAGGCGGGCTCCCAGTTGTTCGAGGTATTTTGCCGGATCGAAGCCGTCGGCATTTTGCAGGCCCGATCGCTGGCCATCATTCGGCGCGGCTGCGGGCGAGACGCCTGATGGTTGTGCAAGTGTGATCGAATTGAAGATCGCCCATATCCGGACCCGGTCCTTCGCCCAAGAGCCGCGTGGGCCCCATCCCATCACCAACGCCGTCTTGCCCGACAGAACGTCGGGCAGAATGACGGTCAAACCCTGCACGTCATCATCCTCCCCGGCCCAGCTTTGTAAAAGGACCTGCCGACCGGCGATCGTGACCCTTTGGACCGGCGGGGTTGCCTCGATGGGCTGCGGATCACCGATGTAGATTGTGCCTGGCAGAAAACTCGCCTTTCATCACGAATCCCATTCTTCGCCGCCCGGGCATCGGCGAGCGGTTCATGCATTTTGAAGCGTTTGGTAGCGGTCGAACCGCGCAAATAAGATCCAATCTCATTCGGCACAAGCAGC
>NZ_CAJAXH010000053.1 GCF_903946935.1 uncultured Thiodictyon sp.
CGGACCTCGAAAAGAAGATCACGGACTTTATTGAATTCTTCAACAACACGATGGCCAAGCCATTTCGCTGGACCTATGAGGGCAAACCACTCGCTGCATAACGGGTCAGACGGTGTCGGGACTTTCACTCTGCTGCACTAGAGTTGCGGAACGTTTCTAACAATTCGCACCCTCGCCGTTTGGATGCTTCTGTCTGATCGGGTTGCAGCGCAACAACCCCAATAGCATCGGGATCTTCAAGGGTCGGTGGGGTTGATTCGTCTGTATCGTCGCCTTCCAAGTATCCAGCACGACCGTTCCAGGGTGACAGGATCGGCGTCGGTCGGTACTCATCCAGAAAGAACCGCGCCAGTTCTTCGGGTGACAGTCGCGTGATGAGTGCGAACCGCTCCCCCCGCCAACGCGCCTTGACTCCCGGGTCTTTCTGTTCGGCCACCAGTCGAAAGATGCCCAGGGCCTTGAGATAGTTGGGCAGGGGTGTCGGGGTGCAACCGGCGAGGATGATCTCGTTCATGCGGGGCTCCGGTCCATGAAAAGGGTATCGGCGGTGGCTTCAAAGCTGGACATCGTGACGGCGCCAGCCGGCAAGGTCGGGCACGAGGTTGCCGCACAGGGTGCGGTGTAGGTTGAGGATCAGGTCGTCGTCGAGGGTGCCACGATCGAAGTGACCGGCCTCGATCGCCGCCTCGATGTCGTTTACGCGGCTGGCGAGGTGGGGCGCCGGTTCGGAGTAGGTCAGGATGCCGAGTTGGGTCTGGAGGTGGCGGGTGGCATGGGCCGGCGCGCGTGTTCCGCTTCCAGGGCCTCCAGGCTCACCGGTTCCCCCTCGAAGGCCATGCTCTGGGCCACGTTGCGCGGGATGCGCTGCCAGCGGATGCGGCGCTTCTGCGCCTCCGGCAGGTCGCGCCAGTGTTGAATCGCTTGTTGCCAATTCATGCGGGTCGTTCTCCGTTGCTGTTGAATTGTCCGCCGTGCCTTGTTGCTCGTCGGCACTGGCACGCCAGTCGGCGATGCTGACGAGGGCCTCCAGCCAGGCGAGCCGAAAGGGGCCGTACTCTGCCAGCAGGGCTTGGGTGCGGGCGGTCCAGCTTGGGCCTTGTTCGCCTTCGCCAAGTTCCATGAGGGCGAGTCGCAAGGTGGTCTCCGGGGACTGTTCGCCGTCGAAGGTGAGCGCAGGGAGTTGGTCGCCCTCCCAGATCCCGCGGGCGTAGCGTTTGCCGTTCGGCGGCTCTTGCTCGTCCGGCATGGCCCGCAGGCTCAGGCGCACCTTGCCGTGGTGGGCGGCGATCAGATAGGCGATGAGATTGGCGTTGGGCTCACCGTCATGGGCGGCCAGCCAGGAAAGCGCTGAGGCGAGTTCGTGGCGGAAATAGGGCCGCTTGTGCCGCGGGCCTTTGCCGTTCGACTTGGCCCAGAGGCGCCCATCGCCTTTGGGCATGTCCGGGCAGGCGGTCATGGTCGTCTGGAAGACTTCGTGTGCCTTGCCCCGGTCGTGCCAGCGGGCGGCGCGAACCACCGCGGGATTGGTCTCGGCCAGGCGATCACACAGGGCCTGGGCGGCACGGGCGGCGCTGGCGAGGTGGTCCGCTAGCTCAATGGGCCTGGTCTGAGCCGAGCGCCAGTCCGACTTGTAGGACTCGTCTGCGGCCACGGTGAGGGGCGGGAGGGGTTGGACGGGTTTGCCGCGGCTGTCGGCGACGAATCCCAGGTCCGGGTCGTAACCGCCATCTTTGGCGCGCAGCAACAGGGTCATGCCGGGGCGGGGTCGGTCGAGTTTGATCCAGCCGCGGCCGAGGGTGTCCCAGCGCCAGATGTCCCGCTTGCCCAGCTTGCCGAGCTTATCGGCTTGGCGGATGGAGACGGGGCACAGCTCCTGTCTGCTCGGTGGGGGCTGTTCGCCCGGGTCGTCGCCGAAGTCGCGCCAGAAGACGGCCAAAGGCGGTACTTCGGAGTCGCGGATGTAGTCGGAGACATCGACGTCGAATCCGGAGAGGTCAGGGTCGGTGTTGAACAGGTCCAGAAAGTCGCGGCGGCGCAGGACCGGCCAGAGGGGGGCCGGCTCATCGGTGAGCGGCAGGTCGGCAGGCGCGGCGCTGTCGAGTCCGGCGACTTTCTCGCGGGCAGTGGCCAGGTCTTCCGGGGCGTAGGGTGGGGCGGCCTTGTCGTCGGTGATGTCGATCCAGCGGATGTTTGCGCCGCCATCCGCGTTGCACTCTCCGTAGCGGTTGCAGCGTCCAAAGCGTTGTACCAGTGAGGACCAGGGGGCCAGCTCGGTGAACAGGGTGCGGCTGGTCATGTCCACTCCAGCCTCGATGGCCTGGGTGGCGATGACGATGCGGCCTTCGGGCGGCGGTGCCTCCCTGATATGGGTCTCGATGGCGCGCCGCTCCGCGGGGCGGAAGCGGGCATGGAGCAAGAGCAGCGGCGGTGCTTGGCGGTCTTTCTTGATCTCGCGGTAGAGCGCTTGGGCGCGTTCGACCTGATTGACGATAACCAGGGTGGTGCTGGCTGCTTGGTGTGCGGCCAGGACTTCGCGGGCCAGCGCCGCCGCGGAGTCTTTCGCATTGTCCGGGGTCAGGGCGGTGTCGGCGCGCTGCAATGCCTTGAGTGCGTTGATGCGCCGCGTGACTGCGGGCAGTTGGCGCTCTTGGTCGCCCAGCGCGGCCGGTCGCAGGCTATCGCAGTGTGGGCGCAGGTCCACCGTCGCCAGCCAGTCGCGATTGAGGGTGGCCGAAACCCAGAGGGTGCGGCTGGGGCGGGCCAGAGGAAATTCCGCCTTGCGCCGAAAGGCCTCAAGTTGCGCGCTGGTCGGCAGGCCGGCGCCCATCAGTTGCACCTCATCCAGTACCCAGAGTGCATCGTTGTGCAGAAAGGCAAAGTGGACCGGCCATTGGTAGCGGCTCATGCCGTAGCCGCGCATCAAGGCGCGCGACAGCAGCATGTCCTGGGTGCCGATGAGGATCATGTCCTCTTCCGGATGCTCGGCCCAGGTCTTGATGTCGTCGGCGCCGCCCATCAGCAGGTGGACGGAGACCTTGCCGTCACCGAGCTCGCCGGCCGGGCCCAGATTGCAGAGCCAGCGGCAGGTCTCGCGGTGGGTCTGCTCGACCAGGACGCGCATCGGCAGACACCAGATCAGGCGGCGTGGCGTGTCGGTGTCGCGGAGGATGCGCCGCTTGTATAGCCAGGCGAGGGTGACGCCGGCGGTCTTGCCCATGCCGGTCGGCACATCCAGCAGGTCCGGCCAAGGTTCTTGGGCGAGTCGGACCTGGTAGGGGAAGGGGGCGTTTCCCTCGGGTAGCTGGGTCGCTTGCTGGAAGAAGTCGTCGTATGTCATTCCTGGCCCCTGACGGCGGTTTTCCGATGTGGTGCGTTTGCCGGAGCCATCGTCTCTGTCTGGCTACCGTGCTGAACAGGCTCCCTGACCGGTGATGCATGCCAGTCGCTGCGCCGACAGAGCTAGTGTTCGGCGCTTTACTCGATCAATGGATTCCGGGCGATAATAGTCCGTCGCGCGATTCGGCGCCACCGGGAGGCTGCTGTTGGCCGATTTACGGCCTTGATCGTCGCTCCGGCCACCTTGGGCTCGGAGTCCAAGGCTGAAGCCTTGTACTCCAGAAGATGGCCGCTGGTTGCAACGATGATCAAGGCCGGTAAATTCCTATAGCGATGCCTCGGCGATTCGTGCCTCGGCCTCCTTGTCGCGCTCGATCAGCGCATAGGCCGAGTGATTGTGGATGGATTCGAAGTTCTCGGACTCGACGATATAGGCGGCGACCCGCTCATCGGCATTGAGTCGGGTGGCCACGTCGCGCACCATGTCTTCCACGAACTTGGGGTTGTCATAGGCGTGCTCGGTGACGAATTTCTCGTCCGGGCGTTTCAATAGCCCATAGAGCTGCGATGACGCCTCGCGCTCCACCAATTCAATGATATCTTCGATCCAGATGAAACCGCGGGCGCGCACCTGGACCGTCACATGCGAGCGCTGGTTGTGGGCGCCGTAGGCCGAGATCTCTTTGGAACAGGGGCAGAGGCTGGTAACCGGCACCACCACCTTGATCTCCAGGGTGGGGTGGCCGTCGCGGATCTCGCCGATGAAGGTCACCTCGTAGTCCAGCAGACTCTCCACCCCGCTTACGGGGGCGCGCTTGTTCACGAAGAAGGGGAAGCGCATCTCGATATGCCCGGCCGCGGACTCCAGCCGCTGGGACATCTCCTTTAGCATCTCCTTGAAGGCGCCGACGCTCAACTCGCGCTCCTGGCTGTTCAGGATTTGCACGAAGCGTGACATGTGCGTGCCCTTGAAATTGTGGGGCAGGTACACGTACATGTTGAAGCAGGCGACTGTGTGCTGCTCCAGGCCGCCGCGGTCGCGCACCCGCACCGGGTGGCGGATGTCTTTGATCCCGACCCGGTCGATGGCAATGCGGCGCGTGTCCGCACTGCCCTGGACGTCGGCGATGCCCGTCCCGGGCGCGGCAGTGGGTGTGGACACGGGGGTGGTTTCGCTCGCTTGCTGCATGCAGTCTTCCTCGACGCGGCCTTTCGGCCTGATTGATCCGGCAACTTGGTGTCCGGCGACGGCCAGACAACCGCGTAATCGTCCGGTCATCCAGCCGCGGCCGCAATCCCGGACACTTCGGCCCCCGGCAAACCGGCCATTATCGGGGTGCGACCCGGGCGAGGCAAACGGTGAATCTCGCCCGGGAGCGCGCTCCAGTTCTCCCTCCCCTATTGGGGGAGGACGGGATGGGGAGCGGCCAAGGGGGCCGCAACCTCCATCCAAGAAAGAGCAGTGATCACGCCAAGACGCCAAGCTCGCCAAGGCCTTTCAGTGCGTTATTGGCGTTGCGACAGTCACCCGGAGGGCGATCTGGAAAGCGGCTCTACCCGATTTAATTTTCTGGCGAGCTTGGCGCCTTGGCGTGAGCCATTCCCGGGTCTAGGTGCGTCTTTCGGGTTGGTGCGGGCGCCATGGCCGTGACCAGTGCCTGATAGGCGCCGCTGGACAGCAGGACACCCAAGGTGACTGCGGCAATGCCGACATAGTCGAGCGGCTTGGGTATTTCACCGAGCAGCGGTATCGCGGTCAGCATCGCCAGCACCGGGACCAGCGAGGCAAAACTGGCGCCCAGCGAGGCCCCCAGAATGCCGACTGCGCGGGTGTAGGCATAGAGCGAAACGATCGCCACGAACACGCCTTGATAGACGGTCTGGATCACGAGCATGCCCCAGGGTGCGGCGGTCAGACGGTGCGGCAAGACGAGGACATAGACCGGCAAGTACCAGGCCGCGGACACGACCGAGACGATGGCGGCCGCGTGCAATGGGGTGAGGCCCTGGCGGCCGGCGCGGCGCATGGCCACCGTGAAGCTGGCCCAACACAGGGCCGCCAGGAGAAACAGCAGGTGTCCGCGCCACCAGCCGGCGGCGAGGTTGGTCAGGCCGGCGCCGACGAAGATCACGATACCGACCGGAATCAACAGCAGCCCGATCCGGCGCGACCCCGAGATCCGCTCGTGCAGGAAGGCCATCGCCAGTACCGCGGTCCACAGCGGCATGGTGCCGGGGATGAGCGCGCCGGCGTGGGCGGCCGGGGCGAATTGCAGACCGGCGGAGGCGATGATCACATAGGGCACCCCGGCGCCGGCACAGATTGCGGCCAGCAGCGGCAGGCCGACCTGACGCACGGCAAATCCCCGGCGGATGACGATCGGTAACAACAGCGCGC
Source organism: uncultured Thiodictyon sp. (assembly GCF_903946935.1). GTDB lineage: Bacteria > Pseudomonadota > Gammaproteobacteria > Chromatiales > Chromatiaceae > Thiodictyon. The sequence continues at coordinate 5,735 of NZ_CAJAXH010000053.1, forward strand.
CGGCACAGCCGAACCGCAGGGCGGTGAGGTCGAAGGGGGGGAGTGAGGTGGTGACGCCAAAGCGGGTCAAGAGGATCCAGCCGACCCAGATGGAAATGGCGAACAGTCCCCAGAGTGCGCCGGTCACATAGGATGCAGGCGGCAGGGTTGGGTCGGTGACAGGCATCTTGAAGAAGCGAAGGTCCGCAGCGCGCTTGGGGATAGGCAAGCCGATCGGCGGCCCAGCCTGGGTCTTGTACGCCGCCATGGGCGTTGTTGGAGAGACCACGGCGCGCGGCCATCATACCAGTTCGCCAGGCGGTGTCGCCGTTGGGAGGCAGTTGTCCCACGGCAAATCCGTTCTAGCCCGCCGTGGCTGGCCGTCCCCGCCGACGGCGGGAATTTTCGGTCATGCCCAGGTAGTCGAACACCAGGCGGACGTTGCGTGCCAGGCGCTGGATGGTGGCGGCGACGGTGTCGCGGGA
>NZ_CAJAXH010000054.1 GCF_903946935.1 uncultured Thiodictyon sp.
CTCGTTCATGGTAGCGACCGGTGTCCAAAGATCCGACGCCCATGATCGCAGGAAGACCTCGGTTTTTCAACTGAGTGGCCGCCGCTATACATAGATCGCCGGAGCTAACATGAGTAACTTCTTAGTGAACCGTTCCTAACCGAGCAACGCTATCTCTTGGGCAGCGTCATCGATCGCAACGGGCGCGAGGTGGTGGCCAAGCCGTTTCTACCGGAGGTGTCTCCGATGCTGTTCGGCACCCCATCCCTGGAACAGGCCCGGCAACGGCGGGAACTGGTCTTCGGCGAGGGGTTGGTTCCGACCCTGGACGGCGCCTTCCGCGGTTGGAGCGGGGCCAACGGACGGCGGGTCGCACCCCAGGTCGAGGTCGCGCATTTCGGGCTATTCGCAGACGGACGCGCCCCGATCGCGACCCTGTGTCGCGCGGGCTGTCAGGGCCCCTGGGGATACGTCGACCCGGACGGTCAGGTGGCCGTCCAGCCGCGTTTTAGCCAGGCGCAGCGGTTCTCTGAGGGGCTCGCCGGGGTTCGCGATGACGTCGGGCGGTACGGGTACATTACCCCATCGGGCGACTACGCGATCAAGCCCATGTGGCTGGAGCAGGCCCATCCGTTCGTCGGCGGACGCGCGTTGGTCAAGCTCAATGGCCGCTGGGGCTATCTCGACCGACAGGGGGAGTTTGCCATCCCGCCGCGATATCTCCTCGCCAGCCCATTTTCGGCAGGGCTGGCGGCGGTCGCCGAGGCCGCCGCCTCGCGCACGGCACGGTGAAGGATCACTTGGGAACAGGGGATAGGCCCTCACTGGTACTGTAATCGAATACCAGATAGAACGGGCAGAAACGCAGTAAGGCGGTGAGGAGCAGATAGGCGCCAATCAGCCCAGCCCCCCACCAGCCACCGCTCAAGACGCCGACGATCAGGAGGACGCCGGCCAGCGCACGCAGCGTTTGATCGGTCGTACCGACGTTCTTCTTGTTGATGTCAAATCGGTCTTCGCCGGGCCGACCCATATTCGTGTTGTACTTCAATAGCAGGTAGGCCGGACAGAAACGCAGATAGGCCGTGACGAGCAGTACAGCACCGATCAGCCCAGCTATCCACGAACCGCCGCGAGCGGCGCCAATACCCAGGGCGCCACCGACCAACAAGCGAATCAGTTGATCGGTCGGCCCGACGTTCTTCTTGGTGATACTTAGATTCATGAGGAGTACTCCAGTTGATGATGATAGCCCGGCCCATCGCGGGACCAGTCCCGATCGGCACTGGCACCGCAAGGCCATGGTGCTACTTACCGCCCTTAACCACCAGCGTGCTGGTGACGGATTTCACCGACTTCACGCTATTGGCAATCTCCTTGCACCGATCGATGCTTTGCTGCGAGTCGACCTCGCCGCTCAACGTGACTGCACCGTCGGTGGTGATCACATGGACCTCGAAGACCTTGAGCAGCGGGTCCGCCAGGATCTCCGTCTTGATCTTGGTAGTGATCGCCGCGTCGCTCAGGTAGTCTCCAACCTGCTCCGCCTTCTCGCCGGCCGCGTCCTTGGTGGCATCCATCGCCACTCCGGCCCTATCGACCGCTTGATCGATCGCTTGGCCCGCGTTCTGCGCGGCTCCGGCTTCGGCGCGGGCCAGATTGACCGTGGTGAGCAGGCAGACCGGCAGGATCACGACTGCAAGCCCCTTAAGTGAAAGTCTCATATTCAATCTCCTGGTTGGTGCGACCTGAGCGCTGCGCCAGCGCCGCTCAGACGGGGTGTTGGACTTCAACAAGGTCGACAGTCCGACTTTTCGCATCGCGGCGCTGACCGCCGAACATGGCGGCATTACCTGCGACCACCGCGCCGAATAGCAGCGACAAGAACAACCAGATCGCGGCCGTGGCCGATGCAGAGCGGGCCTGCTCTGCCACTGCTCGATCGGTCACCGCGGTATCTTTTCGGGTAGACTGCAAACGCGCGAAGGTATCGGCCACTCGCGTCTGGGCCTCGGACTGGCTCAGACCCGTCTGGGTGGCCACCAACTGTCCACCATAGCGGACATCATCCACCGGCAATTCACCCAAGCGTAGACCATTGTTAAAGATGCGAGTGGTCTTTGACAACACGGCCGCGCTGGGACCGTCGCTGTTCGCGGTGGTGGGGCCGGTGCGGAACAGTGAGTCGACAAAATAGCTCGTGTCGTCGTTCAAACCATCGGTATGACGACCGGCAGCGGCCCTTGCGGCGTCCACGACAGCGCCGCTTGTTGCGGGTGCTGTCACACTGGCTTGAATCCCGTCACTGACAATCGATCCGATCACTGACGTCAAGAATATCGCAGTGACCAGCGCGGACACGGCCCATGCCAGGAAGCCATGTGCGATATCGCGAAAACGGACCTCGTCCGGGAGCGTTCCCAAGCGGCGTGTTCTGATCCGACCCGCGAGATAGCCACCCATCGCAGACGCGGCAATCTGGCTGAACACCAACCATCCGACCGTAGATATTCCGAAGGCGGTTGCGCTGATACCTTTATTGACGAATGGCGATACCGAGGAGAGGCCAAGACCAGCCCCCAGTATCATCAGGATCATCCACAATGAGGCGGCAGCGGCGGCGCCGGCAATGATCGCGCCCCAGCTTAACGCGCTGCGGCCGATCCAATCTCGGCCCTGAGTGCGGTCGAGGATCAGCGTTTCGTTCCCGAGTGGGTCGATAGGTACAACTTGGGCAGTGAGCATGTTGCTTAGTCGGTTAATGAAGTAGGCATCAATACTGGGTTGAACGGCGCCGGGCATCTGTACGTCAGCCCACTTATGTCCAACACCAGCCGAGCGAATGGTCGGCGGTCAGTGACAGAACGGCATGTATGGTGCATCTGAGGGCATCGCCGCTCCGTTCGCTAACGCACCCAACATCCTCAGGTTGGTTTCGGCGATGACGCTTGAGGCAAGGAGGCAGGAAATCCCACCGACGAGATGCGGAAGTGAAGACCACGCGGGGGACGCTGAACCTAGAAAGCGCGGTTGTCACGCCAAGGCGCCAAGCTCGCCAAGACTTTTCAGTGCGTTATCAGCGTTGCCGCAGCCACCCGGAGGGTAATCTGGACAATGGTTCTACCCGATTGTATTTCTTGGCGAGCTTGGCGCCTTGGCCTGAGCAATGCCCGGATTTAGGCTAAAGGGAGCACCGCGATCCCCTGCGCGGGTCATGTTCGGTAGCGCACTGAGGGTATTCGGTCTTCTCTGTAAGGTGTCGCCGCAGCGATGGAAAAACCCATTCCACGCCCGGGTCATGACCAGTGCGGTCACGGCGCAATACGCTAATAGGAGATTCCCATGAACAAAGAACAAGTCCGAGGCCGCGTCGAGGAAGTGAAGGGCAAGATCAAGGAAGTCGCCGGCTATGTCGTCGGCAATAAAGATCTGGAAGGCAAAGGGAATGCCCAGAAGAACGCCGGCAAGATTCTGGCTGACCTTGGCGATTATGCCGCGGATGTCAAGAGCCACCACTAAGACAGCACCGGCAAAGCGCAGTCGCCGCGCCCAGCCGGGCACACCCGGCGACTACGCTTGAGCCCCCGTCAGCAGTCATGCGCGGCGCCACGACCGCCACGGGCCAAAAATGTTGCCGATCGCCTCTAGCGCAGGCGCGCACGTGCGTACCATACTGCATACCCACTGCTTGTTAACCCCGGGGGCCGCGATGGCGGATTTCAGGAACATCGACGATCGCTCACTCGCCGACTTGCTGGCCGCCCAGCGGCGCGAGTCGTTGGACGCGTCCGATCCTGGCTGGGTGGTCCAGGACCTCCAGATCCATCAGATCGAACTGGAACAGCAGAACCGGGAGTTGCGCGCGGCGCAACAGGCGCTGGAGGAGTCACGGGACCGCTACGCGGACCTCTATGACTTTGCCCCGGTGGCCTATGCCACCCTCACCCGCCAAGGCCGGATCACCCAGATGAACCTCACCGCGGCCCAATTGCTGGGCGTGGAGCGGGGGCGAGTCCCAGACCCCATGCTCGGCACGCGGCTCGTCGCCGAGGACGGACGCACCTTGCTCGAAACCCTCGTGCGCGTGCTGGATTATGGCGATGAGGAGACCATCGAGGTCACCCTGGGGCGCCCGCCCGCCGCTCAACGTGCGTTGCGCCTGATGATCCGCCGCGACGACGCGCACCCGACCGGGGAACCCGCGACGGCCTGTCGCGTCATCCTGTTGGATGTCACCGAACACCTGAACCTGACCGGACGACTGAAGGAACGGGAGGTGCAACTGGAACACTTGGCCCAACACGACGCGCTGACCGGACTCCCCAACCGGTTGCTGTTCGCCGACCGCCTGCAGCAGGCGATGCTTCAGGCGCATCGGGAGCACCGGCAGGTGGCCGTGCTCTTCCTGGATCTCGACCGGTTCAAGACGATCAACAATACCCTGGGACACCCCGCCGGGGACCAGGTGCTGAGGCAGGCGGCGCAGCGGATGCGCGACCTGATGCGGGAGGGCGATACGGTCGCCCGCCTGGGCGGGGATGAGTTTGCCATCCTGCTGGGCGCATTGGAGCACGGCGACGACGCCGGGCTGGTGGCCCAAAAGCTGCTCGCGTCCTTCCAACGCCCCTTTTCCGTGGAGGGTCAGCAGCGTTGCGTTACCGCCAGTATCGGCATCAGCCTCTACCCCGCGCATGGCGACGCGGTGGAGACCCTGGAGCGCAATGCCGACGCGGCCATGTACCGGGCCAAGGGGGAGGGCCGCGGCACCTTCCGTTATTACACCGAGGAAATGACGGCGCTGGCCTTCGCCCAGGTCACCCTGGAGGACGCCCTGCGTCAGGCCATCGCCAAACAGGAATTCGTCCTCAACTACCAGCCCCAGCACCATCTGGAGACCGGCGCGATCGTCGGCTGTGAGGCCATGCTCCATTGGCACCACCCGCTGCTGGGCCGGATCGGGCCGGAGCGGTTTATCCCCTTGGCCGAGTCCAGCGGGCTCATCCTCCCCATCGGGGTCTGGGTGGTACGCACCGCCGCCGCACAGATGAGGGCCTGGCAGGAGCGGGGGCTATTGGCGGATACGGCGATGTGGGTCAAGCTCTTCAACCGCGACAGCCAGCACCAGAACCTGAGCGAGACCATCGAGGGCATCCTCACGGCGGTGGACCTGGAGCCCGGCACCCTGACGGTGGAGATCACCGAGACCTTGGCCATGACCAACCCGGCGTCGCCGGCCGGGGCGATCCGGCACCTCCATGGACTGGACATCAAGATTGGCCGCGATGCCAAGAACACCGGACATCCCGCCCCAGCCGCCAGCGACCGCTTGGCGGTGCATGAGTTCAAGCTCGATCGCTCATTCGTCGCCGGGATTCCGGGGGACCCGGTCGGCTGCTCCATTGCCCGGGCGGCCATCGCCTTGGGTCGAGCACTGGGCTTGCGCGTCGTGGCCGACGGAGTCGAGACGCAGGCCCAGGCGGACTTTCTTAAGGCCGAGGGCTGCCGGATCGGCCAGGGCTCCCTGTTCAGCCGCGCACTCCCGGCAACCGCGTTCGAGGCCTATGTGGTTGGCCGAGCCCAGTAACGGCGACCCCCGAGCCACCCGCCCCACCCCAGGGTGCAGGCGGTTAGGGTCGCGGCCCTGTCAACGCGCTACCACATCGGGAAGCAAGCGGGAAAACTCTTTTCTGACCACCTCGTAGCACTCGCATACCCGGGCCTCCAGACCCGCACGATCGAGCACGGTGATGCGACCCCGGGCATAGCGAATCAGCCCGGCATCCTGCAATTTCCCGGCGGCATCGGTCACGCCCTCGCGCCTCACCCCGAGCATGTTGGCGATCAACTCCTGGGTCATGCGTAGTTCGTTGGAGGGCAATCGGTCGAGACTGAGCAGCAGCCAGCGACACAGTTGCTGGTCCACGGTATGGAACCGATTGCAGACGACCGTCTGCGCCATCTGGGTCAGCAGAGCGGCGGTGTAGCGCAGCAACAGGTGCTGCAAGGCCACGGAGCGGGTGCATTCCTGCTTGAACAATGTAGCCTTCAGCCGCAGCGCCTGACCGGCACTTTGCACCACGGCACGATTCGGCATGGTCTCGCCGCCCAGGAACAAGGCGATGCCCAGCATCCCCTCGTTGCCGACCACGGCAATCTCGGCGGTGGCACCGTTCTCCGTGACGTTCAACAGGGACACGATAGCGTCGAGTGGAAAATAGACATGATCCAACCGGCCCCCAGACTCGTACAGGGCCTGACCAAGCGGCAGCGCGACCGGCTCCAGGCAGGGCAGCAATTGGTCGCGAATCGACTCGGGCAGGACGCCGAGCAAGTGGTTGGCGCGCGGTTGCGAGGGCTTTGGTAGGGTGGACGCGAGCAATTGTTTCAATTCTCCTCAAGGGGGATAGCATAGAACCAAAGAGGGTGTCCGTCTGCTAAACCTGCGAATCCAATTGGTCCTTGCCCCAGAAAAATATTGCAGCCAGTTTTGCCGAAACTCGGTCACATTGCAAGCGGCGAGTACCAAGGCCGCCACGCCAATCAACGACACGTCCTGGCGCACTCCCCGCACCCGGACGGTCGCGCCCACCCTCGCGCTCAAATCCGGCCGAGCAACAGCAGGACGAGCAGGACGAGCACCACCAGACCTAGCCCACCGCTGGGATAATAGCCCCAGCTTTGGCTGTGCGGCCAGGTGGGAAATGCACCGATCAGCAGCAAAACGAGGACGACTAACAGGATGGTTCCCAGACTCATGGTCTTCTCCTAAGAAGCTGTTAATGGACTACGCTGGCCGGCATTCAAGCCGGGAGCGTCATAACGATAGTCACGCCGCGGCATTGACCGTCCGCGCACTGCCGCCGGGGACTATGCGAACACACGGGCAGGGCTGGCTTCGGTACGTTAGCGAACGCAACGGCAGCGCTGGCGCAGACATTGCCGCACGCGCTGTAGAACAATCTCTCAAGGTGCGACACGGCGGCCCGCTACCCTGTGTTGGGCAGCGAACAGACCATTGCACGGCGCAAACCTATCGTGCTGACACCCTGGACTTTAGAGCGTTAACCAATGATATTCAGCACCCCCAAGACCCTGCTTGCCATCGCCATCGGCATCGCCACCACGGCCGCCTTCTGCGGCCCGCCCGGACCGCGTGGCGATAACGCCGGATGCACCGCTAGCCACCTCGCCCGCTTCACCGAGCGCTTCAGCCTCACCCCAGACCAGCAGGCGCAGGTGAAGACCATCATTGAGGAGGAGCACACCGCGGCCATGCGACTGCATGAGGACGCCCGCAAGCGGATCGCCGAGGTCCTCACGGACGCCCAGCGTGCGGAGCAGACTGCGGACGATGACGGTGACGACGAATCCGATGACGACGGACCAGATCGGCACTAAAGGGAACCGCCTATCTGGGTCCCGTTCCAGCCCCCTGGCGACTCCTACCACCAATACAGCGAAGGTATCGGCTCATGCTCACAAGGTACGTTACCGCACTGATTGCATTAACCTGAGCGGATAGCCTTGCACCGTGGCGATGGGACCCCCATTCCACTCCCGGGTCACGGCCACACTGGCCATGATCTAATAACTCACCAGGAAACTCACATGAACAAACATCAAGTCAAAGGCCGTTACGAAGAAGCCAAGGGCAAAGTGAAGGAAGTCGCCGGCCACGCCGTCGGCAATAAGGAAGTAGAGCTCAAGGGCAATGCCCAAAAGAACGCCGGCAAGATGGATGCCGCCGTCGGCGATCTAAAGGAAGACGTTAAGAATAGCGTGTGAAGCGGTAGCCGTTTAGCCTTGCAGCCGTCAGCCCCCCACAGGCGGAGCAAGGCGACAGGCCACCCACGCTTACGCTGGGCGCGCCCAGCGCGCCCGCAGGCTCTTGCAGCGTAACGCCCCCCCGGTCGCAGCGTCACGCCGCGCCCACACCCACCGATACACATTGACCCCACCGCCCTGGACTGTTAGAACGGCGCCCGTCCTCACCCAGTCACCCAGCGCCAAGGCGGTCCCTCCATGCATCCGAGTTCCTCCAGTCTGGGCCCGCGCCTGCGCCCTGCCCTGCCCGCGCTGATTGCGCTCGCCGCCGGTGCCCTGACGGTCCTGGGCTTTGCGCCCTTCTCGTACTTTCCAGTCGCGGTCATCGCCCTGGCCCTGCTGGCCGAATCCCTGGCCAGCGGCTCGCCCGGCGCCGGCTTGCGGCGCGGCTGGGCCTTCGGACTCGGTCTCATGGGGTTTGGGATCGCCTGGATCCGCATCAGCCTGAACCAGTATGGCAACATGGATGCCTGGGCCGCGGATCTGCTGATGGCCGTCTTCGTCATCTGGATGGCGAGCTATTACGGGCTCGCCGGCTGGCTCGTCCGGCGCCTGCAAGCCACACCGTCCTGGACCGGCCCGGTGCTCCTGCTGCCCGGGCTCTATGTGCTCTTTGAGTGGCTGCGCGGCTGGCTCTTCACCGGCTTTGCCTGGCTCAACCTCGGCGACACCCAGATCGACGGCCCCTTGGCGGGCTATGCACCCATCGCGGGCGTCTACGGACTAAGCCTCCTGACTGCCATCTCCGGTGGCCTCCTATGGGGCCTGATGCGCTGGTCCGGGCGCGGCCGCCTGGCGGCGGGCACCGTCCTGGCGGCCATCTGGATCGGCGGCGCGGCCCTGCAACCGGTCGCCTGGACCCAGGCCAGCGGCGCCCCCTTCAAGGCCGCCGTGCTCCAGGCCAATATACCCCAGGCGATCAAGTGGGAGCCGGAGGCAAAGGCCGGCATCGTCCAGGCCTACTGGGACCTCACCAAGGAACACCTGGACGCCAAGCTGATCCTCTGGCCGGAGACCGCCATCCCCGACTTCCTAAACCAGGTCCGCGAGGTGCTGATCGACCCCATGGCTGAGGAGGCGCGGGCCAATGGGCTGGAGATCGTACTCGGCATCCCGGTCCTGGAACCGGCGACCGGCAACTACTACAACGCGCTACTGAGTATCGGCAGCCGCGAGGACCAGTACCGCAAGCGTCACCTGGTGCCCTTCGGTGAATTCCTCCCGTTCAAGACGTGGCTGGGACCGCTGATCAAGCTGTTCGAGGTCCCGATGTCCGATTTCAGCGCGGGCACCGCGGCGCGCCCGCTGCTCAAGGTGGGCGGTTACACCGCCGGGGCCGCCATCTGTTATGAGGACATCTTCGCGGCCGAGGTCGCCCAGGCCCTGCCGGAGGCCCAGTTCCTGATCGGTGTGAGCAACGACGCCTGGTTCGGTGACTCGCTCGCCCCCCACCAGCACCTGGAAATGGCCCGGATGCGCGCGCTGGAGACCGGCCGCGACCTGGTGCGGGCGACCAACACCGGCATCTCGGCCATCGTCGACTGGCGCGGACGGGTCATCGGGCAAGTCCCGCCCTTCGTCCGCGGGTCCTATAGCGGCCCGGTCCAGCCGCGCGCCGGGGCCACCCCCTTCGTATGGGTCGGCAACTGGCTGGCGATCGGGCTGGCACTGGCGATGGTCGGCGCGGCCTGGTTCATCCAGCGCACCAATCGTCGTCGGAGCGGCCCCCAGGCCGCGACGGGCCGGGCGTGAAACCTTGGCATGGGTCACAGCCACACGGCATCCCAATGCGGGTAATCGCCGACCCGCTCCACCAACCGGGCGCGAACCGGATTGCCAATGATGTAGCGGGCCATGCCGCGCAGATCCTCGTCCCCGCGTACACCGTGATCGTAATAGCCGGGTTGCCATAGGCGCCGCCCGAGACGATGGGCAGCGACGGACGTGACGGCCCCGACGACCTCGGCCAGGTGCCCCGCCTTCAAGATGAAGAGCCAATGCAGGTGGGTGGGCATCACGACGAAGGCCAAGGTTTCAGAACGGGCCAAGGCGTCGGATGACTTCAGAGAGTGGATCAGTGTCCGGGCCGCATGGAAGTCGGTGAAGACCGGGACCTGATGCAGGGTCGTGGTGGTGACGTGATAGGCGCGGCCAAGTTCCGATTAGCGGCCCAGGCGCAGGTTCTTGGCATGGGGGTCAGTCTTGGGCATCACGCGTACCTCGTCGCGGCCTGGGGGCCGCTCCGACAACGGCGGCCCTCGGGCCGCCGTAGGAGCGGCCCCCAGGCCGCGACCGGGTTACAGCGCCAACTCGAACACCTTGCGCGCACCCGCCAGGCCGAACGACTGGTGTTCGCCGAGCGCGGTCATGCCGTGACGCTCCAGCTGCGCCAGCAGCGGCGGGATGGCCTCAGCGCCGATGCCATAGGCCGCGAGCCGGGTCGGGACCCCGAGCGACTCGAAGAATGCCCGGGTCTCGGCAATGGCCAGATCGATACGCGCGTCCTCGGTCCCGTCGTGCAGGCCCCAGACGCGCCTGGCGTATTGCAGCAGCTTGGCGCGCTTCTGGAGCCGGCGCACCTCCAGCATCGCCGGCAACACGATAGCCAGGGTCTGGGCGTGGTCGAGCCCGTGCAGCGCGGTGAGCTCGTGACCGAGCATGTGGGTCGCCCAGTCCTGGGGCACACCGGCGCCGATCAGACCGTTGAGCGCCAGGGTCGCCGTCCACATCAGGTTGGCGCGCACCGCGTAGTCGACGGGCTCGTTGATGGCGTCCGGCCCATCCTCGATCAGGGTCAGCAGCAGCCCCTCGGCGAAGCGGTCCTGCACCTTGGCGTCCGCCGGGTAGGTCAGATATTGCTCGGCGATGTGTACAAAGGCATCGACCACCCCGTTGGCCACCTGGCGCGGCGGCAGCGTGTAGGTCTTGGTGGGGTCGAGCACCGAGAAGCGCGGGAAGACCAGCGGGTGCATAAAGACCAGCTTGTCGTGGGAGGCGCGGCGGGTGATGACCGCGCCGCTGTTCATCTCCGAGCCGGTGGCCGGCAGGGTGAGCACGCTGCCAAAGGGGACCGCGCTGGCGATCGGTGCATGCTGGGCGAGGATGTCCCAGGGCTCGCCGGCAAAGGGGATGGCGGCGGCGATGAACTTGGTGCCGTCGATGACCGAGCCGCCGCCCACCGCGAGCAGGAAGTCGATCCGCTCGGCGCGGGCGAGCTCCACCGCCTGCATCAGGGTCTCATAGGTCGGATTCGGCTCAATGCCGCCGAACTCATGGACGGTGAAGCCGGCGAGCGCGGCGCGGACCTCGTCCAGGGTGCCGGTCGCGATGACACTGCCGCCGCCGTAGGTGATCAGTACCCGGGCACCGGCCGGGACCTCGTCCTTGAGATCGGCAATGCGGCCCTGGCCAAAGAGGATGCGCGTCGGGTTGTGGAAGGTGAAGTTCTGCATGGATGACCCCCTGCTCAGGCGGCGCCCGTGAGGAATGGATAATCGGTATAACCGTGTTCATCGCCGCCGTAGAAGGTGGCCTGGTCCGGCTCATTGAGCGGGGCGTCGACCCGCAGGCGCTCCACCAGGTCCGGATTGCTGATGAATAGCTTGCCAAAGGCGATCAGGTCGGCGGCATCCGCGGCTCGCGTCGCCAGGGCCAGTTCCCGCGTATAGCCGTTGTTGCCGATATAGGTGCCCTCAAAGAGCGGGCGCAGGGTGGCGAGTTTGAAGCTGCTGCCCGTCTCGCGCGGGCCGCCGGTCACGCCCTCAACGACGTGCAGGAAGCCGAGACCGCGCGCGGAGAGCTCCTTGACCACATAGGTAAACAGCGGCTCCGGGTCGCTGTCGGCGATGTCGTTGGCCGGCGAGAGCGGCGACAGGCGCACCCCGACCCGATCCTTCGCCCACACTGAGAGCACCGCGTCGGTCACCTCCAGCAGCAGCCGGGCACGGTTCTCGATGCTGCCGCCATAGGCGTCGGTGCGTCGATTGGTCTGGTCGCGCAGGAACTGATCGAGCAGATAACCGTTGGCCGAGTGGATCTCCACCCCGTCGAAGCCGGCCGCCTGGGCATTCTGCGCCGCGCGCTGGTAGTCGGCGACGATGCCCGGGAGCTCCGCCAGCTCCAAGGCACGCGGAGTCACCATGTCCACCATCCCCCGGCCAGTGAACACCTGACCGTTCGCCCGCACCGCCGAGGGGGCGACCGGCAGTACACCCCCCTCCTGGAGTTCGGGGTGCGAGATGCGCCCGACGTGCCAGAGCTGGATGGCGATCTTGCCGCCCGCGGCGTGGACCGCGTCGGTGATGCTGCGCCAACCGGCGATCTGGGCGGCCGAGTAGATGCCCGGGGTCTGGATGTAGCCCTTACCCTGAGGGGAGATCTGCGACGCCTCGGTGATGATCAGTCCCGCGGTGGCGCGCTGGGTATAGTAGGTGGCCATCAGGGGGGTGGGCACGTCGCCGGCCGCCGCGCGGCTGCGCGTCAGCGGCGCCATGACGATGCGGTTGGCCAGCCGCAGGCTGCCCCGCTGATAGGGCTGGAAGAGGTCGCTGGTGCTGGGATCGCTCATAGGTCAGTCCTCAATCGTTGGGTGACGGAGTGGGCGGGAAGCGTGCGACGGCCAACCGCCAATTGACTTGCTGATATGGGTGCCTTTCGGCCCCTTATCATCGCCCATCAGGGAAACAGCGGCACCACCGCGACGATCCGACCCAGCGCCGCCTGCGAGTCGGCGCCGATCTCACCGACCGGCAATACACCGGGCCCGACCGGCTCGGCGAGGACCCAGGTGCGACGGTCGTACTGGACGGAGCTGTCCCCCGCTTGCGGCGTCAACCCGAGTCCGAGGAAGGCGTGATTGCGCACCAGGATCAGTGCGCTCGGCACCTGGGGATACAGCAGGTGGGCGAGTACCGCGAAGGCGACCGACTTGGTGTCGCAGTCGCCCCGGTTCTCCGCCAGCATCGCGAGCGGCGGCAGGAAACCCGCGTCGTTGCCGCGGTCGGTCAGCCGGTCATAGGGGATGGTCTGGATGAAGGCCATGGCCCGGGTCAGTGCCGTGTGGAGCGGCAGCCCCTGCAACTGGGGACCCAGCGCCAGGGCCAGGGGTTTGAGGTTGGGCAGGGCGCGGCTGGCGATGCGCGCGTAATCGGGCCAGAGCACGCCGGACGCATCGAGCCGATACAGGCGCTCGCGGAAATAGGCGAGCTTAAAATCCCCCATGCGTTGTTTGATGGCGGCAAATTCGCGGTCGAGCTCCTGGCCGATCCGCGCCGAGCGGTGCTCGACCTCGCCCTGGGCCTGCGCCACCAGACGCGCCGCGTCCTCATTGGCGGCAGTCTGGGCCGCCTCCAGGCGCCGCTCGATCGCCGCCAGGTCATCCTTGGAGCGCGCCGAGAGCGCGAAATGACCGTCGGCGCCGCGGCGGACGCTGGCCCCCGGGTAGTCGGATTGGATGTCGGCACAGGCGCGGTCCATCGCCTCGTCGAATCGGGCGTGTTGTTGGGCCGCGAGGTCGGCGGGCGGGCTGACCCGCCAGGCGATGCCGCGATCCGGGCGCAACTCGACCTCCACCCCCGGGTAGGCCCGCCCCAGGTCGTCCACCGCGCGTTTGGTCTGACGCTCCAGCTCCGCGTCGGCGGCCTGTTGCAGGTCGGCGTTGCGCCAGGCGTGAAAGTCGCGCCGGGCCGCGGCGATGGCCGCGACACTCACCTGGAAGCTCAGGGTGTGGTTGCCGTCCCGATCGACCCAGCCGTAATCGAACTGCCGCAACGCGCCGGCCGCGGTACTGCTGAAGTGGGTCTGCCCCAAGGGCTCGGCCACCACCGCACCGGCCGGAAGGCAGAGCGCGGCAAGCAGGAGACGACTGGGCAGGGTCGGTATAGACATGGCGGTAGGTCCTGGTTCGCAGCAGGCAAAGCCGAAGGCGTCTTGCCGGGTGAATCCAAACGCTCCGGCCTGGGCAGTCCTCCTTAGCCGTGCGGGATTTTAGCCTAAATCCACCCGTAGGAGCGGCCCCCGGCCGCGACGGGGCACACGGGATACCAGCGGTTTCCGGCGGCCCTTTCTGACTCACAGGCTCCGGCGTGGGAACGAGAAAGCATGGTTTCACGCCCGGCCCGTCGCGGCCGGGGGCCGCTCCTACAGGGGCATCACAGGGTCTCGAAGTCTCCGCCCAGCAGTACGTCATAGAGCCGGCTCGAGAGTTCACTGGCACGGCCAGGCGCCCCGATCAGGGCCTTGATCAGGCTGTCATTGAGCGCACTCTCCACCTCCAGATTGGGATAGCCCAGGGTGTATTCCAGTCGGGCGCCGAGCCGCCGCGAGTCGGTAAAGGTCAGATAGCCGGTCTGCCACAGTAGGGCCTCGGTGGCCAGATGATCGCAATCGAAGGCCGACAGCAGGGCCTCATCGGCGCGCAGACGGGCCAGTGTCGGGGTGAAGAAGCCGCGCTCGGTGAGCAGATCCACCAGAAAGGCCGGGGTGCCGGTCTCGAACCACCAGGTAGGGAATTCGCGCGCATCGAACAGCAGGAGCAGGTCGAAGGGGTTGTAGACCGCCTCACCGGTCCAGTTGTAGCCGTTGTACCAGGAGCGGATCTGGGCGCGGTCCAGCCCGGCGAGTTCGGGGGCAAATACGGTATCGACATCGCTCTCGGTATAGCCGCACAGGGCCGAATACCGGGCATCGATGGTGATGTCCTTCAGATTATTGAGGCCGGAGAAGATGCCCACCTTGCTGAATTTGCTGACTCCGGCGAGGAACACGAAGTGGATATGGGCGTCGTTGTCCTTGATGACCGAATAGAGGTTGCGTAACCCATCGCGCATGACCCGGGCGGTGTCGGGGTCCGTCAGGTTGTCCAGGATCGGCTTGTCGTATTCATCGACCAGCACCACCACTCGCTGGCCGGTGGCGGCATGGGCCAATGCGATCAATTCGGCAAAGCAGCCGACGCTATCGGTGCTGTAGCGGCAGGTCAGACCGAGCGCGCGCTGGTTGCGATAGAGCAGGTCCTGGACCCGCCGCTCCAACTCGGCCTGGTCACGTATTATTCCGCCGCCGAAGCTCAGGCGGATCACCGGATAATGGGTGGTCCAGTCCCAGTGCGGGTGGATCAGCAGCCCCCGGAACAGCGCCTCGTTGCCGGCGAAGAGTTCTGCCAGGGTGTCGAGCAGCAAGGACTTGCCGAAGCGTCGCGGGCGCGACAGGAAATAATGACTGCCCTCGTCGATCAGTTGCCGGATGAAACCCGTCTTGTCGACATAATAATAGTCGTCCGCGCGGATCTTGGCGAAGGCCTGGATACCGATCGGCAGTCTGCGGCGGTGCATGGCGGGTCTCGGAATGGCGGCAAGCTGGGGGTGCGGTGGATGCGCTGCGCTGATCCACCCTACGATTGTTTCTGGCGCCCACGCTCCGGCGTGGGAGCAAGCGCGGGCGCTGCGCGTCCACTGGCCAGACCGGACGCGGAGCGCCCGCACGGCATTCCCACGCGGGAACGTGGGAACGAGAAGACGCAGACTATGGGGGGAACCAGAACGACGCGCTACTCATGAGCTCGCGACCGATCCAGAACCCCACAGCCAGCGCGGCCGGCAGCCCCAGCAGAAGGGCGAGTCGACCGCGCCAGCGCGGCGGCAGGTTGAGCGGTGCGGCCTCGGCAGCGCCGAACACTATCTGTGCAGGCCCGGGCTCCGGCTCACAGGCGATCAAAGCCACGGTGGCATTGTCTTGCCCAGCGAGCGCCTTCGCCTTGACCGCATCGAGCAGTGCCGCCGCCCCCGCTTGGGCCTCCTGCCGCAGGGCCGACGCCAGCTCGGTCGCCGACAGCACCCCGTGAACACCATCGCTACACAGCAACACGCGGTCCCCGGGGAACAGGGTGAGCGGGCGCAGATTAAAATCGACATACGAGATCGCGGCGATCCCGATGAAGCTGGTCAAGGCCTCGCCGCTCGGCGCGGTCTCCGCCGCCTCCCGGGTGGACCTGCCAGCGGCGACCTGTGCCAAGAGTTCGTTGCGATAATTGTGATCCTGGGTACACTGAACGACCGAGCCGTCGGCCCCGCGATACAGATACAGCCGGCTATCGCCGACCGACACCCAATACAATTGGTCGCCCTGCACCAGCGCCGCGACCAGGGTCGTGCCCATCTTACCCGCGCCCGCGCTGCCGCAGGCCAGTTCATAAACGGCCCGGTTGGCCGCCCCCAGGGCACGCCGCAGGATTTGCACGGGCGGCTCGTCCGGGCGCCGCTCATCATAAACCGCCAGCATCCGCTGCACCGCCAACCGGCTCGCCGGGCCGCCGTCCCGCAGACCGCCGAGGCCATCGGCCAGCACCGCCAGCACCCCGCCCCGACCGCCGTCCTGCGCGAAACCGGCGAAGCCGAAGGCATCCTGCTGATCCCCACGCCGGCCGATCCACTGCGCATCACCGGGTCTCAATTCCATCATTACGCCTTTTCATCGTTGATTCGACCTGCTAGACCGATACGGACCTCGGTGCCGCCCAGACGCACCAGGTCGCCGTCCGCGATGGGATGGGATGGGATGGGATGGGATGGGCGGCCATCATAGCCGTTTGCGGGTCGGTGTCGCGGCCTGGGGGCCGCTCCTACAGGTGTAGGAGCGGCCCCCAGGCCGCGACGGGTTGCCACGCGGATCGGGAAGTCGCCCCGCGGGAGATCCAGAATGTCCCACTCGCTGCGTCTCGGCGCCTCTGCGTGAGACAGTATTGACTCACGCAGAGGCGCAGAGGCGCAGAGGAGGACGGGGGGCTAGGACGCCGCGCGGCGCTCGCGCTCCTGGTGGACCAGGGCCCAGACGGCGGCGAGGGCCGCGTCGGGGTCCGGGTAGGTGGGCGGGAGGGCGGCGAAGCGTGCGCGCAGGCGCACGCCCGGGACCTGCTCGGCCTGGTCGGCGATGGCGGCGAAGGGGGGTGGGTGGGCCGGGGGGTCGAGATTGGCCAGGGTGCGGATCGTCCCCGGGAGTTGGCCGGAGCCCATCTGGATGCGCAGCGCGGCGGCGGCCAGCCGGTGGGCCAGGACCTGGGCCGGGTCGGCGCCCTGGCCTTCGAGAGAGTTGGAGAGGTTGTGGTGGCTGACGGCGCAGCCCTCCGGGGCCCCGGCCTGATACCTGAAACGCAATGCCGCCTGCTCGAAGCCGATGGCGGCTGCCCGGTCGCCGGTCTGATCGTTCAGGCTGGCGAGTGCGCTGTAGACCGCGCCCAGCTCCTCGACCGAGTGCTCGCGCTCGAAGACCGCCCGGCACCCCTGGAGTAGGCCGCGGCAGTCGTCGGCGCGACCCAGCCGCAGCAGCGGGGCATAGCCGTTGAAGCGCGTCCGGGCCAGTTCCAGATCACCCGCACCCCTTTCCGCTCGCCATTTCATGACCTCGGCATTGAGGTCCAGGGCCTCTTCCAAGCGCCCGGTATTGAGGGCCGCACCGAGGCCAGTGTCCAACAGGGTCTCGCGGACGTTCCAGGGATTGGTGGCCCCATCGGCGCCCCCCTCCCCGGGCAGGGCCCCCATGCGCAGGCGCAGGGACGCGACCTCGCGCAGCACCTCCTCATACTGTCCTATGGCCGCGAGGACCTGGAGCCGACGGACCTCATCGAGCAACTGACTCCAGGGACCCAGACCGGCCGCGCGGCTGTATCCGGCCATCTCCCCCGCCAGTGCGAGTGCCTCCGGGAGGCGACCGCCGGCCCGCAGCAGATTCAACAGGTCCCCCGCCGCAAAGGAGGCGAACCGGAACTGCCCCGCCGCGACCGCACCGGCGATGATGCGCCGCTGCTCGGCCTCCGCCTCGGCCGGGCGGCCCGCCAGCCAAAGGGTGTTCGCCAAGACGTCGGCAGCCACGAGCCCGTCCTCGCCCCCCGCCGTCGCCTCCCCGATCCGCCGCAGGAGCGGGATGGCGAAGGCCAGTGTCTCGGGGCTCTTATCCCGCAGGGTCATGTGTTCCAGCAGGTTACTCGCCTCCCACCACCGCCCCGACCGGACCAGATAGGGCGCCCCGCGCCGCCCGGCGTCGACCACCAGGCCACCCCCGCCCTCGGTCTCGGTCTTGAGGCCATGCCGGGACCGGGCGAGGTGATAGTCGCCCAGTTCCCAATCCGCCGCCGCCAGGACCTCCGGGCGGGTCTGCCCCAACACCGCCTCGGCCACCCCGGGGTGGATGCGGTAGCGGGTCTGCCCGGTCTCGGCCGGGTCCAGCGCGGCGGGCCGGGGGTTCCGATCATTGATCCGGCCGGTTTCCGCCTCGCTCGCGTCGCGGCCGGGGGCCGCTCCTACTGCGTAGGAGCGGCCCCCGGCCGCGACGGACTGCCCCGGGACCGGGCGTTCGATGTCCACCAGCCCGACCCGCCCCAGGTCCGCGAGCCCTTCGGTCAGCCCCAGCCCAGGCCGGGCCAGGGCTGCCGCAGCGGCCGGGTCCTGGTCGCCGAGCCGCTGGAGCAGGGACTCCCAGTTGGAGTCGATCACGTCCAGCGTGCGGTCCTCCGGTTCCACCCGGCACAGGCATTGGAGCAGGAGCCGCGCGACCGGGTCGAGCCCGGCGCTGACCCCCAGGGTCCAGCGGTGCAGGGTGGCGACGAAGACCGCCTCGGGCGCGGCGCTCTCTCCTTCCCGGGCCTGCTCGGAGCCGGGGCCGGTGACGGCGAAGAAGGCGTCGAGCGGGGCGCCCTGGTCGGCGGTTTCAGTGGCCGCAACCTGGGCGGCGAGTGCCGCCCGGTCCCCCGCCAGCCCCGCGGCCAGTTCCAGTAGCTTGGGGTGCCCCTGGATGACCCGCAGCGTCCGGGTGAGCAGGGCGCGGCCCGGCGGGTCGGCGAGGAGTGCGCGCAGGGGCGGGAGTTCGCGGGCGAGCAGGACGCTCTCGGCGAAGCTCAGTGCGTGGATGGGCTCGCACAGGCAGGTCTGGCCCAGGCCGGCCGGCAGGCGACGGGAGGTGAGGATGGTCCGGGACAGGCCGCGGTGGCCGAGCAGGGTCGCCATGACCGCACCCCACAGGGGGTCGCGCCAGTCGCCGGCCTCGGTCAGCAGGTGCTCCAGGTTGTCGAGCACCAGGAGCAGTGCGTTTTGCTCCAGGAAGGCCCGGAGCCGGGGCAGGACGAAGCGCTTGAACTGCTCCGGCTGATCGACCTGGACGGCGAGTTGGAGGTTGGGGGCATTGAGCTGGCGCTCGATCTCCAGCATCAGGTCATGGAGTGCGGTCCCGATCTCCCGTCCTCCGGACCCTGGTACCAGACCTGGCCGGCGAAGCGGTCCTGTTCGTGCCGGTAGGCGAGTTCCAGTGCGCAGGCGGTCTTGCCGGCCCCGGCCATGCCGTGGAAGAGCACCGCGCGGTAGGGGCTCTCGGGGGCCAGGGCGAGGCTCGCGCGCAGCATGGGCCCGACCCGGCCGACGAAGCGCGGCGGTTCCGCCGGGAAGGCGTGGAGCCCGGTCTGGGGCAGAACGAAGCCGCCCGGGGGCCGCGCGGGCGGGACCAGGGTGAGCCCGGCGGCGCGCGGGCCGAGCAGGACCGGGGTGTAGGGCGAGAGGTCGGCCGGACCCCGGGCCGCCGGGTCCGCGGCCAGGGCCGCGTCGAGTGCAAGACGCAGGGCGGCGGGGAGCGGCTGGCGGTGGGCGAGCAGTTGATCGTAGAGGGCCAGACTGAGATCCGTGGCGAAGCTGTCGTCCACCGGGTAGCGCATGGCGAGCGCGGCGCAGTCGAGCGCCCGCGCCAGGTCCTCGGCCAGGCTGGGCAGACCGGTCTGCCCGGGCTCCGCCCCGTCCCGGGCCGGCGTCAGATCGAGCCCCAACCGCGCCCGGGCAGCCATATGGCTGGCCGCACCACTGTAACAGGCAGCGAGGATCAGTAACTTCACCCGCCCCCGCGCGGGTGCGAGGAGCCCGGCGAGTTCCCCCGCCCCGATCCGGTCCATACCCCCGGCCGGGGTCTCCAACAGCAGTTCTCCGGCACCGCCGTGCCCGGACAGATGGATCAGGTCCCAGCCGGGGGCCTCCTGGAGCGCGTCCTTGAGGGTGTCGCGGGTGGCGCCGTATTGGATGACCCGGAGTGTCACGGACCGGCCACGGGTTTGGGCCAGTGCCTGGACCAGGCGCTTGAGCCCGTAGCGCTCGCGGCGCAGGTTCAGCGGATTCGCGTTGTCCGGGAGGCTGAAGCAGGCGAGGACGCGCAGGGCCTCGCCGGTCTGGTCCTTGGCGCGGCTGCCGTCGGGCAGACCCGCGGGGCAGTAGACGAGCGACAGTCCCAGTTCGCCCAGGCTGGGTCCGTCACGACCCGCCAGCCGGGCCAGGTCGAAGGGGCGGTGCAGGAGCGCGCGGGCCTCCGGGGGGACCTCGACGCGGATGGGGGTGGCGGGTTTGAGTGCCTGCTGGTGCAGGGCGTCCTTGAGGCCGCCGAAGATCGCCTCGCCGATCCAGACGCCCAGGTCCTTGAGTTGCTCGTCAGGCGGATAGGCGGGGGTGTAATAGTCCAGATCGTCGCGCAGGTCCCGCAGGCCGCGGGACTCCCGCGCGCCGGGGTCCAGTTGGACCTGGTGATCGGCCAGAAAGCGGCCGGCACCGTCCGACAGGCACCAGCGCCAGTGGGTGTCGTCCTGGTAATCGGTGATCGCAAGGCGCAGCGGGTCCATGGTCAGCTCCAGATCGCCGGGCGGAGGGGCCGGGGCAGCGCTGATTCTGCCAGGGCCGGCACGGTAAGGCCAGGCCGGCGGGCACTGCCTGACCCTGGAAAGAACAGTTGTCACGCCAAGGCGCCAAGCTCGCCAAGGCGTTTCAGTGCGTTATCAGCGTTGCGCCAGTCACCCGGAGGGTGATCTGGATCGTGGCTCTACCCGATTGTATTGCTTGGCGAGCTTGGCGAGCTTGGCGTGAGCAATTCCCGGGTTCAGGCTGACGGGCCTTCGTCATTTGCGGTAACCCGTCGCGGCCTGGGGGCCGCTCCGACGAGATGCCGCGTTATCCTACCCGCTGCATCAACAGCAAGGCCACGGTGATGAACAGCAGCGGCGGGGCCAGGGCCGCCGCCAGCGGGCTCAGGCCATACAGGAGTGCCATATAGGAGAAGAGACGGCTCACCACGTAATAGAGGATGCCGACCAGGATCGCGAAAAAGGCGCGCACCCCGGTGCCGCGGGTACGCGCCGAACCGATCAGGATGGGGATGGCGACCAGCACCATCGAGAGGGTCAATAAGGGATAGACGATCCGACCCCAGAAGATGACCTCATAGTTGCTCGCATCCTGGGCGTTGACGGTCATGAAACGAATATATCTCCACAACCCCCAGACCGGCAGGATGCGCGGATCGACCACCACCACCTCCAGGATCCCCGGGCTCAACAGTGAGCTCCAATCGGCATTGGGTAGGCGCTCCACCTGCACCCCGGCCTGGCTCACGCGGCTGCGGGAGATGTCCTCCAGGACCCAGTGACCGTGCTGATAACGCGCCCCAGCGGCGTGGGTGGCGATCAGGGTGCCGGCGGCGTTGTCCACTTGGTAGATGAAGATGTCGCGCAGGGTGGTCCCGGAGAGGATCTCGCGGATGTTGATGTAGGCCCCCTGGTCGACCGCCCAGAAGCCGGCCGGGGTCTGTTGGGCCACCTCCCCGGAGAGCGCGACGCGCTTGATCTCGACCCCGTGCTGGTCGGCGATCGGGGCCACCACCTCGCCGATCAGCATGGCGCCGAGCGCGAGCAGCACCCCGCCCATCAGCCCGGACCCGGTGATCCGCGCCACCGAGACCCCGGCGGCGCGCATCGCCACCAGCTCGGAGCGGTTGGCCAGGGCGCCCAGGCCGAGCAGTGCGCCGATCAGGGTGGCGATGGGGAAGACCTGGTAGGCATAGCGGGGCAGGCTGAACAGCGAGAACAGCAGGGCATCCTGGAAGCGATAGCCGCCCACCCCCACTTGTTCCAATTCACTGGCCATGAGAAAAAATCCCAGCAGGGGCAGCAGCACACCCAGGGTCAGCAGGGTGCCCCCGATCACCGCCCCCGCCAGGTAGCGGTCAAGAATTCTCAGTCTCACGGCCCGCCCTCTCGCACAGTCGACCCCAGGGATGATACCGGCCCGGCCGGACGCCGGGGCGACCGGGGCCGGTCCCGACGGCTTCGGCTACGGCGCACAATCCGGTAGACTCGAAGACTTCAGTATCCTACCCCGAATGACCCACCAAAGAATCGTCCCTGAGGTACCCCCAGATGGAGTTCAAGATCAAGTCCGGCGACCTCGCCAAGCACAAGACCCCGTGTCTGGTGCTGGGTGTCTTCGAGAAACGCAAGCTCGCACCCGCCGCCGAGCTCATCGACCAGGCGAGCGGCGGGCGGCTCACCGAACTGTTGAAGAAGGGCGACCTGGACGGTGAGACCGGCCGCACCCTGATGCTCTACGACCTGCCCGGGGTGGCGGCAGAGCGGGTGCTGCTGGTGGGCTGCGGCAAACGCAAGGAGGCCACCCGCACCACCTACCGCCAGGCTCTGGCCGCGTCCGTCGACCTGCTCCAGCGCACCCATGCCGGCACGGCCCTGTCCACTCTGCCGGAGGCCGCCCCGGAGGGCCTGAGCCACTATCTGGCGGTGCGCGATGCCGTCACCACCGCCGCCGAGCGGGTCTACCGCTACAGCCAGACCAAGGACGACAAACAGGCCCCCAAGACCCCGCTGCGCACCCTGACCCTGTGGGTGGACAACCAGCGGACGGCCGATGAGGCCGAGCAGGCGCTACGCCACGGCGCTGCCATCGCCGCGGGCGTGACCCTCGCCCGGGAGCTCGGGAACCTGCCCGGGAATGTCTGCACCCCGTCCTATCTGGCGGACCAGGCCCACGACCTGGCGACCCGCTTCGATAAGCTCTCGGTGGAGGTGCTGGAGGAGGCGCAGATGGAGGAACTGGGCATGGGCGCCCTGCTCTGCGTCTCGCGCGGCAGCCGCCAGCCGGCCAAGCTCATCGTCTTTCGCTACGCTGGCGCCGCCGCGACCCAGCGGCCGGTGGTACTGGTGGGCAAGGGGCTCACCTTCGACGCCGGGGGCATCTCGCTCAAACCCGGCGCCGATATGGACGAGATGAAATACGATATGTGCGGCGGGGCCAGCGTGTTCGGCGCCGTCCAGGCGGCCTGTGAACTCGACCTGCCGATCCACCTGATCGGCGTGGTCCCGGCCTCCGAGAACCTGCCGGATGGGGACGCCAACAAGCCCGGCGATATCGTGAAAAGCCTGTCCGGGCAGACCATCGAGGTCCTCAACACCGACGCCGAGGGCCGGCTGATCCTCTGCGATGCACTCACCTACAGCGAGCGCTTCAACCCGGACCTGGTCATCGACGTGGCCACCCTCACCGGGGCCTGCGTGGTCGCCCTGGGCAAGCACGCCTCCGGCCTCTTCACCGCCAACGACGCCCTGGCCGGTGAGTTGCAGGCGGCCGGCGAGACCGCCTGGGACCGGGTCTGGCGCCTGCCGCTGTGGGAGGACTATCAGAGCCAGCTCGACAGCAACTTTGCCGACATGGCCAATATCGGCGGGCGCGACGGCGGGGCCATCACGGCTGCCTGTTTCCTCTCCCGCTACACGAAAAAGTTCCCTTGGGCGCATGTCGACATCGCCGGCACCGCCTGGTTGAGCGGCAAGGAGAAGGGCGGCACCGGCCGGCCAGTACCTTTCCTGGTACAACTCCTGCTGGAGCGCAGCGGCGTGCTCGCCGCGAGCGCTTAAACCCAGAAAGAGCAGTTCGTCCGCAAATGAACGCAAATGAACGCAAATGAACGCAAATAACCAGGAAGTTAGACCAGGCCGCCAGTTCACCTCGCGGGTGATGATGGACCTGAGGTCAAGAATCTAATTTTATTTGCGTTTTTTGCGTTCATTTGCGGACAATTCATCTTTCCAGGCTAAACGACTCCATCATAGCCTGTTATTTCAAACCCTATAGGTGACCCATGCTACGCGACTGGTCAGACGTTTATTCAGTCGGCATCCCCGAGATCGATGAACAACATCAGGGATTCTTTGCCGCCTCCCACCGCCTCTATGAGCAGATCCTAGACCGCGACGCCAAGCAGGGGGTGCAGGAGGCGCTCGCCTTCATGCGCCACTATGCCGACAGCCATTTCCAGGCCGAAGAGGCCTTCATGCGCCAGCACGACTATCCGGCGCTCAAGGCCCACCAGGCGCTCCATGCCGCCTTCTTCGCGCGGCTGGATGCACTGGCCGAGGATCTGGCAACCTTCGGCCCCAGCCCGGACCTGGCCGATCGGGCGCTCGATCTCACCCAGGACTGGCTGGTCGAGCACATCGCCGACGAGGACGTGCTCTATGCCCTGCACGCCCGCTCACAGACCGCGGATGCATAGCACCGCAAGCGTGTGGGAGCGGCTTTACCGCGAACCTAAATCCGGCAATCGCTCACGCCAAGGCGCCAAGCTAGCCAAGAAATACAATAGGGTAAGCGAAGTCGCCAGATCGCCCGCCGGGTGAATGGCCCAAGGAAGATAACGGGCGTGACCGCTCTTGCACTCAGCCGGGGCCTGCGGCCCGCGCGACATCGGCCGGGGGCAGCAGGCTCAACAGGGTCCAGCCGGGCAAGGGCTGCGGCTGCTCCCGGGTGGCAAAGATATGCAGGGTCCCTTTGGGATCGAGCGCCAACAAGGGCAGCGCCCGCTCACCCCATTTCTCACTGAAGGCGGCAAAGTCGAAGGTGGCGGTGAGTGGCGTGGCGCGGATGGTGAACCCCCGATCGAGCCCCTCCTGCATACGCTCGAGCGTCGTCTGCTCGCCGAATAACCGCGGGATGCGGTGGCTTGCGATCATGCGCGCACGCTCCGTGCTGTCACGCTCCTCGTCCAGGCGCAGCGTATACACCCGCTTGGCACCGAACAGTGGTCGGTAATAGAGCCCAGCCAGGAGGTTGCGTTCGGCCGAGCACGAGAGCGCCAGCAGCGTGCCGATCCCGGTGAGGTCGAGATAGTTGTCGGCATGCTCGGACAGGACCTTGCCTTGATAGACCGGAATGCCGGCCATGCGGGCGGCGCGGATGTTGTCCCACACCGTATCGGCCAGGATCACCGGCAGGTCCTGTTCGTGCAAGGCCTTGGCGAGCATGCGCGCGACCGGGTTACCACCCACCACCAGGACGCCCCGCGGCGGCGGCGCGGCGACCCCCAGGCGGCGCACCACGGCCTTGGCGGTGAGGCTCTGCAGCACGACCGTGACCACGATCGCCAGGAAGGTCAGGTTGGCCAGGGCCCGCGCACCGGCATAGCCCAGCGACTCCAATTGCATTGCAAACAGGGCAGACACCGCCGCCGCCACGATGCCGCGCGGGGCGATCCAGGCCAGCACCGCCTTGCGTCGCCAATCCAGCGAGGAACCAAGCGTGGCCAGCCACACCGCTACCGGGCGGGCAACGAGCAGGATGACCAGCACCAGGGCGAGCGCCCCCCACCCCATGGCGGCGAAGTCCGACCACTCGATGCGCGCCGCCAGCACGATGAACAGGACCGAGATCAGGAGCAGGGTCAGGGCCTCCTTGAAGTCGAGTATGTCGTCCATGACCAGGTCGCGCGTATTGGCCAGGCGCGCCCCCATCACGGTCACCGCCAGCAGCCCGGATTCGGCGGCCAGTGCGTTGGACAGGGCAAAGGTCCCCAAGACCAGGGCCAGGCTGGCGACGCGGTGCAGGAATTCGGGCAACCACTGCCGCCGCAGCAGGGTGGCGAGCACCCAGCCGCCGGCCAGCCCGAGCAGGACCCCAACGAGCAGGGTCGCACCGAAGATCAGGGCGGTGTGCTGCTGCTGCCCGGAGACGATGAGCTCGAACACCAGCACCGCCAGGAGTGCGCCGATGGGGTCGATCAGGATGCCTTCCCAGCGCAGGATGCTGGCCAGTTCAGCGACCGGCCTTACGCTGCGCAGCAGGGGCGTGACCACCGTGGGGCCGGTGACCGTCACCAGCGCACCGAACAGCAGGGCCACCATCCAGGGCAGGCCGATACAGAACCGGGCGGCCAGGGCGATGATCAGCCAGTTGACCAGTACCCCGATGGACACCAGGTTGAGTACGACCCGCGCCTGACCCCGGATCTCGCGCAGGCGCAGGGTCAGCGCGCCCTCGAACAGGATGACGGCAACCCCGAGCGAGACCATCGGAAACAACAACTGGCCAAACAGGCGGTCGGGATCGAGCCAGCCGGTGACCGGACCGGCGATCAGACCGACGGCGAGCAGCAGCAGGATGGCGGGCAGCCGCAGCCACCACGCGAGCCATTGCGCGCCAACCCCGGCGAGCAGGATCGCGGCCAGTACCAGTGTGGTCTGAGTATGCATACGACTAGGTTAATGTATTCAGCAGCGCGAGCAGCCCCCCGAGCGGGATCGCGACCGCCTCCGGTCGGTCGGTGAGCGCCGTGTAGACCTCCTGACAGGCGCGGCGCAGGGCAAACAGTGCGATCAGACGCTCGGCCTCGCCCGGGGCCGGCGGCCAGGTCGGGCAACCGACGATATGCTCGCGATAACCGGCCATGAAGGCGGCACTGGCGACCGACTCCCAGTCGCGGGCCAGGGGCTCCAGGACCGGCAGGTCGCCCGTGCGCTCGGCAGTGACCTTCTCGAGCGCGGTGGCGGCCGCGCAATGCAGCGAGAACAAGAGCCTGGCCAGGTCACGCAGGGGCGACTCTTTGGCACGCCGGGCCAGGTCCCCGGGCTCGGCCCCGAAACCGATCAGCATGACATCGGCACCGACGATCAGGACCTGGCCCAGGTGGAAGTCGCCGTGCCGGCGCGACTTCGCCGCCGCGACCGGGGCCCCGAGCGGGGCCAGGCGCTCCGGCAGATGGTCGGCCCGGTCCAGCAAGGCACCCGCCACGGCGAGCGCCCCCGCCGGCAGGGCGCCCAGGTCTTGGCGCAGGCGCCGAATCATCGCCTCGAAGGCCTCGCCCAAGGCCGCCACCCACTGCGCCGGCTCGTCCGGGGCGATGGGTTCGGGCGCGAAGGCGGGTTCGAGGGGCACGGCGCCGGGGTCCGCGGGGGCCAGGGCCGCGTGCAGCTCGGCAGTGCGTCGACCCAGCGTGCTCATCAACAGTGCAAAGCCCGCGTGCGACCCGGCACCGGCCGGGTCCTCGTGCGGGGACACGGCCAGTGCGTTGGTGAGAAAGCGCTCCAGATAGCCCTGGGTATACGACCAGGCGTCGCCCTGGTTCTCGACATAGCCCTGGAGGATCGCCAGGACCGCGAGTTCCCCATCGGCCCCCTGGACCTCGATCGCCCCGCCGATCGGCACCGTACGCACCTCCGGGGCCCGCTCGGTCAGGAATCGGCCCATCTCCAGGGCCAGATCGACCTCGGCACGCAAGCGCCGTGAACCCTTCAGGAAGAGTCGCTCGCCAAACACCACGCCGCTACTGGCGGCCTCGGTCAGACGGCGCAACTCCGGGTCGGGCGGCAGTTCAGCGACTAACCCTGGGTAGGCCGAGGTGGCTGAGAAGGTCAAGGTGTCGGACCCGATCGTTACACGACTCCCCTGCCCCATGGCCGTCAGTGCCGCGCGACAGAAGGCGTCGTCGGCGAAGGCCGAATAGAGGATGCCGGTGCGGGCGCGCTGCCGCACCCGCGCCAGGGTCACCGCGGCGAGCCCGCTCGGCAGCTCGCCGTCCTTGCCCTCCCAGGCCAGCGCGATGGAGAGAACATAACGCTCGGGTGGCTGATCGTGCAGGTCCACCGACACGATGGTCAGGAGCCAGGTGCCGGTGCGGGTGGACCACTCGCTCATCCCCAGTATCCGCACGGCCTCCACCGCTGACTCACGCCCGGCAAACCAGCGCTGACTGGCGAAGAAGCGCAGTAGCACATCGCGTTCGAGCTGCCGACGCAGCCCCTCCGCCAGGTGTGCGCGCGCGGCCCCAATCCGCTCCGGGAAGAAGGTCGCGAGGCCAGCGGTGAGCACCATCACCGGCAGCTCGGTCGGGGGCATGCGCAATTGATGCCAGTCGGGGGCATCGGCCTCCGGTGCCAGCCTGAACCAATAGAAGGCGTGACCGGGCAGGGTCAGTAGATAGGGCAGATCGCCGATCGGCGGGAACGGGGTCCCGCCGATCAACTCCAGCGGCACCAACCCGCGCCAGCGGCACAGGTCCAACTCGACCGGCTGGGCCGAACGCGCGAGATTGGCCGCACACAGGATCACCTCGCCCTCGTGCTGACGGACATAGGCGACAATCTTGCGGTTGCCCGGATGGAGCATGGTGAAGGTGCCCCGCCCAAAGCCCTTATGGGCCTTGCGCACGGCGATCAACCGCTTCATCCAATTGAGCAGCGAGGACGGCTCGCGCCCCTGGGCCTCCACATTGACGGCTTGGAAGCCATAGATCGGGTCCATGATCGGCGGCAGGTAGAGCCGCTGCGGGTCGGCCCGCGAGAAACCGGCGTTGCGGTCCGGCGTCCACTGCATGGGGGTACGCATCCCGTTGCGGTCGCCCAAATAGAAATTGTCGCCCATCCCGATCTCATCGCCATAATAGACGATCGGCGACCCCGGCATCGACAACAGTAGGCTATTCAACAGCTTGATACGATCGAGATCATTGTCCATGAGCGGGGCGAGGCGGCGGCGGATACCGACATTGACCCGCATCCGCGGGTCGGCCGCATACATCTCATACATATAGTCACGCTCGCGGTGCGTAACCATCTCCAGGGTCAGTTCATCGTGATTGCGCAGGAAGATCGCCCACTGACAACTGGGCGGGATCTCGGGGGTCTGGGCCAGGATCTCGGTCATCGGATAGCGGTCTTCCTGGGCGACCGCCATATACATCCGCGGCATCAGCGGGAAGTGATAGGCCATGTGGCATTCATCGCCATCGCCGAAATAGTCGCGCACGTCCTCCGGCCATTGATTGGCCTCGGCCAGGAACAGCCGGTCCTTATAATGGGCATCCACCACCGCACGCATCTGCCGGATCACCGCGTGGGTCTCGGGCAGGTTTTCGTTGGTAGTGCCCTCGCGCACGCACAGATAGGGGATCGCATCCAGCCGCAGCCCGTCGACGCCGAGATCGAGCCAAAAGCGCATCAGGCGGATGACCGCCTTCACCACCGACGGGTTGTTGTGATTCAGATCCGGCTGATGAGAGAAAAAGCGGTGCCAATAATAGGCCTTGGCCACCGGGTCCCAGGCCCAATTGGAGGTCTCGGTATCGGTGAAGATGATCCGGGTCTCGGGGAACTTCTGGTCGGTGTCGCTCCAGACGTAGTAGTCGCGTTTGGCCGAGCCCGCCGGGGCGCGCCGCGCGGCCTGGAACCAGGGGTGCTGGTCGGAGGTGTGGTTGATGACCAACTCGGTGATGACGCGGATGCCGCGCCGGTGGGCGGCCCGCACGAAGGCGCTGAAGTCCTTACGTGTACCGTAGTCGGGGTAGACGTTGTGATAGTCCGCGATGTCGTAGCCGTCGTCACGCATCGGCGAGGGGTAGAACGGCTGGAGCCAGATGGTGTTGACCCCCAAGTCCTGGATATAGTCCAGGCGCGAGGTCAGGCCGGGAAAGTCGCCGATGCCGTCCCCATTGCTGTCGTAGTAGGCCTTGACATGCAACTGGTAGATGACCGCGTCCTTGTACCACTGGGGGTCGCTGGGCAGGGCCACCATGGGCTTCTTTTTCCGCCGCACCAGGGTCGGGGCGGTCACTGGCCGCACCCCGCGCGGCACCCTGGACACGTCTGGACAACCAATGGCGGAGTCCGGCACGCCACGGGGGCCCTGGCGCCCGCCATCATCACCACCCCATCGGAAGGTTTCGGCTTATTTTTCATCATGGTTTCGACAACGAGTCCGCAAGACACACGAATGAAAGCGCCGCCCACCCGGGGCCAGACGCCAATCGAACCTATTTCAATGGGGTCGCCGCTCCGGAATGACAACCGGCAGCCGCATCCCTGTCGATCCTGGAAAGAGCAGTTCTCACGCCAAGGCGCCAAGCTCGCCAAGGTTTTTCAACGCGCTATCGGCCGTTGGTGACTCACCCCGGGGGGATGGGTAAGGAGATGCTGCGCACATCCCTTTGTTTTTTCTTGGCGTCTTGGCGTCTTGGCGTGAGCGATTGCCGGATTTCGGTTGATCCACCCGGTGGAGCAGCCATATCGTGTACACCAAACCCGCTATCTAGCTCACGCCGCACCGGCATGGTCTTGGTCCCAGTGGGAACTACCCTCATTTACCCGAAGGGCGTCAGCGATGGGCAACCAGCCCACGGCGCGCCCAACCGCCTGTCTTGTTTCGATCCTACCCGAGGTCACTCGATGAACATCCAAAAGACCCTGATCCCGGCCGCCCTGGCCCTGGCCGTTGCCGCCTCACTGATCGCCCCGACGGCCGGTGCCGCGGAGACCGCCCCGGCCGCGAGTCCGCCCGCGACTCAGCCACCCATGCCCATGGGGCCGGGCGCCGGCATGGGGCCAGGCGAGGGGATGCCCATGGCTCCAGGCGCGGGCGCCGGCATGGGGCCCGAAGAGGGGATGCCCAGGGCCCCCGGCGCGGGCCCCGCCATGAACCCAGGCATGGGCATGATGAATCCCGCGATGATGATGCAAAACCGCGAGATGATGATCCGGCACATGGTGACCATGGAGCAACACGCGGCCAACATCGAGGCCCTGTTGCGTGAATTGGTGGCGCTTCAGAAGGAGGAATAGCCCGGGGATTGCTTACGCCAAGGCGCCAAGCTCGCCAAGCAATAGGCTAGGGTCGGCGAAGTCGCCGGATCGCCCGCCGGCCGATGCCGATGCCGATGCCGATGCCGATGCCGATGCCGATGCCGCGCACAGCGCTTTGTTTCTTCTTGGCGTCTTGGCGGCTTGGCGTGAGCGACTGCCGGATTTTAGGTTCAAACCCCATCCCGCGGTAGGCTCGCGACCAGCCCCGCCAGCCAATCCCGCACGGCATCCGGCGATGCCAGCCGCCACCGCGCCTGGGTCTCGCCCCCCTCCCCCACCCGCACCGAACGCCCGCCAAGGCGATTGACCACAGCGAAACCGTCCTCGTCGGTGCGGTCGTCCCCGACGAAGACCGGGGTCCGCCCGGCGTAGGGCGGCCGCCCCATGAAACGCTCGATGGCCGCACCCTTACCGGCCGCAACCGGCAGGATCTCGACCACCAGCTTACCGGCCTGGAGGCGAAAGTCCGGGCCCAGGGTCTGTGCGGCGCGCGCTGCCAGCGACTGAATCTGCGCCTCCCGCTGCGGGGCCAACCGGTAATGCAGCGCCACGGCATGGGGCTTGCGCTCCAGCAGGACGCCGGACATGCCCTGCGTCCCTGCGCGCAGCCACTCGGCAATCCCGGTCAGCGCGTCCGCGACCGCCGGCCCCGGGTCGGTCGCGATGCCGCCCAGGCGCCACTGCACACCGTGGGTCCCGGCCGCATCGAAACCGCCGGGAAAGAAGCGGTCGATGTCGCTCAAGGGTCGGCCGCTCACCAGGGCCAGCGCCCCGCCCAGGCCCTGGGCGAGGACTTCAAGCTGGGACCGCAGGTCGGGCGGTATCCGCACCGCCTGGGGCTCGGGGGCCAGGTCCAGCAGGGTCCCGTCGATATCCAGAAAGAGCGCCCAATCCTGCGCCCAGCCGGGACACTCGCGCGGACCGGGGTGCGTGGGGCCGTTCATCGGCTACCCCCGCCCCGCCGCCAGGTGAAGGGGGCCGTAACCTGGACGATCTGATCCTGGATCCGCTGGCGTTTGCGCAGCCGCGCCGCCTCCAGGAGCATCCGCCCGGCCCAGAAATAGATGTTGTGCTCGGCGACCAGTGCGCGCATCAGGTGCATCCGGTCGCGCCGCTGCTCGCGCGGCATCAAGAGCGCCCGATGCATCGCCTCGCCCATGGCGCTGCTGTCGTATGGATTGACGATCAGGGCCTCCAACAGCTCGCGTGAGACCCCGGCAAAGCTGCTCAAGACCAACACCCCGTCGTCGTCGTCGCGGGCGGCGACGAACTCCTTGGCCACCAGGTTCATGCCGTCGTGCAGGCTGGAGACCAGACACAGATCGGCGGCGCGGAACAGGGTGAACACCTGCTCGGGTTCGTGGTGGCGGGCGACCAGCGCAATGGGCCACCAGCCGGGCCGACCGAAGCGCTGATTGACCCCGGTGGCGACGGCCTCGGCCTCCGCCTGGGTCTGGCGATAGGCCGGCAGGCTGCTGCGGGTCGGGGCGGCGATCTGTAGGAGGGTGAAGCGGCCGATCCATTCCGGATGGTGTTCGAGCAGGTTCTCCACCGCGCGGAAGCGGTCGGCGATGCCCTTGGTATAGTCGAAGCGCTCCACCCCCACCGCCAGCAGCACATTGGGGTCGAGCTCATAGTCCCGACGCACCTTGGCGCGGCACTCGGGCACCGACGGCTGGCCGACGAGGGCGCTGGGCGGCCACTCGATCGAGATCGGATAGGGCCGCACCAGGGTGGTACGCCCGCCGGTGCGCGCGGTGCTCTGTTCGCGGTCGATGCGGCACTCCAGGAAGCGATCGACCGAGTCCAGGAAGTTCAGACAGTGGAACTGGGTATGGAAGCCCAGGATGGTACTGCCCAGCAGCCCTTGCAGGATCTCCTCGCGCCAGGGGCAGATGCCGAAGACCTCGGGGTTGGGCCAGGGGATGTGCCAGAAGGTGATGATGGTGGCGCCGGGCAGGCGCTCGCGCACCATCTGGGGCAACAGTGCAAAGTGATAGTCCTGCACCAGCACCAGCGGGTTGGGCGACTTGGCCTCGGCCACCACCGCCTCGGCAAACTTGCGGTTCACCGCCACATACTGTTCCCAGTCGGAGGCGCGGAAGGTCGGCCGCACGAAGACGATATGGCACAGTGGCCACAGCCCCTCGTTGGCCAGGCCGTAGTAATAGCCCTCCTGCTCCTCATCCGAGAGCCAGACCCGTCGCAGGGTATAGGCCGGGGCCTCCGGTGGGACCTGGATGTGGTCCTGCCGATCCACCGTTTCGGCGTCCGCCGAGCCGCTGCCATGGGCAATCCAGGTCCCGCCGCAGGCGCGGGTGATGGGCTCCAGGGCGGTCACCAAGCCGCTGGCGGGGCGTTGGACGTGGATCGTGTCACCCTCGCGGTTGTGGATATAGGGCTCGCGGTTGGAGACCACGATCACCTCCGCCCCCGGCAGTTCGGACTTGAGCAAATTTTGCAGGGTATCCGGGTTCCAGTCGACCCGGATCGCCTCCGAGATCCCGCGCGGCACGTCGAGATCGCGGAGCATCTCGCGCATCTCGGCGACCAGCCCGGCGATGGCCGGCTCGGGCGTGCGCTCGGGCGCATCCCCGGCGACGACCGGGGCCAACCCTTTGCGCACGGCCTGCACCCAATTGCGGCGCATCACCAGGGCGACCGCGACCGTCACCCCCGCGATCAACACCCCAAGCAGTGCCAGGAAGACGGTCAGGTAGCGCTCCAGGGTGGCACCGCGCCGCTCGCTGAAGCTCAGATCGTGGACGATCACCAGATCGCCCAGGTCGTTACCGTCCTCGCCCAGCGGGAAGGCCGCCGTAAGTACCGTCCCATCGCCGCGCGCGGCCACCGTGAAGGCGGGCACGCGCAACGCCCGCGGCGGGCATCCCAGGGTCTTGGGCCAGGAGGGGGAGCGGTGGGTCAGGCGGCCATTGGGGGCACACAGACCCAGTGCCAGCAGCCGCTCGTCCCGCGTAATGCGTTGAAAGAGAAGATCGATCCGCGGGCCGTCGGACTCTTTGACCTCGCGCGCGACGGTGTCGTTGATGGAGTCGAAGACCAACTGGGCGCGCAGTTCCACATCGGCGCGGAACCAACGCTGGATCAGGTCGCTCAAGATCGGGGTGGTGGCCCAGGCAATGCCCGCCAGGACGAGTAGTAGGGGGACGATGAATCGCAATGCCATACGCATGACGGTACCTTTTGCGCAGCGGGGGAGCCGAAACGGCATGTGCAACCCAGAGGCCAAGGCGGCTGGCCACCGACCGCGAGGCTCGAACCGCGGTCAGCCCCAAGAGGGTCGGGCAATGGGGAGGCAGCGTCAAGCCTTAATGGACCTGGAAGGGGTCGCGATCCACCGCGCCGGCGGCGATTCTGCCACGCTGCCGCCCCCGCCCACCCAGAGTTCACCACCCTCGTTATGCCCGCCGCCGAGACTGCACCGCCGCACCAGGACTGGCCGACCCATCTGGCAGGTTTGCGCAGCCGCTTGCTCGACCAAGTCATCCTGCTCATCGGCCTGGCGATGTGTGTCTCCCTGGGGCTCGCCGTCGATAAGGCCATCCAGATCGGCATCCATTGGTCCCTGCCCTTCACCGCGGGCGGTCCTGGTCCGGATGACGCGGTGGGCCTCGCTCGTTATTCTTGCCACCGACGCCTCAGGGCAAGCAGACTGAGGCGAGGCGCTCGCGCTAGACTGGCGGGCATCCTGCCGTCACCCCAGAGAAGTCGACACCATGAAACTGAGGTCCCTGTCCGCGGCCTTGGCCGCCGCACTGCTCGGCCTGCCCCCGCTGCCGCTCTTGGCGGAGGATGCCGCCCCCGCCGCCGCCGCCGCGGTGACCCTCAGCGGCGAGGCGGTGATGCCATCCCTGCGCGATGCCAGACTACACGACAAGTTCACCGTCGCGCTGGCGGACAGTCAGGTCGTCAGCACCTTCACGCTCGGCTGCAACGCGGCCAGCAGCGCACTGGGGGGACTGATCGCGACCGATGAGGGATGCCGGCTGACCGGCACTGGGTCCATCGTTAATCCGCAGGATGCCAGCCAGCGCTTAACACGGACCCAATACAGCGGGGGCTTCGAGGTCGCGCCCGATGGGGCGGCCGACCTGTCCAAGGTCCTGCTGACCTATCAGTCGAAGAGCTGGTTCATGGCCCTCACCGCGACCTGCGGCGACCAGGTTTACCCGCTGCAAGGACAGATGCCCTGGAGCGAGGTCCCGGGGGGCAAGGACCGCACCCAATGCGGACCTTGTTCGGGGCTTGAAACGTGGCTGGCGGCCGACGTTCAAGATTGCATTCGGCCGACCGATCGTTGCCGCGCCGCCCTCTCGCGGGGGACACGCGGCGGCTATAGTGCCGACACGAGACAAACCCACGCCCGCGCCGCCTGTAGGCTCCGGGCAGCCTAACCCGCGCTGTGAACCCGGCATGATCGCTAACCCCAACCCGGCCCGCCCCTTGGCCGGACACCGCCAATATCGCATCCTGGTCATCGACGACGAGCCGGACAGCCTACGCATCCTGTTGGAAATGATGCGCGCCTTCGGGCTGGAATTGGCCAGCGCCCCCAATGCGGCCATCGGACTGCGCAACGCGCGGGCCGTTAACCCGGACCTGATCCCCTGTTGGATGTGATGCTGCCGGATGGCGACGGGTTCGCCCTGTGCCGGGCGCTCAAGGCCGACCGGGAGACCCAGGATGTGCCGGTGATCTTTCTCTCCGCCAAGGCATTGGTCGACGACAAGGCGGCGGGGTTCGCCGCGGGCGGGGTCGATTACATCACCAAGCCCTTCGAGGCCAGGGAGGTTCTGCTGCGGGCCGTCAACCACCTAGGGCTGGCACAGCGCAACCGTGCACTCAGGGAGCGCCTGGCCCAGTATGAACCGCCGGGCGCCGTGCCAGTCCGCGACGACGCGTTACCTCCGCTGGAGCTGCCGCCCGAGACGCCGCCGGGCGTCCTGCGCATTCTGATCCGCGCCCGCGACCGGTTGCTGGCGGACCTGTGCGCCCCCCCGAACCTCGAGACCCTGGCCGCCCACGCCTGCACCAACCGCACCACTCTGGGACAGTTGTTCAAGCGCTATCTGGGCATGACGGTCTTCGACCATTTGCGCGAACAGCGCCTGAATGAGGGCCGGCGGCTGCTCCAGACGACCGGCCTCGCGGTGGCGACGATCGCCGAGCGGGTGGGCTACAGCTATGGTCGCGATTTCGCCGGGGCCTTCAAGGATCGGTTCGGGCTGAGCCCAGCGGCCTACCGGGCGCGCTCGGACGCGACGGCCCCGGACTGACCCAGCATCCGGGCGCCACCCGACTCGGGCGGGACGCCGCGCATGCCCGATCCGGCATCTTGGGGGGCGAAGCTGGTATCATCCGACCTTTGCCGTATCCAAAACCTTAAGTGTCTGTGCCGTGAACCCTGCCAAAACCACCCCCATCCCGCTGACCCCCGACGAACGCCGCGCCGCGGTGGGCCTGGCCGGCATCTATGGCCTGCGTATGCTGGGGTTGTTCCTGATCCTGCCGGTGTTCGCGCTCTATGCCGGCGGACTCAAGGGGGCGACGCCGCTCCTGATCGGGCTGGCCATCGGCGCCTATGGGCTCACCCAGGCGATCCTCCAGATCCCGTTCGGCATGCTGTCCGACCGCAT
This sequence comes from uncultured Thiodictyon sp., assembly GCF_903946935.1. GTDB lineage: Bacteria > Pseudomonadota > Gammaproteobacteria > Chromatiales > Chromatiaceae > Thiodictyon. The sequence goes on from NZ_CAJAXH010000054.1 coordinate 36,166, forward strand.
CGGGCGTAAGCCGGTGATCTACGGCGGGCTCGCGGTCTTCGTGCTGGGGAGCGCGATCGCCGCGCTGGCGACCACCATCGACGGCGTGATCCTGGGGCGGGTGATCCAGGGGGCCGGGGCGGTGTCGGCCGCGGTCACGGCGCTGGCCGCCGATCTCACGCGCGACGAGGTGCGCACCCGCGCCATGGCCGGGGTCGGCGCCAGTATCGGTATCGCCTTCGGCCTGGCCTTTATCATCGGCCCGGCCATCGCCCAGGTGTGGGGGCTCTCCGGGGTCTTCTGGCTCACCGCCCTGCTGGCCTTCGGCGGCATCCTGGTACTGTGGCTGGTGGTGCCGAACCCCAAGCGGCGCTCGGTCCACCGGGACGCGGAGCCGGTGGCGAGCCAGCTCGGCGCGGTGCTGCGCGATGGGCAATTGCTGCGGCTGAACTTCGGCATCTTCTCACTGCACCTGATGATGACCGGCATGTTCCTGGTCATCCCCCCGGCGATCGTCAAGGCGGGCGTGGCCGCCGCCCACCATTGGGAGGTCTATCTGCCGGTGCTGCTGCTCGGCCTGATCGCGATGGTGCCCTTCGTCATCTTCGCCGAGGGGCGCGGGCGCATCAAACCGGTCTTCCTGGGGGCCATCGCCACCGTCGGGCTCACCGCGCTGGGGTTCGCACTGTGGTCGACCCAGCTCATCCCGCTGATGGTCCTGCTCGCGGTCTTTTTCACCGCGGTCAACCTGCTGGAGGCCCTGCTGCCCTCCATCATCTCCAAGATCGCCCGCGCCGGGGCCAAGGGCACGGCCATGGGGGTCTATTCCACCTCCCAGTTCATCGGCGCCTTTCTAGGCGGCATGACCGGGGGGTTGGTCAACCAGTACCTCGGCGCCCCCGCGGTCTTCGTGTTCGCCGCACTCTGCGCCCTGGCCTGGCTGCTGGTGGCCGGCACCATGGCGGCCCCGGAGCGCCTGACCAACCAGTTGCTCCCGCTCGATCCACTCGGCCCGCTCGACGCGGGCCAGGTGTTGGCGCTGGAGCAGCGCCTGCTGGCCGTAACCGGGGTGCGCGACGCGGTGGTGGCGCCGGACGAGGGGGTCGCCTATCTCAAGGTGGACAGCCGCGAACTGGATTCGGCCAGCTTACAGGCGATTGCTGGCTAGTGCATAGAAGTGCAGATCCCGATACCATTCGGGAACCGCCATGAGCTTGAGAAACGGACAGGATTAACAGGATTTCTCAGGATTTACCGGATGTGTCATGACCCTATGCCACAATAGAAAATCTTGTTAATCCCGTCCAATTCCCTGCCAGTTGCCTGAGCGCCGAAGTGGCATCGGAAGTTTCGCTTCACAGTACGCGTTTCGTTAGAGCAACAAATCACTATTGCTGACCCGCCCTGCGGGCGCGAGGAAGATCATGTCCAGTAGAGGCGTCAACAAAGTCATACTGATCGGCAACCTTGGCAATGAGCCGGATGTCCGCTACACGCAGAGCGGGGATGCGATGGCCACCATCAGTATTGCCACCAGCGAGTCCTGGAAGGACAAGAACACCGGTGAGACCCAGGAACGCACCGAGTGGCACCGGGTGGTGTTCTTCGGCAAGCTGGCCGAAATCGTCAAGCAGTACCTCCATAAGGGCTCGAAGGTCTATATCGAGGGCCAATTGCGCACGCGCAAATGGCAGGACAAGGAGGGCCATGACCGCTACACCACTGAGGTCTACGTCGGCGTCGGCGGTAACATGCAAATGCTCGATGGCCGTCCCGGCGGCGGCTCTTCGGTGCCTTATGAAGACGCGCCGCCCCGCGCCCAGGCGCCAGCCGGCGGTGCTCGCCAATCCGCCCCACCGCCATCCGCGCCAGCCCCTCAGGGCGGCGGCATGCCGTTCGACGACGACATCCCGTTCTAAGTCTGTCGCGGCCAGGGGGCCGCTCCGACCTGTAGGAGCGGCCCCCTGGCCGCGATGAAAGTATTCCGCGAGCGGTTTCCGGTAGCCTCAGATGGTCTGACCTCCAGGCATTTACGTTGCGCCCGATTTCAGCACCAGAGGCAAATTAAGGCGAGGTGAATCCGCTCGGAGCCAAGTCAATCGATGGCCGAACGATCATCGTCGGCCCCATGTCCGCGATGTGGTGAGAAGGGCGACTCCAGCGGTTCCCCCGCCGGATGCTCAGGGTCGACCCGCGGGTTGTGTCGCCGACGACTCGATCCCACGGTCTGATTGGAATGTACGTCGGACTCGATCCGGGCCAGGACATCCGGGATCAGGCGCTCGGAAAACCCGGCAACCACAGACCAGAGGAGTAGCTTGCCATACAGCTCCAAACCGGCGGAGAAGCCCGGCTGTTGCGATGCAGCGTCGCTGCGGAAGTCCGGAAAGAGGTCGCCACCGATCATTGCCGAGGCGAACAACAGATAAACGAGGAGCCCGGAGCCGGCCCCGGCGAGCATCCGTGCTGGCAGCCAGCGATACTGGAGCTTCAGCTCGTCCAGATTGCTCCCATCGATGCGATTGCGGATACCGGTCATCATGCTGAACAGTGCGCCCCAAAGCCCGCCGATGAAGCTCGCGGCGACTGAGACCATGTGGCGCAGGGCGATGTCCTGCATCCACTCGGCCGACACCAGGTGCGAATGCAGGGTGAGGACGCCGACCAGGAAAAGGCCGAACAACAGCGAGACCAGGATAAACCGTCTGCTCATCCGCGCGGCCAGATCGGCCCGGCAGATGCGTATCATCTCCCGCTGCGACAGCGCCCATTGCAGGTCCTCGATCAGGCGACTCAGCAACGCGCGCCGTGTCGACAGGTCACGACCGCGCCAATCGAAGCCGGCGTACCAATGCTGGAGGTCCCGACTCAACAGACCCTTGCCAAGGGCGAGGGCGCGCTGGATCTCGACGTCGATGGCGCCGGTGTCATAGGCACCCACCAACATCTGCTCGACCTGGAAATCCGTCTCCCAAGTGCGCTTGGCCCCGGCCCGGTCCAGTGCCTCGCGGGCCTGCTCCAGCACCGCTGGGGTCTGGTCAGCCGGGTAGCACTGCTTCAATTGTGACAGACGCGCCTGCAATGACCCTCGGTACCGCCGCGCCAGGGAGCGCGACGCCCGCAATTGGCGCTCAATGATCCGGTCATGGCGGCTCAGTCTGCACACGGTTATCCCTGAGCGATGGGGCTGAACGAATCGTCCTGCCCCGGCGCGCTTCAGATCATGGCCAGTGCAGCAGCCGTGACCGTGTCTACCCGGCGTGTCCAGCCGACCCCAAAGATGGGGAAGGTGTCCAGACCACGGAGATAGGCCAGACGGGCCGCCGCCAACTGATCGATGAGGGTCCTTACGTCCATGGCATGCACGGCGCCGAGGGTGATGGGTCCAACCGATCCATCGTCCGTAACACCAACGGTGCGTTGCAGTATCTTGACGGAGGTCCGGGGTCCGCTGTTGACACCGCAGTCGAATACCATGAGATCGACCCCACGAGGAAGGCTGCCGCAGGCGGCCGCAGGCGGCCGGGTGCCAATAGTCGGCACGATAGATCTCGCAGGCATCGGTCCTCGTCAGCGCGCGAACGGCGTCCGGGCCGAGCGAATCGTCGTCTCGCCAGTGTCGGAGGGTTTCCAGGGTGATGCCCATGTTGGTGGCACCGCCCGGGTCCTGGGGATCGTCGACATAGCCGCCTTCCTGTGCCAGGGTCACCGCCACGCAACGTGGGAAGTCGTCTACCGCTTGCGCCGGTGGGGGCTCGGCAGACTGCGCCTTCGGGGCCGCCGCGGTGCGGTCCGGTAAGGGCGAGGCGACGCGGGAGGCGAGGTCCCGCATTGCCGTCACGGCTGACTGTGTGCTTTGGGCCTGGGTGTCGTGGGCCTGGCGCAACGCGGTCAGCATGTCGCCGATCTGCCGGGCATGGGTGTGCTGCTGATCGATCGCCTGGGCGTCCTTGTTCCTGGAGCCGGACGAGTCCCCAAGCCAGAAATTCACCACAGTCGCAAAGGCGGTTCCGAGGACGCCCACCGCGATGTTGACGATGTTGACTGCGGTCGGATCCGGAGTCTGCCCGGCGACGGCGGCGATCCCATGGAAGAGGATCAGGCCCAGTATTACAAAAAAACCGACGGTGACGACGATGGATACGAGGGGCGAGCCCCAGGCGATCGGACTCTTGGCGGAGGCCAGTGCCTGCATCGTGCTGCGTGCGTCTGCCGAATTCTCATCGCTCGCCTTGATCTCGGCCAGTTCCGCCCGACGCTGCTCCGCGGACGCTGCGGCCTGCACGCGTGTCGCATCTATCGCGATTTCGGTCAGTCTCTGCTGCAGCGCGGCGCTCAAAGTCTCGTCTGCCTGGATCGTCTTCTGCGCCGCCACGGGATCGTCGGTTCCGGCGACATCGCTGACCGCCTGCGAGACAGATTGCGCCAAGGCGCCCGCTTTGTCGCCGGCGATCAGGCGGATCAGGTCCGGAACCAGGGTCGCTGCAAGGCCGATGAGTGGGAACATTTAATACCTCTAATCCAGGGATGGACGGATAGGAAATGCGACCGCCCGAACGGCTCGGCTCGGCTCGGCTCGGGGCAACGTTATCATCGCGCAACGGTGGGTCGCAAGCGCCGCGCGGGCGCCTGCACGCAGGGACGGGGATGATGGCCCAGGCCGATGTCAGGGCCGGATCGCCCACCGGCGTGCGGCATTCGACGCCGAATCATCTCCCTCCCCCGCTGAGGGAGGGCGAACGGCCATCATTCCCCATGCGGCAGCGCCATCATCCGCGCGACATAGGCGATGGCATGGCCGTGCGTCGAGATTAAGCTCGCCCCGCCGCAATGGCGACTTATATGGATCAAGAATGGCGACCGTAACAAGCCGGCGCGCTCGGGTTGGGTTACGGACAGGCTGGCTGGCCGACGCCGCCGCAGGGCCGGCAGGCGCTGACGGCGAGGTAGGGCAAAGGGGCGACGGCGGGGTCGGTGGTGCCGCTGAAGGCGACGTTGTCGGCGGCATCGCCGATGGTGGAATGGAACCAAAAGGCCGGCGTGACGCCGTGACCCTCGATGCCTACGGTGCCGGCAAAGGCGTGGGTATGCTGCGGCTGCGCCAGCGGCGCCAGCGCCGGGCCGCCGAAGGTCTGCCCAGGGCCAGCGGCGCCGGGCGCGAGCCCGACCGCGAACCGGCCACTGTCGGCGGTCGCGGCGGTCCAGGTCTGGCCCGCGCTGCCGCTGAGGTCGGCGCAGGGGGTGTCGGCGTAAAGGATCAGGTTGGCGAGGCCCGGCGGCGGCGGGGCGGCGGCGGCGGCGGTCTTGCGGCAGAGCAGCAGTTGCAGGTACGGGACCCCCGGGTCGTCGCTGGAGGCGGTGGCAGTGAACGGGTGCCAGCCGGGGGTGCCGAGGTGCTCGGTATCGCCGCCGACGAGGTCGAACCGCTCCGCGCTCAGGGTGATGCCGCTCGCCAGGGTATGGCTATGGACACCGGCGCTCGCGAGGTTGGGAAGCGACGTACCGACGATGCGCCCGCGGGTCGCGCTGTCGGCCCCGGTCCCGGCAAACGGCATCGGAAAGACGCCGTTGACCGGCACCTGGGCGATGGCGACCGGGAACACCGATTGGCCGGCACCGTCCAGCGGACCGGCCGAGACCACGGCAACGCCTGGCGTCATGGTCTGGAGTTGCACGCCGTCGGATATGTCGGACGGGACGTAAGAGCCCAGGTTGAAGTTGGCGGTGCCGGGCGTGTAGAGGCCCATGGCGATGCCACTCGCGGTATTCCAGTTGCCGGCGACGACGATCGCGAGGCTGGCCAGGTCGAGGTTGACGTTGAAGTCGGGCCGCTGTTGCTGATCGGTCCAGTTGTAGGTCATCTGCTGGGTGCCGCCGCTGTCGGGCCCGCAGCCGCCCTGCCACACGATCATGCTCCAGTCGCTGAGCTCGTTGGGGTAATTGCCCTGGATACTGGCGGGGTTCGACCCGCGGCCGCGCAGCACGCCGTCGCCGTCGGCATCGGTGCCGTCGAGGGCGACGGTGATGCAGTAGCCGGCCGTACCGGACCAGCTCCCCTGATAGCCGCTGGGGCGCCTGGCCGATGCCCAGCCGCTCGGGCAGGGCTGATTGACATTTGGCGTGGCCTGGGCGAAGAAGGCGATGGTGCCGGCCGGCAGGTTGCCCCTCAGGTTGTCCCATTGCGGCAGCGTCGCGGCCGGGTCGCGCCGGCACAGCGTGCGCTGGATGAAGCCCCAGCCAGTCTCGGCCGGGTCCACCGGCTGGCTGCCGCTGCCCGGCACCGGGTGCCCGCCTGCCGCCGCGCCGCTGTCGTTGCCCCCCTTGGTCCCCGCAAGCCCCTTGCTGCCGACATCGACGCTGGTCGAGAAGCTGTGGCCATGGGTCGGCGGGTTCGCGCCGGACAGGGCGGTGCCGACGCTCGCGCCAAGTTGATACTCGGTCAGGTTGGTGACGCCGAGCAGCAGGCGGCCGAAGCCGTCGGCGTAGCCGGACCAGCCGGCCGGGCACTCGGGCTGGTCGAAGAAGGCGACCAGGCCGGCCGGGGTCAGGTCCGGTGCCGTGGTCTGGGCCAGGGCCGGGGTCGCCAGCAGGCTGGCGACCAGCACGGCGCCAGCGTGGATGGCCTGGGCCGGCAGCGAAGGGTGCGCAAGCGATGGCATCTGCGCGCCCCTCAGCCCTCCGCCGCGGCGCCGATCTGCACCGCCGCGGAGGCCAGTCCGACGAAGAAGTCCACCAGCAGCACAATCGCCGGGCCGAGTTCGTCCTCCTTGAACAGGGTGACGAACCGGAAGGTCGGACCGATCGGCACGATGATCGCTCCGGCGATGTCCCAGCCGCTGGCGCTGCCCGGATGGGTGCCGTCCTCGACCGCGACGGCGATGCCGGCGGCGAGTTGTAGCACGCCGAAGATGGTGTCCATGATCGGCCCGCCGTCCGGGTCGAGCTCCATGTCGCCACCGCTGACGGCCGTGAACAGGATGTCCGAGGCCAACGGCAGCGCGCCAACCGCCCAGCCGATCAGCGCCGCCTCCTGTGCCGGGGTCAGCCCCTCGCCGTTGTTCTGCGCGTCCACCGCGGCCGGCGCGTCGACGCCGAATTGGAACGCCGAGATCATCACCCCGGCCCAGGACAGCAGCGTCGCGAGCGGGTCGCTGCCGGCGCGCGGCGCGGCAGCGGCCGGCTCAACGGCGGTCATGGTGTCGGTGCCGGCCTGCACGATGGTGCCGATGACCTGCGAGATGCCGGCGGCGATGCCGAGCGCCTCCAGCAGCTTCGGCGACGGCGTCGTCGGCGCTGCCGGCAGCGGCAGCGGCAGCGCAGCATCGTCCGACTGCTGCCAGGCGAGCGGCCAGCGCAGCGCGATGCCCTCGGCGTCGGCGCTGCTGAACGGGGCCTGGTCGTGGTTGAAGACCTTGTAGAGGATGGTCACCGGGATGGCGAGCACAAGGCAGAACAGGTCAAGCACCGACAACTGCTCGCCACTGATCAGGTGATACAGCCAGGACAGCACCGGGATGTGCAGCGGATGATTCAGCGTTGCCTGCAGCGCCTGGATGCCGCAGGCGGCGGCGCCGAGCACGGCCTTGGCGAGGTCGCCGGCGAGCCCGAGGCCGAGGTTGATGACATCCCTCAGCAGATCGACGATCAGATGCACGATGCCGAGCCCGAACAGGTTGCCGCCGCCCAGGTCCTGGTTAAACTGCCGGGCCAGCGTCGCGCCGGTGGTCGCAAACTGCGCCTTGGCGCTGCTGTCGAAGCTGGCCAGCACCGCGGCGAGGCTGCACGCCCCCGGCGAGGCGGCCGTGGTGCCGGCGGTCGCCGCGGCATGCGCCTTGGCCTTGTTCCAACCGTAGTTGCTGCGGGCGGCGTTGGCCCGATGGGCGCCCTGCAACTGTCCGGCGGCCAGCACGCCGCCGCCGTCGGCGCCCGACAGCAGCCGTGATGGCACGCCTGACGCGGCCGCACCGGCGAGTCCGGCCCTGAGCGCGCCGCTCGCGCTCGCCTGCCGGTTCGCGAAGTCGTTGAAGCTCTGGGTGCCGAAGAGCGATGAGAGCTGATCGAAGCGGCTGTCCACGCCCGCCTGGAGCGACGCGACGGCCTTGGCCACCGCCGTCTGCACGGTGGTGCAATCGACGCCGGCCAGGTTGTCGAGCGTGCGGTTGATGCAGGCCTTCAGGACCCCGTGCGTGTACAGGATATCGGTCCAGTTGAACAACTGCTTCAGCCAGTCGAGGGCGTGCTTGAGCGCGTCGTAGACCTTCGCGAGCCCCTGCTTGATGCGGTTCAGCACGACCTCGATGGCATCGCCGGCCTGCTTGACCGTGCGCACGACGAAGGCCACGCCGTTCAGGATCACGTGCAGCGCGTCCTCGGCGACGCTGACGGCGAAGTGCTCGATGGCCTGCCAGGCGTGCTTGAAGAAGTGCGCGACGTCGCCGAACAGATGGCCCAGGGAGAAGCCCGGCAGCCCGGCGGCCAGCGGGTCGCGGGCCTGAGCCGCGGCGAGCAGCGCCTGCCCCTCGACGGCGGTCAGCACGCGAAAGCGCGGGCCGCGCGGGTCGGTGAAGTCGAGGTGCCAGTGCTGGCTCGGCAGCCGACGCGGGTCGAGCCGGCCGTCGGCGGTCTGGTGTTTCGGGTCCAGCCAGGCGCCCATCGCGACCATCGCCTGCGTGGCGTGGCCGTCGGTCTCGAAGCCCGGCGCCATCAGCGGCGCGATGGTCAGGTGCGGATCGCCGGGCGGGTCGATCGCCTGCTGGAGGGCCTGGTCGGTGACCGGCCGGGTCGGGTCCTGGTTCTGCAGCCGCCCGGCGATCGAGGTCGGCGGCGTCAGCGGCTGAAGGCTACCGGCCGGCGTCTGCACCACGTCGCCCTGCACCCAGCAGGAGGCGCTGCCGTTGGGGTCGGCGAAGATGCAGCGCGGCGGCTTCAGGTCCACGCCCTGAATGCGCACGCTGACCGACCCGGTGGCATCGGCGATGAGCGCGAACGGCACGCCGGGCGTGAGCCGATGGGCGAGTTCGCCCTGCCCGGCGGGATCGGCCAGCAGCACCGTCGCCGCGTGGTCGCAGGTCAGCGTCAACGGTTGAGCGGCCAGCGGCAGGCCGCGGGCATCCACCGCAGTCACCTCCATGCAGTAGCTCGCAATGTTCTGCGGTGCCGTGGTGCTGGCCGGCGGCAGCGGCGCGGCGACCAGTTGCGTCACCCAGACCTGCTCGCTGGCGTCGGTCAGATCCAGCAGGTTCGGCGTGCGGGCGATGTGGAACACATCGCAGTCGCCGTCTACCGCATAGATCTCGGGGCCGAATCCGGTGCTCGGCGCCGCGCCGAGGGTGGCCAGCAGGTTACCGAGGGTGACCCAGCCGGCCGGCGAGGGGTCGGTCTGCGTAGGGGCGCTGAGGTACCAGAGCGGGCCGTCGGCGGCGATGCCGAACAGCACCAGGTTGCCGGCGCCGTCCTGCTGTACCGTCAGCTCGCTGATCGCGGCCGGCTGGCCGGCCCCGCCGGTGAGCGGCCGCGCCTGCGCCTGAACCGAACCGGTGCGGAACTGCGGGAAGTACCAGACCTGGCCGGTGTCGTCCTGCAGCAGCAGATCGGTCGCGGCCCATGCCGCCGGCAGTACGGGCCAGCGCGGGCCGCTGATGGTGCCAATGCCGGGCGCGAAGCACTGCGGCCCACTGCCGACCCAGTTCCACGCCGGGCCGCTGCCGGTGGCGGTCAACTGGGCGTCGCTGTACCAGATCTCGTCGGTGGTATTCCAGGCGACGCCAAAGCTGTTGGCGCTGTCGGCCGGCGGCCCAAGCCGGAAGCTGGTCGCACCGATGCCGAGCCCGCCGCCGAAGACATCGAAGCCAAAGCTCGCGACAAGGTCCCAGCAGCCGCTGCCCGCGTTCCAGCCGATGACGAAGAAGCTGCCCTGCTGCTCGGCGCTGACGCCGTAGACCCAGTTCGCGCCGGTGGCATCGGTGTAGACCTCGGTCTGCGCCGTGCCGGCCAGCGCGGCAGCGGCGGCCGACGAGATAGCGCCGCTGCCGAGCGTCGTCCAACTGGCGCGGTTGGGGTCCCATTGCGCCCAGGCCAGGGCGCGGATGCCCTGGGCGGCGGGGCCGCCGGCCAGCACGTTCAGCAGGCCGCCCTGATAGAAGGCGCGTACGCTCTCGATTGGCCCGCCTGCGCCGGGGGCATAGCTGGAATTGGACCAGCCGGAGTTGGAACCCGGATCGGCGCGGAAGAGCAACAACCCGCTGCCGCTGGTATCGAGCGTGACCAGGTCGCTCGCCGCGCCGGTGCCCTGCTCGGGGTGCGCCACGGCGAAACAGCCGGGCGTGAGCTGCGGGTAGACCGGCGGGCGATCCAGCAGCAGGTGGTCGTCGATCAGCGTCGCCTGGACACTCAAGGCGGAAATGGGCGTCGTCACACGGGCTTCCTCACGGCAGGGTGGAGTACGAGACCGTTGCGAGGCCGGCCTAAGTTTGGCCGCGCAGCAAAGAGATTCGACCGAACGTCTGTCCCAGGGCCAGGTCCGCGTCGGTCCGGTGGGTTGGGCGCTCCGCAAGGGGCGGCACTGTCCGATGACCCGATCTCCAGGAATTTACGTTGAGCCCTCGCAGCTTGGGAACGAGGAATTAGAAAAAGAGCCGGGCCAGTTCAGCCCCCGGGTCGGGCGCGCGCATAAAAGCCTCGCCCACCAGGAAGGCATGGACGCCGTGGCGGCGCATCAGGGCCACGTCCTCCGCCCCCAGGATGCCGCTCTCGGTGACCAGCAACCGGTCTGTCGGCACCGAGTCAAGGAGCCACAGGGTCGTCTCCAGGCTCACCTCGAAGGTCCGCAGGTTGCGATTATTGATGCCGATCAGGCGCCCAGGCACCGCCAGCGCCCGCGCCAGCTCGGCGGCGTCGTGGACCTCCACCAGCACATCCAGGCCGAGCCCCTGGGCCAGGGCGCTGAGATCGGCAAGGCGCGCATCGTCCAGACAGGCGGCGATCAGCAGGATGCAGTCGGCACCCAACACCCGCGCCTCATGCACCTGGTAGGGGTCGATGATGAAATCCTTGCGGATCACCGGCAGGGTGCAGGCGGCGCGCGCGGCCTCAAGATAGGCGTCGCAGCCCTGAAAAAAGTCCACGTCGGTCAAGACCGAGAGACAGGCCGCCCCGCCCCGCGCATAGCTCAAGGCCAGCTCGGCCGGGTGGAAGTCGGCCCGTAGCACGCCCTTGCTCGGGCTGGCGCGCTTGATCTCGGCGATCACCGCCGGTTGGCCGGCCTGGACCCGAGCGTCCAGCGCCGCCGCAAAGCCGCGGGGGGCGGACGCATCGGCCAGCCGGGCGGTCAACTCCGGGAGCGGCAGGCGCGCGGCGCGGGCCGCGACCTCCTCGACCTTGCGGTGACAGATCTTCTTCAGGATGTCGGGGGTGTCCGATGTGTGCATGATGCTCTCAGACCAGTTCACGCGTCAGTGCCACCAGGTGGTCGAAGCGCCGCTGCGCCTCGCCGCTCGCGATCGCCTCATCCGCGCACCGCATCCCATCCTCCAGGCTATCGGCGCGGCCAGCCGCATAGATGGCGGCACCGGCGTTGAGCTGGACGATGTCGCGCGCCGCGCCCGGCTGGTTGGCGAGCACGCCGCGCAACATGGCCAGACTGCCGGCGGGGTCCGAGACCCGGATGACATCGAGCCCGGCGCGGGTCAGGCCAAAGCGTTCCGGGCCGATCTGGTAGCGGCGGATCTCGCCGTGCTTGAGCTCGGCCACCTCGGTCTCGGCCCCGATGCTGATCTCGTCCAAACCGTCGCGGGCGTGGACCACCAGCACGTGGCGACTGCCCAGGCGCTGGAGCACCTCCGCCAGGGGTTGCAGCAGTGACTCGCTGAAGGCCCCAAGCAACTGATTGGGCACCCCGGCGGGGTTGGTCAGCGGACCCAGTACATTGAAGATCGTCCTGATCCCCAGTTCGCGCCGGGGGCCGCCCGTGTGCTTCATGGCGCTGTGGTGGCCGGGGGCGAACATGAACCCGACCCCCACCTCGCGCACGCAGCGCTCGACCTGCGCCGGGGTGAGTTCGAGCCGCACCCCCGCCGCCTCCAGCACGTCCGCCGCGCCCGACTTGCTCGACACCGAGCGGTTGCCGTGTTTGGCGACGTGACAGCCGGCCGCCGCGGCAACGAACATCGCGGTGGTCGACACATTGAAGGTCCCGCTGGCATCCCCGCCGGTGCCGACGATGTCCACCGGGTAGTCGAGCCCGCCGATGTCGACCCCCGCCGCCAGTTCACGCATGACCCCGGCCGCCGCGGCGATCTCCGCGACCGACTCGCCCTTCAGTCGCAGGGCCACCAGAAAGCCGGCAATCTGGGCCGCCGTCGCCCCGCCGGTCATGATGGTGCGCATGACCGCCGTCATCTGCTCCAGATTCAGGTCCTTGCCCTCCACGCAGGAGGTGATGGCTGCCTTGATATCCATGTGTCCTAGCGCCCCTCAATGAAATTCTTGAGCAGGTCGTGCCCGTGCTGCGTCAGGATCGACTCGGGGTGGAACTGGACCCCCTGAATCGCTAGTTCGCGATGACGCACGCCCATGATCTCCTCGACCGCGCCGTCCGCGGTCGCGGTCCAGGCGGTGACCTCCAGGCAGTCAGGGAGGCTGTCGCGCTCGATCACCAGCGAGTGATAGCGGGTCGCCGCGAAGGGGTTGGCGAGTCCGCTGAACACGCCTTGATCGGAGTGATGGATCGGCGAGGTCTTGCCGTGCATGACCTGGCGCGCCTTGACGATGTGCCCGCCGAAGGCCTGACCGATGGACTGATGCCCCAGGCAGACCCCCAGGATCGGCACCCGCCCGGCCATCTCCTGGATCAGCGCCACCGAGATCCCCGCTTCGTTGGGTGTACAGGGACCGGGTGAGATCACGATGCGCTCGGCGTTGAGTGCCGCGACCTCAGCGACGGTCAGCTCGTCGTTGCGCACCACCCGCACCTCCGCCCCCAACTCGCCCAGGTACTGGACCAGGTTGTAGGTGAAGGAGTCGTAGTTGTCGATCATCAGCAGCATTTAATGGCTATCCCACTGTGTTATATCGCATGACTTGAGAGGCGGCGAACTGGATACGCACCCGAGCGAGGCCACCCCAACGGCGTAGGAGCGGCCCCCTGGCCGCGACGGGCTGCCGCGAGGACCCTGGCCGCAATGACGATCAAGCCAGTGACCCAAACGAAAAACGACCTAGACCGCATGGATCTAAGCCGTTGTATTACCGAAACAGACGAGTGGATCGAATCGCCAACTAACTGACTGTAAATCCCCAGGGGAATGCATTCTACAACAATTGACCTGCCAGTATCGCCCCCAACAAGGCCGCGGCGCCCCACTATCAGCTGCGCATCGACTCCGCGCCGCGGTCCAGGGATCGGTGGGTGGATGTCTCCCGCGGCCGGTTAGGCACACCCTCGGCGACCGCCACCACGGCGTAAGCGGCGGCACCGCCCCCGGCCGCGCGGCTCCCGACATCCCGTAGCGCCTGCACTTGCCAGAAACATTCCTCGATCAGGCACGCGAATCAGCCAAGGCCTTGGCCGATTCGATCTCGAAGCCGAGCCCATCGCCCTCCACCCCGACCCGCACCGTGCCGCCGCCGACCAGCGACCCGAACAGCAGCTCGTTCGCCAAGGGCTTCTTGATGTGGTTCTGGATCACGCGGGCCATCGGTCGCGCACCCATCAGCGGGTCATAGCCCTTCTCGGCGATCCAACTGCGGGCCGCCGCATCGACACTCAGGAACACCTTCTTGTCCAGGAGTTGGTGTTCCAGCTCAAAGATGAACTTGTCGACCACGCTCTTGATGGTCTCGGGACCTAAGGGACTGAACTGCACCACCGCGTCGAGTCGGTTGCGGAACTCGGGTGTGAAATAACGCTTGAGTGCCTCCAGCCCGTCGGTGGAATGGTCCTGCTCGGCAAAGCCCATCGAGCGGCGCGCCGTCTCGTCCGCGCCGGCATTGGTGGTCATCACCAACACCACATTGCGGAAATCGGCCTTGCGTCCGTTGTTGTCCGTGAGGGTGCCGTGGTCCATGACCTGGAGCAGCAGGTTGAAGACGTCCGGGTGCGCCTTTTCGATCTCGTCCATCAACAAGACCGCGTGCGGATGCTTATTGATCTCCTCGGTGAGCAGCCCGCCCTGATCGAAACCGACATAGCCGGGGGGCGCGCCGATGAGCCGCGAGACCGTGTGGCGTTCCATGTATTCGGACATGTCGAAACGGATCAGCTCCATCCCCAGGATGCGGGCGAGCTGACGGGTCACCTCGGTCTTGCCCACCCCGGTGGGGCCGGTAAAGAGGAAGGACCCGATGGGTTTCTCCTCGTGCCCCAGCCCTGAGCGATTCATGCGGATGGCCGCGGTCAGGGCCTCAATGGCCGGCTCCTGGCCATAGACCACCATCTTGAGATCGCGGTCGAGGTTACGCAGCGACTCGGTGTCCGAGGCCGAGACCTTCTTCGGCGGGATGCGCGCCATCTTGGCAATGATCGACTCGACGTCAGCCACATCGATCCGCTTCTTGCGCTTGGCTGGGCTCATCAGTTGGACATTGGCCCCGGCCTCGTCGATCACGTCGATGGCCTTGTCGGGCAGGTGCCGGTCATTGATGTAGCGGTTGGAGAGTTCGGCGGCGGCCCGCAGTGCGGGATTGGTATACGTGACCTGATGATGCGATTCGAAGCGTGACTTGAGACCCTTCAGGATCTCGATAGTCTCCTCGACGCTCGGCTCCTCGACGTCGATCTTCTGGAAGCGCCGGGCCAGTGCCCGGTCCTTCTCGAAGATGCCGCGGTATTCCTGATAGGTGGTCGAGCCGATACAGCGCAGGTCGCCCGAGGCCAGCACCGGCTTGATCAGGTTGGAGGCGTCCATGACCCCGCCGGAGGCCGAGCCCGCACCGATAATGGTGTGGATCTCATCGATGAACAGGATGGCCCGCGGCAGGCGCTTGAGCTGGGCGAGCACGGACTTGAGACGCTTCTCGAAGTCACCGCGGTATTTGGTCCCCGCCACCAGGCCACCCAAATCGAGGGCATAGATCACCGCGTCGTTGAGGACCTCCGGGACATCTCCGTCGACGATCTTCTTGGCCAGCCCCTCCGCAATGGCGGTCTTGCCGACGCCGGCCTCGCCTACAAACAGTGGGTTGTTCTTGCGCCGGCGGCACAGGATCTGGATGGTCCGCTCCACCTCCGCCGCCCGGCCGATCAGCGGATCGATGCGCCCTTGGCGGGCCATCTCATTGAGATTGGAGGCGAAGCTCTCCAGTGGACTGGCCCCCTCGTGGTCGCCGCCACGCGCCTCGTCGGGCTCTGCGTGCCCCTCGTCCTCCGCGCTCTCACCCGGGACCTTGGAGATCCCGTGCGAAATATAGTTGACGACATCGAGACGGGAAATATCCTGCTGGCTTAACAGGTACACCGCCTGGGAGTCCTGCTCGCTGAACAGTGCGACCAAGACGTTGGCACCAGTGACCTCCTTCTTGCCGGCGGACTGCACATGAAAGACCGCGCGTTGCAAGACCCGCTGGAAGCCCAGGGTCGGCTGGGTTTCCCGGTCTTCGCTCACCGGGATGAGCGGCGTGGTCTCGTCAATGAAGGCCGTGATCTCGCGGCGCAGTCGCTCGGCATCGGCGCCGCAGGCGCGCAGGACCTTGGCCGCCGCCGGATTATCCAGGAGGGACAGAAGCATGTGCTCCACGGTCATGTACTCGTGGTGCTTCTCACGCGCCTCTTTAAACGCGCGGTTCAACGTGAACTCCAGCTCTTTACTCAGCATCGGACTCGTCCAAGCGGGGTTAAGGAAATCGATTCTATCTGCTTTGATGCACGCTGGGTATGGCGTAGGCGCCGCCGCCACCCGCGGGCCCCACCGGGGCCACTCCCGCTCCAACGGGCTGACTGCCTCACGCCTCTTCCATGGTACACATCAGCGGATGCTGATGACTGCGAGAGTAATCGTTGACTTGGATGACCTTGGTCTCGGCAATATCCCGAGTATAGACGCCGCACACACCCACCCCGCGCGTATGCACATGCAGCATCACCTGGGTGGCCTGCTCCCGGTTCATCGCGAAGAAGCCCTCCAGCACCTCCACCACGAACTCCATCGGGGTGTAATCGTCGTTCAAGAGTAGGACCTTGAACAGCGGCGGTCGCCGCAGCTTGGGCCGGGCCTCCTGGACCGCCAGCCCGGATTCACGCTCCTCATTCGGGTTCTGCTCGCTCATGGCTCCGGATTCTAAACAATTTTCGTCTTGGTGCGACGCCGATCATCGCCCTGTGGGGGTGCCAGCCCCCGCCGCGGCATCACCTGGCTACGCAAGCGTGACCAGACTGACGCCTGGGGAGCGCGACCCGGCGGTGCCTCACACTGAGCCTCCCGCCGGTTTGGGCTGGAAAATCAGTCCATTATACTATGAGGTATGGCGCCGCTGGCCGGAATCAAGGGATGGGGTCAGACGCGACGACAAAGACGCGAAAGCTCCCCTAAGCTCACGCGGTAACACCAAGCCCCGCGGCGCCCGGCACCAGGGCGCCGGCCACTACCGCCGGGGGAGGGCGCCGCCGCCCCTTACATGGCGGCAATCACCGCCGCGCCGAAACCCGAACAACTGAGCTTGGTCGCCCCGGGCATCAAGCGCTCCAGGTCATAGGTCACGGTCTTGGCCGCAATGGCCCCCTCCACACCCTTGATGATCAGGTCGGCGGCTTCGGTCCATCCCATGTGGCGCAACATCATTTCAGCCGAGAGCAGCAGCGAACTGGGATTCACCTGGTCCTTACCCGCATATTTGGGGGCGGTACCATGGGTCGCCTCGAACATGGCCACCGAGTCAGACAGGTTGGCCCCGGGCGCCATCCCGATGCCGCCGACCTGGGCGGCCAGCGCATCGGAGATATAGTCGCCGTTGAGGTTGAGGGTGGCAATCACGTCGTAGTCCTTGGGACGCAGCAGGATCTGCTGGAGGAAGGCGTCCGCGATCACGTCCTTGATCACGATGTCGCGACCGGTCTTCGTGTTCTTGAACCGGCACCAGGGCCCGCCGTCCATCTCCACTGCCCCGAACTCGGACTTCGCCAGGTCATAGCCCCACTGCTTGAAGGCCCCCTCGGTGAACTTCATGATGTTGCCCTTGTGTACCAAGGTGACCGAGGCGCGATCGTTATCGATGGCGTACTGGATCGCCTTGCGCACCAGGCGCTGCGTACCCTCGCGGGAGACCGGCTTGATACCGATCCCGGAGGTCTCAGGGAAGCGGATCTTGGTCACGCCCATCTCGCGCTGCAGGAACTCGATGACCTTTTTGACCTCCGGGGTCCCCTCCTGCCACTCGATGCCGGCATAGATGTCCTCCGAATTCTCACGGAAGATCACCATATCGGTATGCTCGGGCTCCTTCAATGGGCTCGGCGTCCCGGTGAAGTAACGCACCGGGCGCAGGCAGACATACAGGTCCAACTCTTGACGCATCGTCACGTTGAGCGAGCGGATGCCGCCACCCACTGGGGTGGTCAGCGGCCCCTTGATGGAGACGACGAACTCCTTGACCGCCCGCAGACTCTCCGCGGGCAACCACACATCCTCGCCGTAGACCTGTGTCGATTTTTCGCCGGCGTAGATCTCCATCCAGTGGATGCGACGCTGCCCCCCATACGCCTTGTCGACCGCGGCGTCAGTTACCTTCATCATCACTGGGGAAATGTCGATCCCGATCCCGTCGCCCTCGATGAAGGGGATGATCGGCTGGTCCGGCACGGCCAGTGACAGGTCCGCATTAACCTGGATCTTGGCTCCCTGTGCCGGGACTTTGATTTTCTCGTAGGCCATCTTTCGCTGCTCTCTGTGGTCGCCAGAAAACCCAATGCTAACACCGCAACGCGTCTCCCGTGCTGCCCGGCTAACGACCATGGCGCCCGCACCACCCCGTGGCGAGCGCCTCGGCCGTTCCCCACCCCGCCCTCCCACAATAGGGGAGGGAGAATTTTAGCGCGCTCCCGGCTCGACTTTCACAGTAACCGCTGGCTGGATTCACCGCGTACATAAAAATGGCGCAACGAATTTCCCCACGCAGAGAACATCTTTCACCGATCGCGGACTGGACCTAACCCTAATATGGCGATCAAGACCGTGCTCCGGGACCCCGTTTCTGTGAACTAGTTCACAGAATTGCGGCGGCCACCCGTCCAAGATCGACCAGGTATGGAGGTCACTTCCAGCGCGACTCAAGCCGATCCAAGAATCGGCGCAGACAAGCGTGGCACGCGTTAGCGATGCCGCGATGTCACAATCAGAGGTAGACGCACATGATCTGGACACTCTTCGCTCTCTTTGCGGCGGTGGTCATCGGTGGACCCCTGGGACTGATCTGGTGGAGCACCACCGGCCCCTCTGACTACTGGGACAAGACCTAGACACCGGCCGCCGGCAAACCGAACCCGGCGGCCATCGACCACCGCACGCCGCCCCAATGCGGCAGGCTTAAGAATCGCTCGGCCCGGCACGGCCAGCCCCCAGGGCGGAACCGTTCTAGCCAGGACTCTCTGTTGCAACCGGCGGTTGTCCGCAACACTGGACAACGCCAGGTGGCCCGGGTATAAAGCACGTCGGTCCCCTTACTGTCCGAGGCCCCGTGCGTGAACCTTCGTGA
>NZ_CAJAXH010000055.1 GCF_903946935.1 uncultured Thiodictyon sp.
GCTTGGCGCCTTGGCGTGAGCAATTGCGGGATGTAGGATGACTGATTCTGCGCCACTGCTCTGGTACAACAGCGGACTGTCGAACACCTATGACGCCGTGCGGCTGATCCGCGAGGCCGCCGGCGGCGCCCTGCGGGTGCTGGCGAGTCACGGCGAACCGCAGGCCCCGGTGCTGGCGGCGGCCGATCTGGCCTTGGTCGAGCCCGCCGGGAGCTTGAGCGATGCCGACTATGTCGCGTGGTGTCTCGGAGTCTGCCGCCGCTACGAGGTACAACTCTTTATCCCCAGCCGCCGTGCCCGCGCCCTGGCCGCGGCCGGCGCGGCATTCGCTGCGGTGGGTACGCGCATCCAGGCCTTTGCACCGGCGACGCTGGCCCTGTTCGACCACAAGGACGCCCTCTACCGGGACCTGGTGGGGACGCCGATCCCGCTCCCGGCGTACCGGGTGGTCGATTCGTTGGACGCCTTCGACGACGCCTACGCCGATCTCAGTACCCGCCACCCACGCCTGTGCGTCAAGCCGACCGTGGGCATCTACGGGGCCGGCTTTCGCATCCTGAGTGAGACCGCCGACGATTACGACACACTGCTCGGTGTCGAGCCGAGCGTCATCTCGCTCCACGCCTACCGCAGCGCCCTGGAGCGCACGCGGCGCCGCTTCGAGCTCCTGCTGATGCCCTTCCTGCCCGACACCGAGCGGTCGGTGGATTGCCTGGCGGTCGCCGGGCGGTTGGTCGCCGCGGTGGCGCGGGCGAAGAAGGGGCGGCACCAGCTATTGGAAACGGCAGGCCCCGCCGTCGATTATGCGCGGCTGCTCACCGAGCGCTATGGTCTGGACGGGGTCTTCAATTGCCAGTTCAAGGACCAGAATGGGCTCGCGCACCTGCTGGAGATCAATGCGCGGATGTCGGGCGGGCTGCTCTATGCCTGCCAGTCAGGGGTCAACTTTCCGTATTGGAATGCCGCCATTGCACTTGGATTGGCTGAACCGCAGGCGGTTCCGCCGCCGGCCGAGGGGATTGCGATTGCACCGGTGCAGGGCGTGGTGACGGTGGCTGCCGGTCAATGGCCAACGGAACCAGCCCTTTAGACCGTAGGGTCCGCTGCGCGGACCGGCGACCGCTCTCGTGACACCGCTCGAGCGGTGTCACGCCTGTGTCAGGCACTCTGCGCCTTGAAAACCGGGAGCGCCGGTGACTGAATCATGATTTAAGGCCTACGTCCCCTATTTCGCACTCGCCGGCTCAGTGCTTTTCACCGCCGCCACCGAAGATACCAGGAAGCCGCTGATCCAGTGCAAACGCGCGACGCCGTGGCTTGGACTCAGACGGGTCACTCCCTGGTATCAGTGTGCGGCTCGAATCGTCCGCTTCGACGCCCGCCGACTGAACAGGCTCGGCGCTCGCCTGCGGGTCGTTAAAGAGATCGGGTAGCCCCGCGTCTGAGATTGAGCGGTGTCTTCTCAAGCCCGCCTGTTCAGTCTCGCGGGGATCTCCGCCAGCCGACGCCGACTGCACCGATAGCCCGCCGAATAGACCGCTCAACTGGGATCGAGGCTTATCATGAGTGCCTGCTGCGACGGAATCTGCGGGGGCGTTGATCGTAAAGACATCGCCAAGTGCGGTCGCGCCCGAAGGCTGAGGTGTATCCTCACCCGCTGCCCTGTTTACCTGGACCTGGTCGCCAAAGACACCGCCGGGCAATTGATCTCGCTTCATTGCGGATGGCAGATCGGCGAAACCTGGGCCAGGTGGCGCAACCGCTGGTGCCGGCGGGATAACCGAAGCCGGAGCGGTCAGGGTCGCTGCCCCGCCAATGGCTGCCTGAACCGGCGCGGACGGCATCGCGCGAACTCCCTGGTCGGTCGGCTGCGGCGAAGACTCAATGAGATCGTCTGGTATCGGCGGTAATACGGGCGCCAGCGGCCCGGGCACTTCAGGACCTTGGGCCAGCGGGGGCGTGCAGACAGCGAGCATATCCAGCTCCGGTGGCCGGCGCTTGCGGACGGTGGCGGGAGGCTTTGCCGCCTTGACCCGTATTCCGAGCTCTGCGCGAGTCGCATTCCTCTGCTCTTCCACGGCAACGGCCGGCCGAGACTGGCCGCAAAACGGACAGTAGTCAACCGCCCAACCCAACGGCACCGCGCAATATCTGCATACCAACATCGGTTTACACCCGAGCGTATTCAGGACTCCACCAGCATCTGCTTGATGCGGCGTCCGGCGACCTCTAACTCGAACCAGTGCGAGTCCGCCGACAGGTTGAACGTGACCCGCGCGGGTAGACCGTCGGCAAAGTTCTTCACGACCGCACCGCGGGAATCATAGATGCGGGCCGTCGGGGCAACGATCTGATGCTCGCTCACCACCTCGGCGAAGATTTCGGTGAGTACACGCATATCTTTGGCGATCTTGTGGTCCCAGACATCCACGTCGGTACCGGACTCAAGGTCGTCGAGTTCCTCCATCTGGCGCTCATCGATCTGGCTGCCCACTCCGATCAATACGCATTTCACCGGATTGCGCCGGCCGGCCGCGATGTCTTCACAGAGCGTCACCGTATAGCCCTTGACTGCATCCAGATCATCCAATCTGCCATCCGTGATAAAAATGTACATCCCGCGACGGGCGGCCGCGAAACGCTTGACAAAATACTCGACCGCCGGCAGCAAGACGGTTCTTTGACCAAAGCCGTGGGCGACCGGCCCATGGAACTGGGCATGCTCACAGTCGGCGCCGGTGAGATCGCCCAATTCCTCGATCTGCGAGCCGTCGCCGCAGGCCCAATAGATGACTGTCGTGCCGCCATCGGCATCGAGATTCTCGGCCAAATATCTGGTGAAGTCGCGCGCCTTGGCCTCGACCTCGTTTTGCGAGCGGGCGACATAGCCACGCGACAGGGCATCGTTCCATGCCTCTGCGGAAAATATCCTGAGCCGCTGACCATCCTTTTCGACATGCTTGATCCAGCCGTTGCGCTCGTAGTGCGCCGCCACGTCTTTTGGCAAGCGCCCTTGCGGCCCGGCGACCAGATGATTTCCGAACAAACCTTGCATCGACACGCTGGCGTCCATCGCCACTCCGGTTTGCCAGCCCTCAGCCTCGGCGCCGACCGGCTCCATCAGGATACTAAAGAACACCTCATGCTGGTGGCCCAGCCGGCGCACGTCCACTTCGCCGAATTCTTTGGCCACCAGGTGACTTGGCAACTGACGATTGCGTCCAACCGGTTGCTCCTCGCGCTTGCCGGACTTCGAGAACAGGTTGGCGAACAGGGCCATCGATGATCTCCTTAGACAATTGAAGCCGCGCTATGACGCGCCGAGCGCCTCGCTGACATCCTGCGAGATGTCTCGCGATGGGGTATGGATGGTGAACAGCGTTTGTCCCTTGGGTAGTACGAAGCGGAATTTACCAGGCAGCCCGTCGGCCCACGACGCCAGCGTCGTTCCGGAACCATCCAGGACGCTGCCGGAGGCGGCGATGATGGTCTGCTCGTCCATCAGCTCACCGTACAGGACACCCAGGATGTCGGCCTCGTCTTTCATGGAGGCGACCATCCCATGAGACCACAGATCGTAGGTGATTCCGGTGCCCTCAAACATGTCGTCGAAGCGCTCCAACTGCTGCTCGTCGACGTCATTACCGATACCGATCAGGACGAGCTTCAGCGGCTTGCGCTTGCCGTCTGCCATCGCTTTGCCAAGCGCGGTGCAGTATTGCATACAAGCCGATTCGTCCTCGATCACCCCATCGGTCACGATGACCCCAATCGTCCAATCCGCGTCACGGGCAATGGTCTCGACACCGTATTGAATCGCGGGCAAGAGCTTGGTGCCACGCCCCCAGTCTTTTGGCGATTTGGGCCCGTCGATTGCCGCATGCGACCACCCGGCCTCGTCGAACTCACCAATGATTTCGGTCTTGCCGCCATCCGGACTGATCGCCCAATAGAGCCCGGTCACAGTCCCGGTTTTGGTCACGGTGGTGAGAATGCAGCCGAGCTTTCTCGCCACCGCCTGCACATAGTTTGGCAGCACCTCAAAAACACCCCCGCCGCCATACATTTCTTTGAGCGATCTGGAGGCATCCAGGGCCAAATAGGCCTTCGAGTTTCCCTCACCGACCAGAATGTCGGGGTCGGGCATGAAGCAAACAACGATTTCGTGCGAGCCGTTCGGCTGCCGCAGTACATTCACGTCGGCAAGCGGTCTGTTGGGTCTGGCGATTTTGGCCATTGCTATACTCGTTGACTTACCTGAATCCGTAGAACTGGAGAATGCCAGGGGCGGCGATCGACTAAGCCGGAAGAGTGCAATCGCCCCGGCGCGCCACGCGAGGAACCTGACAGGCGTAGCCGGACGGCCAAGCGGTCACCCTTGCCGACACGGCGGGCGGCGATCGAACGCAACGCCAGAACCGCACAAACGTGTGTCGAATCAATGATCCCTCTTGAAGGCGGCCGATGCAACCACTTGGATCTTCAGCGAGCGGCATCGCTAACCTTAACTATCGCCAGCAATATTGCACCGCGCTGCCGGCCCTGTCAACGACCAGCGGACCGAGCATTCTTTGGGCGACCCGCGACTCGCCCGGATCTCGCACTGACCTATTGGAGTGCCATGCTTGGCACTCGGTGAGCAGTAGGCCGAGGCGATAGCGATTGCGCCGGTGCAGGGCGTGGTCTCGATGGCTACCCATCAAGGGCCAACGGAGCTCTTACTTTATTCCGCCTAATCTTGCTCCAGTTCAAGCCCAGAAGGGGCGCGACATACCAGCCCAGGGCAACGCCCTGGGTATGAGGAATAACAGGCTAGCCCTGAAAGGGCGTGACATAAGGAACCACGCCGCTGGATCGCGCCCTTTCATCGCCAGGCCGAACAAATAACGCTAACCCAGGGCGTTGCCTTGGGCTGATATGTTCGGCCCCGCTGGGGTCGGTATAAAACATAAAGCGAGATGGGGTAGTAGGACGTCCCACGGGTACCCGGTCATCCAAGAAATCGTCTCCATCCGCGACGCCAATCGGCACCTATCCCGGTACCTCGAACGGGTCGAGCAGTCCGTCGGTCGGGTTATCGAAGCGTAACCCGACGCCTCCCGCGCTGACTGTCGGGTTACGGCGCGTCCAACGTCGCGGATAACAGCAAGGCTCCGCGCGCGCGCCTAACCCGCCCTAAGCGCTAACGACCATGGCAGCACGAGCAGCCGCCCCGCAAGATGAAAGCGCCCTGTGGAAGCGACTATAGCCGCGACGATGCCACGGCAACTAGTGCTGCAGAGTGAAAATTCTGGCACCGCTTGCGGGCTGTGTTCGTTATCATGCTGAACACGTCAACTTCCCGCTGCTTGAGTTTGTTCGCCATGCCCCTTTGCACCGCCGCCCCCGTGGATATCACCGAGAAACAA
>NZ_CAJAXH010000056.1 GCF_903946935.1 uncultured Thiodictyon sp.
CTAGGATACCTGGCAGGCGACTCGATGCTGTCTTCATTCATATTGAAACCCGGAATAAGATCGCATTTTCGTATGGATTCCGGAGATTCTACAATTTTTTTGCTATAAAATCAATAATTTAGTTTCTAGACAGGCTCTGAGTGAAGACACGACTACCGGGGCGGCAATAATCGGTCAGCGGCTGGCGTCGATCCTCAAGCGCGCAGCGAGCAATTCCCTGACCGAAACGCTAACCGCTCTTGCCGCTGAGGTCACCGGCGTCCAGACCTTCGTCTCCGGCCTGAAGGAAGCAACAGATAAGAAGATCAGAGGTGCCCTCAATTTACAGCTGAATCGTGACAGGGACTTCTTGGACGCCCTTGCGACCTTTATTGATGGCCTGCAACAGCCTGCCGATCCAGATGGGGATGAGGCGGAAGACCAGGAGGAGGAGGATATGAATCTCCCCAGCACAGGTCGGGGCCTGGCCATTTTAACCTACATGCAAGCAGTCCGAGCTCAGGCCCGTGCACTCGCTGCACAGCGTAACCTTAGCAAAGGCTCGCGTAACGGCAGAATTATTGCGTGGTTGGCGGATCGGTCCTTGAAGCAAACCGATCTTGCTGAGGTCGGCGCCAGTCTTGTGGTCCAAACCTATGCTCGTCGATTCGTTAGCCCCGTCAGCCGTTGTGTTCAAGGCATACCAAGGCGTTATCGCGCATTTCGTCGTCTTCGCCAAGTGGAAGAGCGGTGGTACGCCAAGGGTCCGTTCAGTTCCACGGACCTGCATCCCCTGGAGCTTGATGTTATTTTGTTGGCCATCGTTCGTGCGGGCGGTGACCTACTCAGCAAACCAAGTGTCTTGAGAAATATTGACGAACCCGTCTGGTCGTCACTGAAGCCATTATTTGGGCTCTACATGAATCAGATTTTGGTGGACGAGGCAACGGATTTCTCTCCGGTCCAAATGGCCTGCATGGCGGGTCTATGTCATCCGCAGATTAGATCGTTCTTTGCCTGTGGTGATTTCAACCAGCGTCTGACGACTTGGGGAAGCCGGTCGCTTGACGAGATGAGATGGGTGCTTCCTGATGTGGAAGTCAAGGAGATAACCGTCTCCTACCGTCAGAGTCGACAGCTCAACGAACTCGCCCGCGCCATCATCCATAAGACTGGTGGATCGGCCCGTAACGTGACCCTGCCGGAGCATGTTGATAGCGAGGGTGTCGCGCCCGCTTTGATGGAGTCTGCATCGCAGGCTGAGGAGGTTGTCAACTGGCTGGCCGAACGGATTCGTGAGATTGAGCGCTTCGTCGCTCAACTGCCATCTACCGCAATCTTCGTCAACGAGGAAAGCCAGGTTCAAACGCTCGCCGATGCGCTAAACGAGGTTCTCACTGATTTTAATATTCGGGTTGCAGCTTGCCCACAGGGTCAGGTAATGGGGCGAGACAATGACGTCCGAGTATTTGCCGTTGAGCACATCAAAGGCCTGGAGTTTGAGGCTGTTTTTTTTATTGGTATCGACCGTCTCGCAGGTCTGCATCCGCAGTTATTTGACAAATACCTTTATGTAGGTACCACACGAGCCGCCACTTATTTGGGTGTTACTTGCGAAGAGGTATTGCCGCCGACTATTTCATCGTTGAGGCCAATGTTCGTCTCGGCCTGGGACACAACCCGGCAACCAGGCTGAGGATTACCAAATGGCATTTGATCAACCAACGCGAAATCGTTTGCAGCGCTTTGTGGGCGACGCCCGGTCGTTGCTTGCCGAGGAGTTCACCCGCCAACTTCAGCGCGACTACGGGATGGACCCTAAAACCGGCGAGGTGGCAGACATCGCCAAACTCTCTGACCTCGACGACAGTCGGCGGGAGACGGCCAAAGTCCTGCGGCAGGTGTTTGCCCATTACCTTGCAACGGAGTCCGGCGGCGGCCGGACCGCGGAGACCCAGGTGTTGGACCGCATCGTGCGCGAGCAGGCATTTACCATCCTCAACCGCTTGGCTGCGCTGCGCATGGCGGAGGCACGGGGGTTGCTGATCGAATCGGTCGGTAACGGCTACCAGGCAAAAGGCTTCCAGCTCTATGCCCGCCTGGCCGGCGCTGGCCTGGGCGAAACCGGCGATGCCTACCGCGTCTACCTCTTCAGCGTCTTCGACGAGTTGGCCCAGGACCTACCCGGTCTGTTCGGTCGCTACGCACCCCAGGGGCGGCTGTTCCCGCGTGAGGCGGCGCTCTTGCCGCTGCTGGCGCTGATCAACGACGCCGAGATCGAACCCCTGTGGGGTGAAGACGAGGCCATCGGCTGGATCTACCAGTATTTCAACTCCAAGGAGGAGCGCAACAGGGCGGAACCGTTCTAGCCAGGACTCTCTGTTGCAACCGGCGGTTGTCCGCAACACTGGACAACGCCAGGTGGCCCGGGTATAAAGCACGTCGGTCCCCTTACTGTCCGAGGCCCCGTGCGTGAACCTTCGTGAGGTC
>NZ_CAJAXH010000057.1 GCF_903946935.1 uncultured Thiodictyon sp.
CCTCACGAAGGTTCACGCACGGGGCCTCGGACAGTAAGGGGACCGACGTGCTTTATACCCGGGCCACCTGGCGTTGTCCAGTGTTGCGGACAACCGCCGGTTGCAACAGAGAGTCCTGGCTAGAACGGTTCCGCCCTGCAGACCCGAACCTCACCCATGATGATGGTCATGGTGATGCCCGTGCTCATGCCCATGGTGGTGATGGGTGTGTCCATGCCCGCTGACCGCCGCCGCTTGCGCGCCTGCTGACTGGCCGCCGGATTTGGTGGTGAGACCCTGCTCCAGGCGTGCGCGTTGCGCGGTGAGTTCCTCCTGCAGCCAGTCGAGCCAAGGCCCCAGATCGCCCGGGCCGCGGGTGGAGAGGACCGCAAAGGGCGCGGCGCTGGCCAGGTTGCGTAGGTAGCGCTCGGCGCGCTCCGGCTGGAACTCGGGCAGCAGCGGCAGCAGGTCGGACTTGGTGCAGAGCACCAGGTCCGCCGCGCGGAACATCACCGGGTATTTGGCCGGCTTGTCGTCGCCCTCCGGGACCGAGAGGAGGGTGACGTTGCGATGCTGGCCCAGGTCGAAGCTGGCCGGACAGACCAGGTTGCCCACGTTCTCGATGAACAGGATGTCGATTCCGTCCAGATCCAGGTGGTGCAGGGCCGTGTGGACCATGTGTGCATCCAGGTGACAGGCGCTGCCGGTGGCGATCTGGATGGCCGGTACGCCCTTGGCACGGATGCGCACCGCGTCGTTTTCGGTCTCCAGGTCGCCCTCGATCACGGCGATCCGCAGGCTTCCGCCCAGGGCGTCGATGGTCGCCTCCAGCAGGCTGGTCTTGCCCGCGCCCGGGGAGGACATGAGATTCAGCGTGAGGGTGCCGTGCTGGTCGAAGTGCTCCCGGTTGTGGGCGGCCTGATGGTCGTTCTCGGTGAGCAGGCCCTGGAGCACGGTCACGGCCGCGCGGCCGTCGGCGGTGTGGGCGAGCCGCCCGTCGCCGCGGACCAGGTGTTCGTTGCCGGGGGTGATGTTGCAGCCGCAGGTGTCACACATGGTGGGTCTCAGAATCGTTGTGCTTCAGAAAAAAATGGGGGACGTGGCAGGGGCTTGATCGTCATTCAGGGCGCAATTACACAGGAGGTCGAGGCTTTACCGTGAAAGTCGCCGTAAGCCGATGTCTGTGAAGTAGGTTTCACGCGAAAACCACGAGCGGGCGCAGGAGCGCCTCGTTAGCCTGAAAGACTTTCATGGTCAGGGGTGGCAGGCCCCCCTTCCATGGCCGTTAGCCGGTCCGGCGCGCAAGCTCCACTGATTTCTCTTGGATAGGTCGGAAACCGCCACCGGCTAAAGCCTCGACCTCCGGTTGCGGCCGGATCGCCGCTGGCCGGAACGATGATCAAGGTCCGTGGCGGCACAGGTCAACCGTCCGGGTCCGGGATGGTCAGCTCCACCCTGGCTAGCAGCAGTTCATCGCCGCTGATGAGCCGGGTGCGGAAGCCCCCGCAGGCGGCGCACAGCAGGCGGTTGGGGGTGGCTGCCGATTCCGCCTGGCAGTCCAGGCAGCGGACCCGCACCGGCGCGGGCTCGATCAGCAATTCCGCGGTCTCGGCCACCGTACCCACCGCCGCCAGGGGCCAGGCGCTATGCAGCAGGGCCGGCTCCAGCCCGGAGAGCGGGCCGACCTGGAGCAGGATGAACTCCACCCGGCTGGCGCCATGCTGCCGGGCGATCCCCTCGACCTGATCGAGCAGTGACTGACAGATCGAGAGTTCGTGCATGGGCTGACCTGATGAGCGCCGTGCGGCGGCGCCTGACAAAGAAGTGGAACCCTAACTGAATCCTCGGCGCCTTGCACCCTTAAGGGCCGTGCGGTGGCTCGCCGAGAACGTCGGGCGAGCGGCGCCTGGCGCGGCGCAACTCCCGGTACCAAGTTGAGGGGCGAGCCGGTGGTGGGAAATTTTATTTCGGATCACGCGGCTTCTCAGATGGTCGCAGGATCGATGCAGCACGCCTCGCGCCCCCGCGGCAGCGCGGCGGTCAGCACCTCCAACCCGGCGCCGCGGCGATGGGCATTCTCGCTGATGTGACGGCGCCAGGCGCGCGCCCCGGGCTGGCCTTGGAATAGCCCGAGGATATGGCGGCTCATGTTGCCTAAGGGGACCCCCGCCGCGAGTTCACGCGCCACATAGGGCAGAAAGCGCTCCAACACCGCATAACGGCTGGCCGGCGCCGCGGTCTCGCCGAAGATCAGGCGGTCGGCCTGCGCCAACATCCAGGGGTCTTCGTAGGCCGCGCGGCCGATCATGACACCGTCCAGTTGGGTGAGTAGGCCCGCGGCGGTCTCTAGGGTCCGGATGCCGCCGTTGATGGCGATCGGCAGTGCCGGGAAGTCGGCCTTGAGTTGCACGACCCAGTCATAGCGCAAGGGTGGTACCTCGCGGTTCTCCCGCGGGCTCAGGCCCTGGAGCCAGGCCTTGCGGGCGTGGACGATGAGCGCGTCACAGCCGGCCCCGGCGACCGCAGCGACGAAGGCGGTGAGTTCCTCATAGCTGTCCCGATCATCGATGCCGATGCGTGACTTGACCGTCACCGGGATGCCGACCGCCGCCTTCATGGCCGCCACGCCGTCGGCCACCAGGTCGGGCTCGGCCATCAGGCAGGCGCCGAAACGCCCGTTCTGGACCCGGTCGGAGGGGCAGCCGCAGTTGAGGTTGATCTCGTCATAGCCCCAGTCTTGACCCAGGCGGGCACACTGGGCCAGGGCGTGCGGGTCGGAACCGCCCAGTTGCAGCGCCAGCGGGTGCTCCGCCGGGTCGAATCGCAGGTGCCGGTCCTGGTCGCCGTGGATCAGTGCGCCGGTGGTGACCATCTCGGTGTAGAGCAGGGTGCGCCGGCTGATCAGTCGCAGGAAACAGCGGCAGTGCCGGTCGGTCCAGTCGAGCATGGGGGCAACTGACAGACGGCGGTCGAGGTGTGACATGGGTTGGCGGTCGCTAGCGGTCCGTGGGCCGGTCATCATAGCCGGACTCCAGCGCCGCGGAGACCGCGCGGCACAGACCGGCGTA
This sequence comes from uncultured Thiodictyon sp., assembly GCF_903946935.1. Lineage (GTDB taxonomy): Bacteria > Pseudomonadota > Gammaproteobacteria > Chromatiales > Chromatiaceae > Thiodictyon. Next base: position 3,048 of record NZ_CAJAXH010000057.1, read on the forward strand.
GGCAGGGGTCAGGCGCAGGTCCGGCGGGCGAGGGTAGGGCAGGTCGATGGCAAGGTCGGCGATGATCCGGCCCGGGCGCGCGCTCATGACCAGCACCCGCTGGCTCAAGTACACCGCCTCGAAGACGCTGTGGGTGACGAAGACGGTGGTGAAGCCCTGGACCTGCCAGAGTGCCAGCAGGTCGTCATTGAGCCGGGCGCGGGTGATCTCGTCCAGGGCGGCGAAGGGCTCGTCCATCAGGAGCACCCGCGGGTGGGTAACCAGGGCGCGGGCGATGGAGGCACGCATCCGCATCCCGCCTGAGAGTTCCCCCGGATAGGCGTCGGCGAAGCGTCCGAGTCCGATGGACTCCAGGGCCGGCTCAATGCGGCGGCGCGCCTCCGCCCGGGGCAGGTCCTGGATGCGCAGGGGCAGGCTCACGTTGTCGTAGAGCGTCGCCCAGGGCATCAGGGTGGGGTCCTGGAAGACGTAGGAGGTTTGGGCCAGCGCTGCGTCGGTGCCGAGCGCCACCGTCCCGCCACTGCTCGGGTCGAGCCCCGCGATCATCCGCAGCAGGGTGGTCTTGCCGCAGCCGGAGGGTCCCAGTACGGCGGCGAACTGACCGGCGGGGACCTCAAACGAGACCTCCGACAGCGCCTCGACCCCGGAGTCGAAGCGCCGCGTGACCGAATCGAGGCGTATGGCCGCCGTCATCGGTCGCTCAGGTGGCCGCTGGGGTTGCCTTGCCGCGTTGTTTGACCTGCTTGGGGTCGGCGATCAGGGCGCGGTAGATCTCGACCCGGTCGCCGTCGTCCAGGGGGGCGTCCAGCGTGGCGATCTTGCCGAAGATTCCGAACTTCTGCTGCTCCAGGTCGATCTCTGGAAACTGCCGCAGCACGTCGGAGCGCACCACGGCATCCCTCACCGTGGCGCCCGGCTGGACCTCGACATGGACCCAGAACTGGCGGCCCGGCGTGGCGTAGACGACTTGTACCTTCATGGCGTCGATCTCGTGGCGTCAGACGGCGTGGGCGCCGGCCATTTGGATGGACTTGCCGCTGGCGACATCGATCATCCGCTTGCCGACCACCAGGAGCCCGGTGACCAGGAAGCCGCCCGGGGGCAGGATCATCATCAGTACGCCCATGTTCTCCGGCATGATCCGCAGCTCCAGGAACTTGAAGGCGGGGCCGAGCAGCAGTGAGGCGTCGGCAAACAGGGTGCCGGCGCCGACGATCTCGCGCACCGCCCCGATGGCGGTCAATGCCAGGGTGAATCCCAGACCCATGAAGAACCCGTCCGCCAGTGAACGCATGACCGGCTCCTTGGAGGCGAATGATTCCAGGCGGGCCAGCGGCAGACAGTTGGAGACGATCAGCGGGATGAAGAGCCCAAGCACCTTATAGAGGTCGTGCATATAGGCGTTCATCGTGAGGTCCACCAGCGTCACCATGGAGGCGACGATCAGGATATAGACCGGAATGCGGACCTCCTGGGTGATATAGCCGCGGAAGGTGGCGACCAGGCCGCCGGAGGCGGTCATCACCACCGCGGTGGCGAGCCCCATGCCGAAGCCATTGGTCGCGCTGGTGGTCATGGCCATGGTCGGGCACATGCCGAGCAGCATGGCCAGCACGCCGTTATTGTCCCACAGGCCGTCGCGGGCGATTCTGCCGTATCCGGTTGCCATCTCAGCGCACCTCGTTGTCTGTCTGTGGGGTGTTCGGTTGGGTCATCTGCTCTTTATGCTTATCGAAAAAGACCAGGCCCTCGCGGATGGCGCCGACCACGCCGCGGGGGGTGATGGTCGCCCCGCTGAATTGGTCGAATTGGCCGCCATCCTTCTTGACCTTCCATTTTTCGATCGGCGGGTTGCCGATGCGCAGACCGGTAAAGCGGGTGATCCAGTCGCCCTTCTTGATCTCGATCTTGTCGCCGAGCCCGGGGGTCTCCTTATGGGCGAGTGCGCGCACGCCCAGGACCCGGCCATCGGCGCCGACCCCCAGCATCAGCTTGATCTGCCCGGCATAGCCGATGCCGCTGATCTCGTAGGCCACCCCGGTGACCTCGTTGCCCTTCTTGGCGCGGTAGACGGTCAGGTCCTCGCCGTCGCGGTCCTTGAGTGTCACCGTGTCAGTGACCGGGTTGTTGTCATGGATGCTGTCGGGGATGACTGCGGCCAGCGAGTTCTGCCGGTCCTCCATGGTCCGCGCGGCGATGTCATTGACGGTGAGCGCGTTGGTGAGCGCCAGCACCAGGCCGAAACCGAGACAGAAGGCCCCCAGGATCAGGCCATGATAGATAGAGCTTTGGTTCATTTCTCCCCCTGGGGTGCAAGTGGCTCGCCCCGGCGGGTGCGTCCGAACCGGCGTGGCCGGGTGTATTGATCGATGATGGGGGTGAGTGAGTTCATCAGCAGGATGGCGAATGCGACACCCTCGGGGTAGCCGGCGAAGGAGCGGATGACCCAGGTGAGTAGCCCGACCCCGCAGCCAAAGACGATCTGCCCCGACTTGGAGACCGGCGAGGTGACATAGTCGGTGGCGATGAAAAAGGCGCCGAGGAAGGCCGCCCCCGACATCAGGTGAAAGGTGCCGTCGGCGAAGCGCTCCGGGTTGCCCAGATGGCCCAGGGTGGCCACCACGAACAGGGTTCCGAGCATGGCGGTCGGGATATGCCAGGTGATGACCTTTTTCCACATCAGGAACAGGCCACCGGCCAGGATCAGGACCAGTGAGGTCTCGCCCAGGCTACCGGCGCGCAGCCCCAGGCCCATGTCCATCAGGTCGGGCAAATGGCCCATCGACTGGGACACCGGGATGCCGCGTGACAACTCGGTCTTCACAAACCCGAGCGCGGTCGCGGCGCTGAACCCGTCTGGGATCTGGCCGCCGAAGGTGATGTTCAGTGCGTCCTGGAACCCGGGGGTGCCGGTCCAGAACAGCGGGTGCGGTCCCACCCAGGAGGTCAGTGCGACCGGAAAGGAGACCAGCAGGCCGACGCGCGCCACCATGGCCGGGTTGAACAGGTTCTGTCCCAGTCCACCGAAGACATGTTTGCCGAGCAGGATGGCGAACACCGCGCCCAGCACCCCGGTCCACCAAGGCGCCCAGGGCGGGAGTGTCATGGCCAGCAGCCAACCGGTCAGGACGGCTGAACCGTCGCCCAGGGTGGGGAGCAGCCGTCGGCCGCCGATCGTCAGCGCGAGTGCCTCCATGCCCACACAGGCGAGCACGGTGACGCCGAACAGAAAGACGGCCGGCCAGCCGAACAGGTAGAGATTGAACGCGGTGGCCGGCACTAAGGCCAGGATCACCGTGGTCATGGTCTTCTGGACGCTGGCCGCCGAATGGGTGTACGGCGCGCTCGTGTTAGCGGTCTCGATCATCATGCCTCTGCTGTCTCATCGGCCCGCGGCTGGCGGGCAATCGGGGCGCTTTTGGCGCCCCCGGGGGCGGCCTTGGCGGCTTGTGCGGCGAGCTTGGCCGCCGCTGCCTTTTCCAGTCGAGCCCGATGGGCCTCGGTCTGGGCCTTGGTGTGTTCGCTCTTGGCCCGCTCGCGCTCCTTGGTCTTCAACATCCCCTTGGCATAGTTGAAATACTGCACCAACGGGATGTGCGATGGACAGGCCCATGAGCAGCTCCCGCAGGACAGACACTCGGTCACGCCCAGGTTGGCCGCGCCCTTCAAGTCGTCCGTCCGGATAAAGGCGGCCATCTCCAGCGGCACCAGACCGCAGGGGCAGATGCTGACACAGGTCCCGCAGCGGATGCAGGGGCCTGGGGCGGCATCGCCGGTTTCTTCCGCGTCCAGCGCCAGGATACCCGAGGTGCCCTTGATCACCGGCACCTCCAGGTTCGGCAGCGGCTGTCCCATCATGGGTCCGCCCAGCACTAAACGTGCCGGAACGCCGACGAGCCCACCGCAGAAGTCGATCAGGGTGGAGACCGGGGCGCCGATCGGGGTGCGGATGTTACGCGGCTGGCGCACTGCGCGCCCGCTCACGGTCACTACTCGGTCGATCAGGGGGCGCCCGTGACGCACCGCCTGATGCACGGCCTGGGCGGTGGCGACGTTGTGTACCACCGCGCCGATATCCGCGGTGAGCTTGTTGGCCGGTGTTTCGCGCCCGGTGAGTGCCTGGACCAGGTGGCGCTCGGAGCCCATCGGGTACTGGACCGGCACCGGCTGGATGGTGACGTCGGGGAAGTCGGCGGCGGCCTGGGTCATGGCCTCCAGGGCCTCCGGCTTGTTCTCCTCGATGCCGACGATGACCCGCGAGACACCCAGCGCGTGGGCCATGATGCGGGCGCCATCGACGACCTCCGCGGCCTGCTCGCGCATCACCCGGTCGTCGCAGCAGAGGTAAGGCTCACACTCGGCGCCGTTCAGGACCAGCATCTCCAGCTTGCGCTGCACCCCCAGGTGCAGCTTGATCACCGAGGGGAAGGCGGCGCCGCCCAGGCCGACGATGCCCGCTTGCGCCACCCGATCCCAGATCTGTTGGGGGGCGACCGTCAGCGCGTCGGCGATGGGGTCGGGCAAGGTGGCCCACTCCTCTAGGCCGTCGGGCGTCAGTACGACCGCGGTGAGCGGCAGACCCGAGGCGTGCGGGGCCGTGACCTCACTCACCGACTCGATCACCCCGGAGGTGGGGGCGTGCGTGGGGGCCGAGACCGGCCCCTGCCCTTGGGCGATCATCTGCCCCTTCAGGACCCGCTCGCCCGGCGCGACCATCAGCCGCGCCGGTGCGCCGATGTGCTGATGCAGCAGGATCTGGAGACTGTCCGGCATCGGCAGGGCGGTGATCGCCTGGTCGCTGGCCAGTTCCTTGCGGTAGTCCGGATGGATGCCGCCGCGGATCGCAAACAGTTTCATTGCTCGATCTCCAAAAGACTAATGCGCGGCAACGGGCTTGGGCCAATGCCAGGTGCCCAGCGTGACCTGTACCGGGTGCATCTTGATGGCGTCGGTGGGGCAGACCGGGATGCATTTGCCGCAGGCGTGGCAGGCCTCGAAGAGGATCGTATGCATCTGCTTGGTGGCCCCGACAATGCCGTCCACCGAGCACTCCTTGATGCAGCGGGTGCAGCCGATGCACAGGGCCTCGTCGATCGCGGCGTATTCAGGACCCCGGTCCACATGGGTCGAGAGGTCCACCGTGACGCCCAGTCGCCTGGCCAGGGCCTCGGCCACGGCCTTGCCACCGGGGGGGCAGAGGGTCACGGCCGCGTCGCCCTGGGCGAGCGCCTTGGCCGCCTGGGCGCAGCCGACATAGCCGCATTGACCGCACTGGGACCCGGGCAAGAGTGCCTGCAGATCGGACTCCAGCGGGTCGACCTTGACGGCCAGGAGGCGCGCCGCCGTGCCGAGGATGCCGCCGAGTGCCAGTCCGATGACGGTGAGACTACCGATCGCGATCAACATAGTGAATCTCCAGTGTTATGGCAGACACATGACTTAAATAGTTCGAGCCTAAGATATGGGGCCTAGCAGGCTGTCGGACTTAGTGATGCAACCGATTGAATGCAACGAGTTTCCTCTTTTGCGCCAAAAAGTCGTTTTCCTGTTTAATCAATCGGTTACGCCATCAAGTCCGACAGGCTGCTAGACCGTGCTGATGCCCGAGAAACCCATGAAAGCCAGTGCCAGCAGGCTCGCGGTGATGAAGCCGATCGGCGGCCCGGCGAACAGGCGGGGCACTTGCGCCAGCGCCAGTCGCTCGCGCAGCCCGGCGAAGATCACCATCACCAGGCTGTAACCGACCGAGGAGGCGAAGGCGAACACGGTGCTCTCGATGAAGGTCATGCGGCCCTCGATCAGCAGCAGGGCCACGCCGAGCACCGCGCAGTTGGTGGTGATCAGCGGCAGGTAGATACCCAGCATCTGGAACAGGGGCGGGGAGACCTTGCGGACGGTCATCTCGGTGAACTGCACCGCCGCGGCAATCATCAGGATAAACACCACGGTGCGCAGATAACCCAAGCCGAAGGGCTCCAGCAGATAGTGCTGCGCGGCCCAGTTCAACATCGAGGACACGGTGATCACGAAGGTGGTCGCGAGCCCCATGCCCAGGGCCGTATCGACCCGGGTGGTGACGCCCATGAACGAACATAACCCGAGGAAACGGGCCAGAATCACGTTGTTGACGAGGGCGGCGCCCACCATCAGAAGGACATATTCCTGCATTGTCTGAACCTTAAGCTAGATGATTTGACAGGTCTGGGGTGCCTGGCCGACCCGGCGCAGGAAGCGCGGGGCGCTGGCGCCGCTGGCGAACAACCGGCCGGCCCCGAGCCGGGCCAGCACCAAACCGAACAGCAAGCCGCCAACGCTGGCGGCGATGGTCGTCGCATCCGTGCCCCAGGCCCATTGGGCCAGGCCGCCACCCAAGAACAAGGTCACCAAGGGCATCGCATAGGCGGTGAGCGCGGCCTTGACCAGCGCATCGCCCCGCACCCCCACCACCACCCGGTCGCCGACGCGCAGCTCCGGGTGATCGCGCAACGGAAAGCGACGCGCCGCGACGCGGTTGGCGATCGTCCCGATCCCCTTGGCCCCGCAGGCCCCCGACGCGGCACAACCGCCGCAACTCGTGGTCGCCTCCGGCTCCAGCCAGGCGACCGCACCCGTGACCTCGACCACGCGCGCGGTGCCCTCGACCAGCTCAGTGGAGCCGGTCTCCAGACGCTCATCGGTATCAAACATGACGCACATCCTGCGCCACGGCACGCCGACCGAAATCGGGGTCGCGACCCAAGACCCAGGGACGGGAAAGGCACGCAGTCATGACGGCACCTCGTGGAAAAACTGACAAAAATGAAGTGTTCACGACAATGCTGCAACGCACAATGCCGAATCTACGACAAAAGGAGCCCGTTAGGCAATGTATCAATATCATTAATTTCTCATTGTCTCCGCGGTCGGCCCGCGCGGGTCCTTAAGCAAGCGGCTTTGAAGCAGGATACGTGCCAGAAATGGCCGCACGCCGGACGGCCCGGGCGGTGCGACAATGCCCCTTTTCGCGGGTTGCGGAGCATCCGATGAGTCACGACCACCACGACCACCATCACGCGCCGGCGGCCCTGCCCGCCCTGCGTTTGGCGCTGCTGCTCACCCTGGGTTATGCCGTGGTGGAGGCGGGCGCGGGTTGGTGGTCCGGTTCCCTGGCCCTGCTGGCGGACGCCGGCCACATGGTCACCGACGCGGCCGCCCTGGGGCTGGCGGGGCTGGCCGCCTGGCTGGTCGCCCGCCCGCCGTCGCCGCGGCACAGCTACGGTCTGGGGCGTGCCGAGTCCCTGGCGGCGCTGACCAACGCGGTGGCCATGTTGGCGGTCGTGGCCCTGATCGCCGTCGCTGCCTGGGGGCGCTTCCAGTCGCCGCGGACCATCGACGGCCCCCTGGTGAGTGCAGTCGCACTGGTCGGGCTGGCGGTGAATCTGCTGGTCGCCTGGGTGCTCGCCCGCGGCGAACGCGATCTCAATGTGCGCGGGGCCTTGCTGCATGTCATGGGCGATGCCCTGGGGTCGGTGGCCGCCATCGTCTCGGGTTTGGTGATCTGGGCCACCGGCTGGGCCCCCATCGATCCGCTGCTGTCGCTCCTGATCTGCGGTCTGATTCTCTCCTCCAGCCTGGGTCTGCTCAGCGAGTCGCTGCACACCCTGCTCGACGGGGTGCCCGTCGCCCTGCCACTGGAGACGGTTGGGATGACGCTCGCCCGCGTCCCCGGCGTCAGCGAGGTGCATGACCTGCATGTGTGGTCCCTATCCTCTAAGCGGGTGGCGCTGTCCGCCCATGTGCGGGTCCCGGACCTGCTGGGCTGGCCCGAGACCCTGGAGGCCCTGCGCCGGGCCGCCGAGACGCTGGGCATCGAACACGTCACCTTGCAGCCGGAACCCATGGCGCAAACGGTGCGCTGGGGGGCGCGGCCGGTGGCTCAGGTGGGGCAGGCGGACCATCGGCATCCGCGACACTGAGTGAAGGCCAGCGCTTCCTCGTCAATCTTCGCTATGCCGCTGCATCAGGTTTCGGCTTCCAGGTTGAACACCTGCTCCAGCAACTTGCGCTCTTCCTGATTGAGGTCTAGCAGGATGCCGCGGTCGGTGCCGCCAGCCTTCAGGAAGTCGACGCCGGTGCGGAAGAGGCGTAGCGGCAGCCGGAAGGCGTCGATACCCTGGCCCGCAGCTTCCCAGGCTGCGGCCCAGGTCTCCAGGTTGTCCGGGCTCGGCAGGTCATGGAGCCTGCCCAAGTGCTGCGTGAGGGCCTCGCCGAGTTGGGCGACTGCGTCGGTGTCACGATAGGCCTGGAGCAGGGTGCGGGTGCGTTCGGCCCGGATTGCGGGTTGTAGCGAGCTGTCGAAGAAGGCGGTGATGATGTCCGTTGAGTCGCCTTGATACGGTGGCGCGGCGCCTTTGCCTTCCCGCAAGCCATCGCCCAACAGGGTGATGGCGTCATCCCAGTGGCTCGTTGCGATTCGGATCTCGGCCAGCAAGAGATGAGAGTCGACGCGTGTATCCAGCGGCGCACCTTCCAATCGTAATACCGCATGCAGATCCCGTTCTGATCGCTCCGCGTCGCTCGACTGCCAATAGACTACGCCGCGGAGAAAGAGTGCCGAGGCGATCTGCTCGACAGGAGCCCGCGGTAGGTTGATGACGGCGCTGTAGTCTGCTATTTCTTTGTCGGACTCTCCGATCTGTCCGTAGGTGATACCCCGGTTGACGAGCGCCTCGGCGACCTGCTCAACTGGGGCGTGAGCCAAGTCTATGGCGGCGCTGTAGTCGCCAATCTCCTTCTCGATATCTCCGCGCTGTCCGTAGATCATGCCACGGTTCACATAGGCCCTGGCGACCCACTCGACGGGGGCTTGCGGTAGGTAACGATTCAAAAATAACTTAAACACTTTTATCAAGAGAACCCGTTGGGGTCAACAACGTAGTTCCATTGCCCAAGGCTCAGGTCATGCCGAATAAACTGATCTTTGATATCACGGAACCCGTCGGAGCATTTGCGGCC